>NZ_JBFAQT010000055.1:0-35909 GCF_040678895.1 Kitasatospora sp. NPDC049258
AAGAGCGAGCTGATGCACCCGTACTACGCGGCCGAGCGGGGTCTGGTGGACGACGTCATCGACCCGGCCGAGACCCGCACCGTGCTCGCCGGCGCCCTGGCCATGCTCCGCACCAAGCACGCCGACCTGCCCAGCCGCAAGCACGGCAACCCGCCCACGTGAGGGAGTGCAGATGACCGTCATCGTCGAACGAGGCTCGCTGACCGACGAGGAACTGGCCGCGCTGACCGTGGTGCTGGCCGCCGTCCTGGCCGCCCGGGCCGAGGCCGCGGGGCCGGCCGCGCGGCGCGCCCAGACCTGGCTGCGGCCGGTCGGCATCGACTACCCCTCGCCCCGGAGCTGGCGCACGGCGGCCTGAGGGCCGGGTCGGCCCCGCCCGACCGGACGGCCCGCCCGGGGCCCGCGAGCAGCAGATCCAGATCGGTTCGAGTCGCTCTTGAGGGAGGAGGTGCACCCTGCGGGCGAGACGCCACTGCGAAGGAGTATCTGATGACAGTCCAGGGATCGATTCACCTTGAGCAGGTGGAGCAGGACATCCGCGATTGGCTGGTCGAGCGGCTCAGCAGCTACCTCTCCCGCCCGGAGAGCGAGATCAATACCGAGATGCCGTTCGCTGAGTTCGGCATGGACTCCGTGGCGGCGCTGAGCCTCTTCGGCGACATCGAGGAGAAGTTCGAGCTCTACCTGGAGCCCGCGGTGGCCTACGAGCACCCCACGGTCACGGCCATGGCCGCGTTCCTCGCCCAGGAGGCGCGCGCCAACTGACCATCTCGCAACAGCGCGGCCCCGGGGCCCGGCGACGTCCCACCTCACGGTGGACGGAGCCGGGCCCCGGGGCGCTTCGGCGTGACCGGCGGGGGAGCGCCCGGCGCGGGCCACGGCTCAGCCGCACAGCAGCCGGTAGCCGCACTCGCCGAGCTCCCAGAGCGGCAGCAGCAGGGCGAAGGCCAGCCCGGCGTCGGCGACGGCCAGCAGCAGCCGGCCCGGGCCGGCCGGGGGCGCCGGCGCCGCTGCCGGTGCCGGGTGCTGGTCCGGTCGCAGGACGGTCAGGGTGACGGCCGGTCGGTGCGGTGCGGGCGACGACATGGCGGCTCCTGGGCAGGGGCGGGCGGGGCAGGGGCGAGCGGGGGCGGGGAGGCGAACGGCGCGGTGCCGCAGGCCCGCGGGGACGGGGGCCTGGGCACCGCGCCGTTCGCCGGTGCGGTACGGGGGGCTCAGACGCCGGCCGCCTCGGCGATCAGCCGGGCGTCCAGGGCGCGCACCACGTCGTCGGCTGCCCGCGCGGTCGCCAGGTCGTCAGGGGCGCCGATGATGGCCATGAACGACTCCACGACCTTCTCCTTCAGCGCGTCGGTCGTCAGGTCCTGCTCGGTCATGAGTGCTCTCCTGTGGTGGGGTCGGTCGGGTCAGAAGGCGTTGCAGGCACGGAAGATGTGCGCGAAGGAGGCCAGCGAGGCCGGCCCCTGGAAGGCCACGTACTCGGGCAGCAGCACGTCCGGCGCCCACTTCTCCTTGTAGGCGAGCTGGGTCTGGGCCGGGTAGATGGCCTCGCCGTGCGCCCACAGGAAGTGCATCAGCCACTGGAACGAGGGGCTGTAGCCCGGGAGTTCGTTCTCCTCGCCGAGCCCGGTGAACGGCGTGAAGCCGAAGTGCAGCCAGTCGACGCCCTCGCTGCGGAACACCTCGATGGCGGTCGAGTTGATCGCCTCCATCAGGCCGGGGGAGCCGCCGGGGATGCGGCGGCTGAGGTCGTGCATCCAGCCGGCCCGGCTGCCGTAGACGGGGGAGTAGGAGATGTACGCCACCGGGGCGCCGTCGATGGTGCCGACGAACAGCCGGCGGTGCGCCTGGGCCGGCCCGCCGATCTGGCCGACCAGGAACTCCAGCTGCCGGGCGTGGTCGCCCTTGGAGCCGAGCCAGGCGTTGTCGATCTCGGCGATGCCGTCCTGCCACTCCTCGGCCGCCACCTCCTTGACCTGGAGGCCGTTGCGGAAGGCCCGCGAGATCTTGTTGCGCAGCTGCATGAAGCGGGTGCCGCGCAGGCTGAAGTCCGGGAGGTGGACCGCCCACGAGGCGCCCAGCTGGTTGACCGTGAAGCCGTGCGCGGCGTACCGCTCCGCGTCGGCGCGCTGCAGCTGGACGGCGACCAGCTGGAGGTCCTGCTCCCGGGCGTGGTCGACCAGGCCGTCCAGCAGCAGGTCGTAGGTCTCGGGCGCGACGAACGGTCCGCCGAACTGCACCAGGTGCCGGCCGGTGCGGCGGTAGACCGCGAGCCCGTCGGCGCCCGGGGTGGTGAAGACGCTGTTGCCGGAGTTCAGGGCGAGGAAGGAGCTGGGGTTCTCGGACTGGGTGTGGGTGCTGACGGCGGACAGGACCGGGCTCTTCGCCTCGGTCGCGGTCGCGGCGGACGGTGACATCTGGATTTCCCTTCGCGGGGTGTGGCGGTAACGCAAGTACAGCACCCGGAAATGACGAGGGGAAAGGCCTGGAGAAAGTCCGTGACGCGGTGTCAGCGGCCGGTCAGGCGAATATCAGGAAAGGCTGGCAATCTTGTCCTCGTGAACGGCGCGGAGTACCGCTCCGAGCACGAGGAGAGGTGCCCGGAGCGGTTCATCGGGGGCCGGGGCTTCGGCTCCGGTCGGGTGGTTCTGCCCGCCTTCGCAGGTTCGAATCCTGCCCTCTCCGCGCGAGTCCGATGCCCGGTCGCCTGCTCTGGCGGCCGGGCATCGGTCGTTCCGGGGCCGTTCCGGGGCCGGTCCGGGATCGTTCCGGGGCTGCTCCGGGGCCGCGCCGCGGCCCGGGCGGCGGCATCAGTTCCGTGTCAGGGGCGGGTCAGACCCGCTTGTCACCATCAAGTCGATTCGGACATGGAACCGTGCCTTCGGAAGGGCCTGATCATGCTTCTTGACGAAACGGCGTCGGGGATTCTTCCCGGTAATTCCGGCGGTCGGGAAAAGCCGCTGAGCAGCTACCAGCTGTACATCGCCGGAAAGGACGTGGAGGGTGACGGCTGGGTCTACACGGTCAGCGCCCGCTCGCTGCTGGAGGACGTGTTCACCAGCGTCAGCCTGAAGCGCGCGCTGGAGCAGGACCCGGACTCGGACGCCGCCGACCACCCCTACGTGGTGGGCCGCTGCGCGATCGCCGGCGACGCCGCGATCGACCTCGCCACCGAGGCCGCCGCGGCCGCCGCCCCCGGCTGGGCGGCCGTCCCGCTGGAGCGGCGGCTGCGCCTGGGCACCCTGTTCCGCGAGGAACTGCTGCGCCGCCAGGACGAGTTCGTCGACATGCTGGTCTCCGAGGCGCACCCGGTGAAGCTGGCCCGCTGGGAGCTCAGCTGCCTGCTCCAGGTGTACAGCGAGGAGAGCATCGACTGGTACCGCCAGCGCATGCACACCGAGTTCGACCACAACGGCCGCCGCCTGATCGTGCGCCGGCAGCCGGACGGCGTGGTGGCCTTCAACCCGCCGCAGAACGCGCCGGCGCCGAGCGCCGCGCTGGCGGTGCTCGCGCTGATGGCCGGCAACGCCGTGATCGTCCGGGCCCCGCGCAGCATCGCGCTGTCCACCATGTGGGTGCTGCGCGACGTGGTGGCGCCGCTGCTGGACGAGGTCGGTGCCCCGCCCGGGGTGCTCAACGCGGTCTGCAGCAACCCGAAGCAGACCCTGGACCGCTGGGTGGAGAGCCCGCTGGTCAACGACATCTTCTACATCGGCGGCAGCCAGGAGGGCCTGCGCTTCCAGGAGCAGTGCGTGGCGCACGGCAAGAAGCCGATCCTGGAGCTGGCCGGCAACGACGGCATCATCGTCTGGGAGGGCGCGGACCTCAAGTACGCGGCCGAGGCGATCCGGGAGTCCTTCTACGGCTCGGGCCAGATCTGCATGGTGCCCAACTACGTGCTGGCGCACCCCTCGATCGCCGACGAGCTGATCGAGGAGGTCAAGAAGCAGGTCGCCACCGTCAAGCCGGGCTACCCGGAGGACGAGGACGTGCTGCTCTCGCCGGTCCGCCGGAGCGAGAAGTTCTTCGGCCTGCTGAAGCAGACCCTGGACCACGGCGCCGAACTGGTCACCGGAGGGCAGCGCACCGAGGTGGACGGCACGCCGTCCGAGACCGGGGTCTTCCTGCAGCCCACCGTGGTCCGGGTGAACGGCCTGGCCGGCGCCCGCGAGCACGACGTGGTCCGGCACGAGACCTTCTTCCCGCTGCTGCCGATCGTGGTGCCCGAGGCGGCGCCCAACGACCAGCTGCTGGACAGCTTCATCGACTTCGTCAACAGCAACGAGTACGGCCTGCGCAACTCGCTCTGGGCCAAGTCCGCCCGGGTGATCAACGCCTTCGTGCAGCGGGTCACCAACGGCGGCCTGCTGAAGATCAACGACTCGCACATCGGCTTCCTGCCGTACCTGCCGAGCCACGGCGGCACCGGCCTGACCGGCGGCGTCTACGGCGAGGCGAACTACCCGATGCTCAAGACCTCGCACATCCAGGGTGTCAGCGTCGCCCGCGACGTCAGCCCGATCGAGGCCGTGTTCGGCGCCTTCGAGGCCTGAGACCGACCCGCTCCCGGGCCCCGGCCCGACCCCGCCCCCGTCCGATCCCCGCTGGAGGTTGTCCTGCCATGCGCTCCCTCGAAACCGCCCGCGAGACCAGCGAGCGGTACCACCCCGGCCTGGTGAAGGCCCTCGCCGACATCCCGTACGCCGAGCGGGAGGCCGCCGACAGCCCGGTGATCGACCTGTTCCGGGCCCACGACGGCGTGGCGCTGCTGGTCCCGGTCGCCTACGGCGGCCATGGCGCCGACCCGCTGGACGCGGTGCGGGTGCAGCGGGCGCTGGGCGCGCTGTCGCCCTCGCTGGCGGCCGCGGTGACCATGCACCACTTCACCGCCGCGATGCTCTACGCCCTGGCGGACGGGACCGACCGGCTGACCGAGGCCCAGCTGTCGCTGCTGCACAGCGTGGTGCCCCGGCAGCGGCTGATGGCCTCCGGCTGGGCCGAGGGCCGGACCCAGCAGAACATCCTGACCCCGGCGGTGACCGCCGCGGTGACCGTCGGCGGCTACCGGCTGAACGGCTCCAAGAAGCCCTGCAGCCTGGCCGGTTCGATGGACCTGCTGACCGCCTCGATCGCCGTGCCGGGTGCCGACGGCCGACCGGAGCTGGCGCTCGCGCTGATCCCGGCCGACTCGCCGGGCCTGACCGTCCACCCGTTCTGGGGCAACGACGTGCTGGCCGCCGCCGAGAGCGACGAGGTGCAGCTGGCCGACGTGTTCGTGCCCGAGGAGCTGGTGATCCGGACCACCGAGGAGGACCCGCACCGGATCGAGGACCTGCAGAACGCCGGCTTCGTCTGGTTCGAGCTGCTGATCTCCTCGGGCTACCTGGGCGCGGCCTCCGGGCTGGTCGAGCACGTCCTGCAGCGCGGCCGCGGCAGCGCGGGCGACCGCGCGGACGCCGTGATCCGGATCGAGGCCGCCGCCGGCCTGCTGGAGGGCACCGCCCGCGCGGTGCGCGACGGGGTGGGCGGCGAGGAGGCGGTCGCCCAGGTGCTGGTGGCCCGGTTCGCCGCGCAGGAGGCGCTCAACCGCGCCGCCGACCAGGCCCTGGAGCTGCTCGGCGGGCTGGACTTCATCCGCTCCTCCGACCACGCCAAGCAGGCCACCGCCGTGCGCCCGCTGGCCTTCCACCCGCCGTCCCGGGCCAGTGCGGCCGAGGCGCTGCTGGCGTACTTCAACGGCGAGTCCCTCGACCTGTCCTGACCGGTCGTCATTTCGAAGAGGAGTTCAGACGTGACCGTGATCCAAGAAACCCGGGCCGACCTGGGCCGGGTGGACACCGAGGGGGAGATCCTCGACCTGTACCGCGCGCACCTCAGCAAGGGCCGGGCCACCCTCGCCGAGCTGTTCGGCAGCCACATGGAGGTCGAGTCCTCCGGTGCCTGGCTGACCACCAGCGACGGCGAGCGCTTCCTGAACGCGGGCGGCTACGGGGTGTTCATCATGGGCGCCCGCCACCCGCTGGTGATCGAGGCGGTGACCCGCCAGCTGAACACCCACCCGGTGGCCACCCGGATCCTGCTGGAGCCCACCGTGGCCCGGGCCGCCGAGGCGCTCACCTCGGTCACCCCGGACGGCCTGGACCGGGTGCACTTCGCGCTCTCCGGCGCGGAGGCGGTGGAGACCGGGCTCAAGCTGGCCCGGGCCAACGGCCGCAAGCGCACCGTCTCGTTCAAGGGCGGCTACCACGGCAAGACCCTCGGCGCCCTCTCGGCCACCGCCAAGGAGGTCTACCAGGCACCGTTCCGGCCGCTGATCCCGGACGTCACCCACCTCCCGTACGGCGACGAGGACGTGCTGCGCGCCGAACTGGCCGCCCACCCGGGCGAGGTCTGCGTGATCATCGAGCCGGTGCAGGGCGAGGGCGGCGTGATCATCCCGCCCAAGGGCTACCTCAAGCGGGTGGAGGAGCTGGTCCGGGAGTTCGACGGCTTCCTGATCCTGGACGAGGTGCAGACCGGCTTCGGCCG
Source organism: Kitasatospora sp. NPDC049258 (assembly GCF_040678895.1). NCBI lineage: Bacteria > Bacillati > Actinomycetota > Actinomycetes > Kitasatosporales > Streptomycetaceae > Kitasatospora > Kitasatospora sp. NPDC049258. The sequence continues at coordinate 6,529 of NZ_JBFAQT010000055.1, forward strand.
GCTCGGCGAGTGGTGGGGCGCGGACGTCGAGGGCGTCCAGCCGGACGTCCTGCTGGCCGGCAAGGCGCTGGGCGGCGGCGTGGTGCCGGTCTCCGCGGCGATCGCCACCCGGCAGGCCTTCAAGCCCTTCGACAAGGACCCCTACGTCCACACCGCGACCTTCTCCGGGCAGCCGCTGCTGATGGCGGCCGTCCAGGGCGCCGTCCAGGCGATCCAGGAGGAGCGGCTGGTCACCCGGGCGCAGGAGCTCGGGGCCCGGCTGCTGCCGCGGATCGCCGAGATCGCCCACCGCAACATCCCCGACCTGGTGGTCGAGGTCCGCGGCCAGGGCCTGCTGATCGGCGTCGAGCTGGTCGAGGCCGGGCTGGCCGGCGAGCTCCTGATCGAGCTCTTCAACCACGGCGTGGTCGCCAACCACTCCATGAACGGCAGCTCGGTGGTGCGCTTCACGCCGCCGGCCATCCTCAGCGACACCGACGTCGAGTACCTGCTCGACGCGTTCCACAAGGCCACCCTCGACCTGATCTCGGGCTCGGCCAAGATGCCGGAAGGCGGTAACTGACCCATGCGACACGTCGAACTCGACGCCGTGGTGAGCTCCGAGCGCGCCGAGGACGTCTACGCGGCCGTCCTGCGCTGGGAGCGCTACCCGGAGCTGGCGCCGCACGTGCGGGCCACCACCGTGCACTCCACCCTCCCCGAGCCGGTCGGCAGCTCCAGCTGGGAGCTGCACTTCCGCAGCGGCCTGCTGCGCTGGACCGAGGCCGACACCTTCCTGCCCGAGCAGCTGGAGATCCGCTTCGAGCAGACCGACGGCGACTTCGACAGCTTCACCGGCACCTGGCGGCTGAGCCAGGACGGCGAGGACGTCGCGGTGCACTTCGAGGCCGATTTCGACTTCGGCATCCCGAGCCTGGAGGGCATCCTCGACCCGATCGCCGAGCGGGTCATCCGGGAGACCGTCGCCTGGGCCGTCACCGGCCTGTTCGCCGGCACCCGGATCGTCGGCGACATCGAGCTCACCACCCCGGCCGCGGCCGCCCGCTGACCCACCTCCCCTTCGGCCCGCCGCTCCAGGAGTGAAGCAATGGACCAGGCAAATCCCTTCGAGACCCCGAGAACCTACTCGCTGCACCGCGCCGAGTACCTGGTCGCCTTCGCGGTGACCACCGGCGTCCTGATCGCCCACCTCGGCGACGTCCGCTGGCTGCCGGCGATCGGGCTGTTCCTCTACATCGACCTGATCGGCTACATCCCGGGCGCGCTCGCCTTCCGCAAGTCCGGCGGCCAGCCCATCGCCAAGGGCTACTACGTCGCCTACAACATCATGCACAGCCTGATCACCCAGGGCGCGGTGGCCGCGCTCTGGTGCTGGCTGGTCAAGCCGGAGTGGGCGCTGCTGGTCATCCCGTTCCACCTGTTCGGCGACCGCGGCCTGTTCGGCAACTTCATGAAGTCCTTCGCGCTGCCGTTCGAGCCGGTCCGGCAGACCGGCTACCTGCGGCTGCTGGACGACCTGGGCCTGGCCCACCCCAAGCCGATCGCGCACACCTTCGACCCGGTGCCGGTGGGCCACCTGCCGGCCGACCGGCGCCCGGCGGCCCGGGGAGAGGCCGCACCGGAGCCGGTCCTGCGCGGAGCGACCCGGTGAGCACCGCCGCCGAGGTACGCACCGCGCCCTCGCCGGCCCAGCTGCGCCGCCGCGCCCTGCGCCACCTGGCCTCCCCGGTCTCCGTGCTGACGGTCAGCCACGGTGGGCGGCTGCACGGGACGACGGTCTCCACCGTCACCACCGTCTCGCTCACCCCGCTGATCCTCGGAGCCTGTCTGAAGTCCGGCTCGGTGCTCGCCGAACTGGCCGTCGCCGAGGGCCGGTTCGCGGTCAACGTGCTCGGCGGCGACCAGGGACCGGTGGCCCGGTGGTTCGCCGACAGCTCCCGCCCGGACGGCGCCCGGCAGTTCGACGGCCTGCCCTGGACCTCCGCCCCGTACGCGGACGCGCCGCTGCTGGAGGGCGCGCTGGCGCACTACGCCTGCCGGGTCACCGAGTGCGTGCGGGTCGGCGACCACGAGGTCCTGCTCGGCCAGGTGGTGCACGCGGCCACCGGCGAGGGCGCCCCGCTGCTCAGCTTCGCCGGCGGCCTGTTCGCCGGCGCCCTCCAGCCGGCCCCGGACGCCTGAGGGACCCACCACCACGACCACCCGAGCAAGGAGTACCGACATGACCGGTTCAGTGGCACCCGAGGCGGACTGGGACGAGGCTCCCGGTCTGCTGGACGGAGCCAAGGAGCTCACCCTCGGCCCCGAGCAGTGCAACCTGGCCTACTGGATCACCGAGGTCGCGCAGGGCACCCTGCGCGAGCGCGGGGTCACCGGGCACCACGCGAACGCGCAGGTCCCGGAGTTCCTCCGGCGCCCCGGCCCGCTGCGCGAGGCGCTCACCCTGGAGTTCGGCTTCCGGGGGCTCTCCGAGGAGATCGCCACCAGGCTGCTGTCGTACTACGTGGCGATCGCCCCGGGCATCCCGGAGCTGGAGTTCTACGCCACCCAGCTGCTCGACGAGGCCCGGCACGCCCGGGTGTTCCGCAACCACCTGGTCGAACTCGGCCTGCCCGAGGCGACCCTGCTGCGGGACATCGAGGAGATGGCCGCCGACTACCGGCGCACGGTGCTCCAGCCGGTCGAGGACTTCACCCTGGACATCGTCCGCGACCAGGGCGACTTCATCGGCGGGGTGGCGGTCTTCGCGATCGTCATCGAGGGCGTGCTCGCCCCGGCCGCCGAGCTGAGCGAGCGCAAGTGGACCCCGCTCTCCCCGGCCACCGGCGAGATCTCCCGCGGCACCGCCATCGACGAGATCCGCCACCTGACGGTCGCCAGCACCATCCTGCGCGACCACGTGGCCGCCCACCCCGAGTACCGGCCGCGGCTGCTGGAGATCCTGCGGGCCGGCGTGAAGCTCTGGGACGAGATCCCGGACAAGCCGTTCGTGCTGCACCGCGAGGAGCTGTTCCAGCAGGGCATGTTCGACCACGCCGACCTGATCGGCGACTACGAGGTCTGGCCCGGCGTCCGGCTGCTCGACACCACGCCCGAGCAGCGCTACGACATGGCCGAGCGCTGGACCGACGAGATGGCCGAGTCCCGGATGGCGTACATGGGCCTGCCGGTCGAGGTGCTCACGAGCGGCGGGGGTGACGCGGTATGACCGCGGGCCCGCCGCCGGGACGCGCCGCGGTCATCGTCGGGGTCGGCAGCTACGTCCCGCCGGACCTGGTGACCAACGGTGACCTGGTCACCCGGCTGGACACCTCCGACGAGTGGATCCGGTCCAGGACCGGGATCGCCACCCGCCACATGGTCGCCCCGGGCACCGCCACCTCCGACCTGGCGGTGGAGGCCGGCCGACGGGCCCTCAAGTCCGCGGACGACTCCCAGGTCGACGCCGTCGTCCTGGCCACCACCACCCCCGACCACCCGTGCCCGGCCACCGCCCCGGCGGTCGCGGCCCGGCTCGGCCTCGGCGGGGTGGCCGCCTTCGACGTCTCCGCGGTCTGCACCGGCTTCCTCTACGGCCTGGCCACCGCCTCCGGCCTGATCGCCGCCGGCGTCGCCGAACGGGTGCTGCTGATCGCCGCCGACGCCTTCACCACCATCATCGACCCCGGCGACCGCACCACCGCGGTGATCTTCGCCGACGGGGCCGGCGCGGTGGTGCTGCGGGCCGGCGAGGCGGACGAGCCGGGTGCGGTCGGCCCGATCGTGCTCGGCAGCGACGGCGACAACGCCGAGCTGATCACCGTGCCCGGCGGCGGCTCCCGGCACCGCTCGGCCCGGCAGGAGCCCAAGCCCGGCGACGAGTACTTCCAGATGGCCGGCCGGGCCACCTACCGGCACGCGGTCGAGCGGATGACCGAGGCCTCCCGGCAGGCGGTCGGCACGGCCGGCTGGGAGCTCTCCCAGCTCGACCGCTTCGCGGCCCACCAGGCCAACGCCCGGATCCTGCAGGCGGTCGCCGACCGGCTGGAGATCCCGGCCGAGCGGCGGCTGTCCAACATCGAGCGGGTCGGCAACACCGGCGCCGCGTCCATCCCGCTGCTGCTCGCGCAGGCCGCCGAACGCGGCGAACTGCGGCCCGGCCACCGGGTGCTGCTCACCGCCTTCGGCGGTGGGCTGGCCTGGGGCGCCACCACCATCACCTGGCCCGACCTCGGGCACTGACGCCACACCCCGGAAAGGACTGTCCGATGTTCGAGACGCTCAAGGAAATCCTGGTCAGCAAGCTCAAGGTGTCCCCGGAGCAGGTCACCCCGGAGGCCACGAAGGAGGACGTGGAGCTGGACTCGCTCGCCGTGGTCGAGCTCTCGCTCGTCCTGGAGAAGGAGCTCGGGGTCGAGATCAGCGACGACGAGCTGCTGGACGCCGAGACCATCGGTGACATGGCGCGCCTGATCGAAGAGCGGAGCGCACGGGTCTGATGGCCGGCATCGACGTCGCCGTGACCGGGCTGGGCCTGGTCACCCCGGCCGGGATCGGGACCGCCGCCTCCTGGGCGGCGGTCCGGGCCGGCCGCCCGACCGCAGCGCTCGACCCCGCGCTGGAGGGGAATCCGGTGCGGATCTCCTGCCGGGTGCCCGACTGGGATCCCGGGCAGCTGCTCGGCGGCCGCCGGGCCCACCGGTTGGACCGCTTCACCCAGTTCGCGCTGGTCGCGGCCCGGGAGGCGATCGCCGATGCCGGGCTCGACCCGCAGACCTGGGACGGGGCGCGGGTCGGTGTGGTGCTGGGCTGCGCCGACGGCGGCCCCGGCACCGTGGAGGCCCAGCACCGGGTGCTGGTCGAGGAGTCGCCCTCCCGGGTCTCCCCGCTGCTGCTGCCGATGCAGCTGCCCAACATGCTGGCCGGCCAGACCGCCATCGAGTTCGGCGCCACCGGGCCCAACCTGGTGGTCGCCACCGCCTGCGCCTCCGGTGCCACCGCCATCGGCACCGCCCGTGACCTGCTCCTGCTGGACCGCTGCGATGTGGTCGTGGCGGGTGGCAGCGAGGCCATGATCACCCCACTGGTCATGGCCGGGTTCGCCCAGATGGGCGCCCTCTCCCGCCGCGAGGACGACCCGGCGACGGCCTCCCGGCCGTTCGACCTGGACCGGGACGGCTTCGTCGCGGGGGAGGGCGCCGGTGTGCTGATCCTGGAGCGGGCCGCCGACGCCCGGGCCAGGGGGGCCCGGATCCGGGCCCGGATCGCCGGCTACGGCGCCACCGCGGACGCCCACCACATGACCTCGCCGCACCCCCAGGGGCTCGGCGTGGAGCGCGCCGTGCGCACCGCGCTCGCGGACGCCGGGGCCGGCGTGGGCGACGTCCAGCACGTCAACGCGCACGGCACCGCCACCCCGCTGAACGACCTGGCCGAGGCCCGGATGCTGCGGCGGACGCTGACCGGCGACCCGCTGGTCACCTCCACCAAGGGGGTCACCGGCCACCTGCTGGGCGCGGCCGGCGCGATCGAGGCGGTCTTCACCGTGCTCTCGATCGAGCAGCAACTGGTGCCGCCCACGGCCAACCTGCACACCCTCGACCCGGAGGTGGAGATCAAGGTCGCCACCGAGGAGACCGGCACCAGGATCGAGCTGGCCCTCAGCACCTCCCTCGGCTTCGGCGGGCAGAACGCGGTGCTGGCAGTCGCCGCACCCTGACCGGCCGACACCGGCGTGCCGGGCCGGGCGACCTCCCCCCTCGCCCCGCCCGGCACGCCGGATCCCCAACCCCTCCGCACCTTCCGCCACCTGGAGCGCTCCGATGACCGCCGAACCCCAGACCTCCAGACGCCTGACCACCGGTCACATCGTCTTTCTGATCGTCGCCGCCGCGGCCCCGCTCTCGGCCATGGTCGGCACCGTGCCGCTGGCCTTCGCGATCGGCACCGGCTCGGGCGTGCCCGCGGCCTTCGCCTTCGCCGGGGTCACCCTGCTCTGCTTCTCCGTCGGCTACGCCGTGAGCGCCCGCCGGACCGGCGGCTCGGGCGGCTTCTACGCCTCGATCGCCGACGGCCTGGGCCGGGCACCGGCCGTCGGCAGCGGCTGGGTGGCGCTGCTCGCCTACAACTGCGCCACCGTCGGACTGGTCGGCGCGCTCGGCTACTTCACCCGGCTGGTGCTCGCCGCCCACGGCCTCGACCTGCCCTGGCAGCTGTGCGCCGCGGTCGGCCTGGTGGCCGTCGCCGTGCTCGGCTACCGCGACATCGCGGTCAGCGCCCGGGTGCTGGCCGTCCTGATGCTCGGCGAGATCGGCGTACTGGCCGCGCTGGACCTGGCCATCCTCGGCCGGCACGGAGCCTCGGCCCTCCCGCTGGAGTCCTTCTCCCCGCACATCGCGACCGGCCCCGGCCTCGGGGTCTCGCTGATGTTCGCGTTCGTCTCCTTCATCGGCTTCGAGTCCGCCGCGCTGTACGGCCAGGAGGCCAAGGACCCGCGGCGCAGCGTGCCGCGGGCCACCTACATCGCGGTGGTGCTGATCGCCGGCTTCTACGCGCTGACCAGCTGGGCGGCGGTCGGCGCGATCGGCACCGACGCCGTCCGGCAGACGGCCGGCCAGCAGCTCGGCGACCTGTTCTTCGTGCTGGGCACCGACTACCTCGGGCAGACCGGCGCCACGGTGCTCCAGATCATGCTCTGCACCAGCCTGTTCGCCGCCACCCTGGCCCTGCACAGCGCGGCCAACCGGTACGCCCAGGTGCTCGCCGACGATGGCCTGCTGCCCCGCCGCCTCGGTGCGGTGCACCCCCGGTACGGCTCGCCGCACCTGGCCAGCATCGCGCAGACCGTGCTCAGCGTGGTGGTGGTGGCCGGCTTCGCGCTGGCCGGGCTCGACCCGTACGCGGACCTCACCACCAGCATGCTGGGGCTGGGGACGCTGGGGATCGTGGTGCTGCAGGCGCTGGCGGCGCTCTCCGTGCTCGGGCTCGCCCGCAAGGGGGCGGTGGCCGGGGTCTGGCAGGGAGTGGTGGCCCCGCTGCTCGGCTTCGCCGGCCTGTCCGTCACCGTCTGGCTGGTGGTCGGCAACTTCGACCTGCTCACCGGCACCCACAACGCCCTGGTCTCGGCCCTGCCCTGGACCGTCCCGGTGGTCGGCCTGCTCGGTCTCGCCCACGGCCTGCGCCGCCGCACCACCCACCCCGCCACCCCGACCCACCCCACCACCCCGGACCTCGTCCCCACCCGCTGACCCCGCCGGGGCCGTCAAACGCACCGCATGCCCTTCAGGGGCGCGAGGAACTGCGCGACGTCGGAAGGGGCGGGCCCGAGCTCTCCGCCTCGCGCAGTTCCGCCCCCAGCCTCCGGCCGGGGCACCCCCGGCGCCCCCATGGGCGACCTCGCCGATGTAACCGTCCTCGCTCCGAAGGAGAGTCCCGTGCACGACGTACGCGAGCTGATCGAGCTGGGTCCCGAGGCGGTGCGCCGGCTCGCCCGGCGCCGGCATCGGCTCGACCTGGAGGCCCTGGGCGCGCTGCACCGCCGCCGGGTCGAGGCCCTGGAAACGGTCGACCGCCTCCGCGGCGAGCTGAAGCGGTCCTCCCGCGGGCCGCAGCCGACCGAGGCGGCCCGCGAGGAGTCCCGCCGGCTGCGCGACCAGGTCCAGGAGTCCGAGGCCGTCCTGCGCACCGTCGAGCAGGAGCTGGAGGAGACCCTGATGGGCATCCCCAACCTCCCGCTCGACGCGGTGCCGGACGGCGACAGCGAGAAGCAGGCGGTGGAGGTCCGCAAGGGCGGCCCGCCGCTGCGCCCGGCGGCCGGCCAGGCCCGCCACCACGCCGACCTCGGTGAGTCGCTCGGCGTGCTGGACGCCGGCCGGGCCGCCGCGCTGTCCGGGGCCCGGTTCAGCGTCAGCCGCGGTGCGGGCGCCCGGCTGGAGCGCGCGCTGGCCTCGTTCCTGCTCGACCTGCACACCCGGGAGCACGGCTACACCGAGTACTCGGTACCGCACCTGGTGAACCGCGAGACCATGACCGGCACCGGCCAGCTGCCCAAGTTCCAGGAGGACCTGTTCGCCACCTCGGTGGGCGGGCGGGAGCTGTTCCTGATCCCGACCGCCGAGGTGCCGCTGACCAACCTGGTGGCCAGGGAACTGCTGGAGGACCGGGACCTCCCGCTCGCGATGACCGCCCGCACGCCCTGTTACCGGGCCGAGGCCGGCTCGTACGGCCGGGACACCCGCGGGGTGCTGCGGCTGCACCAGTTCGAGAAGGTGGAGCTGGTCCGGATCTGCGCGCAGGAGGAGGCCCAGCAGCAGCTGGAGCTGATGGTCGGCCAGGTGGAGGAGTGCCTTCGTCGACTCGAACTCTCGTACCGGGTAGTCCTGTTGCCGGCCGGGGACATGGGCTTCTCGGCCCGGATGACCTACGACATCGAGGTCTGGCTGCCGGGCAGCGACTCCTACCGGGAGATCTCCTCGGTCTCGGACTGCGGCGGCTTCCAGGCCCGCCGGGCCGGTATCCGGCACCGGACGGCCGAGGGCCGCAAGCTGCCGGCCGCCACCCTGAACGGCTCGGCGCTGCCGATCGGCCGGACGGTCGCGGCGCTGCTGGAGCAGGGCGTGCAGCCGGACGGCTCGGTGCTGCTGCCCGAGGCACTGGTGCCCTACACCGGCTTCCGGCGGATCCTGCCGGGCGGAGCGGTCGAGAGCTGAACACCGAAACGGCGCGACACCCCCGAGGGGCGTCGCGCCGTTTCGGTCCGGACGCGGTCCTGGTCCGGACCCCGGCCGGCCGGTCAGGCGGTACGCAGCAGGTGCTGCGCCGCGGGCTGGTGCAGGGCGGGGGCCTGGATCAGCACCTCCCGGAACAGCTGCTTGAGCTGCGGGGAGGGCTCCATGCCGAGCTCGTCGATCAGCCGCTGGCGGGCGGTGTTGTAGACCTCGACCGCCTCGGCCTGCCGGCCCGATCGGTAGAGCGCCCGCATCAGCATCTCGGTGATCCGCTCGCGCCACGGGTGGGCCACGCTCATCCGCTTCAACTCGCCTATCACGTGCGTCGGTTCGCCCCAGAGCGCACCCATCCAGAGCCGGTCCTCCTGGGCCGCCAGGTACTCCTCGTCCAGCTGCAGCGCGATGCTCTGGCAGAGCGGTCCGGGGGCCACGTCCTGCATCGGGCTGCCCTGCCAGAGGCCGAGCGCCCCCTCCAGCAGCGAGCCGGCCACCTCCGGGTCGCCGGTGACGGCGTGCCGGGCGGCGGCCAGCCGTTCGCGGAAGAGGAAGAGGTCAACGTCCTCCGGCGCGACGTCCAGGATGTAGCCGGAGGCCTGGGTGATCAGCGGCGGCACCTCGCCGTGCGGGCCGGCCAGCCGGCGCAGCGTGCGGCGCAGCCGGGAGACGTGGGCCTGGAGGGAGTTCTCGACCGTGGCCGGCGGGTTGTCGCCCCAGAGCTCGGTGTAGAGCTGCTCGGTGGGCACCAGGCGCCGGGCCCGGATCAGCAGGGTGGCCAGCAGGGTGCGTTGTCTCGTTCCGGGGATGGTGGCGAAGCGGCCGTTGACGACGGCCCCGACCGGGCCCAGGATCCTGAACTGCATGTGTTCCCCCTGTGGTGATGAGCGGTTGGTTGCCGGCGGAACAGGCGTGCGGATTGTCGGGTCGGGGGCTTGAATCCGGCTGGAGGCCTCGATCGCCGTCGATCGGCGCCCGACCGGTGCTCCAGCGCCGCTCCACCGCCGGTCCGCGGTGGCTCCAGGGTGCTCTGTCACCGTGCTTTCCGGGGACGTCCCACATCGGGCGGCTCTCCCGACCATGTGCCACGGCGACCAGTTTCGCGCTCTCGAAAATGATCATCAATCACCCGAACGGAATCCCGAAAATCCATCCGACGGTACCGCCGGAAGGGCTTTCGGGCGACTTGGCGGGAATACCGTTCGTCAGCGAATCGTCAGCCTGCGGGGCCGTACCGCATTACCTCCCAGGTAATTGACCGCCCATGTCAGGGGCGGCCAAGCTGGACACAGCCTCCGGATCGGCTGTGGCAGAGCAGGACTTCGTGATCGACCAGGAGTTGGACCTATGACCACTGAGACAAACCCCGCCACGGCAGCGCCGTCGGCGCCGGTCGCGGACGTCGCGGCCGAGCCACACCGGGCGATTCTGCCGATCGTGCTCTCCGGCGTATTCATGACGACGCTGGACTTCTTCATCGTCAATGTCGCCATCCCGTCGACCCAGGCCGACCTGAACGCGACCGCCTCGGCGATCGAGTGGGTGGTGGCCGGCTTCGGCCTGGCCTACGGCGTCGGCCTGATCACCGGCGGCCGCCTCGGCGACCTCTACGGGCGCCGCAAGATGTTCCTGCTCGGTCTCGCCCTGTTCACGGTGGCCTCGCTGTTCTGCGGCATCGCCACCAGCGGCGAGTACCTGGTCGCGGCCCGGGTCGGCCAGGGCATCTCGGCGGCCCTGCTCGCCCCCCAGGTGCTGGCCATCCTGGGCACGATCTACACCGGTGCGGCCAAGCTGAAAGTGTTCACCGGGTACGGCCTGGCGATGGGCCTGGCCGCGGTGTTCGGGCAGCTCATCGGCGGTCTGCTGATCCAGGCGGACATCGCCGGCCTCGGCTGGCGCTCCTGCTTCCTGGTCAACCTGCCGATCGGCGCCGCGATCATCGCGCTGACCCTGAAGTACGTCCCGGAGACCCGGGCGCCGGGCAAGCCCAAGCTGGATCTGATCGGCGTCGCCGTCATCACCCTGGCCCTGGTGGCCCTGGTGCTCCCGCTGATCGAGGGCCGGGAGAAGGGCTGGCCGCTGTGGACCTGGCTGAGCTTCGGCGCGGCCGTGGTGCTGTTCGCCCTGTTCGGCCTGCAGGAGAGCAAGCTGGCCGCCCGCGGCGGGTCCCCGCTGGTCAACCTGTCGCTGTTCCGCGAGCGCGCCTTCGTCGCGGGCCTCGCCAGCCAGCTGGTCTTCTGGATGGGCCAGGCCTCGTTCTTCCTGGTCTTCGCCCTCTACGTGCAGCGCGGCCGCGGTCTGGACGCCCTGCAGGCCGGTCTGCTGTTCGCGGCGATCGGCGCGGGGTACATGTACACCTCGATGAACGCCGGCAAGTTCGCGGCCAAGCTCGGCCGCCAGGTGATCGCGGTGGGCGCCCTGCTGATGGGCGCCGGCCTGGTCGTCCTGGGCATCACCGCCTCGCAGATCGGCACCACCGGGCACATCACCTGGCTCATCCCGGGCCTGGTCATCGACGGCGCCGGCATGGGTCTGGCGGTCGCCCCGCTCGCCTCCACCGTGCTCGCCCGGGTCTCCCCGCAGTACGCGGGTGCGGCCTCCGGCGTGCTCACCACCGCCCTGCAGATCGGCAACGCGCTGGGCGTCTCGATCATCGGCATCATCTTCTACAACGCGCTCGGCAACACCCCCGCCGTCGGCGACTACCCGCACGCCTTCGACCTCAGCGTGGTCTTCCTGGTCGGCGTCGCGGTGCTGCTCGCCGCCCTGGTGCAGGCCCTGCCGCGCGGCAACTCCGGCAAGTGACCCACCCCGACCGACCCCGCCCCGGCCGACCAGCACCACGGCCGGGGCGGGTGGCCGTCCACCCCTGCGAACCAACGGAAGAGGAAATCCCGTGACCGCGACCGACACCCTGCTCGACCGCTACGTGGCCGTCTGGAACGAGCCCGACGCGACCACCCGCCGGGCCGCCGTGGCCCAGCTCTGGACCGCGGACGGCGTGCACTACACCCAGACCCGGGTGTTCCGGGGCACCGACGCCCTGCACGCCCGGGTGACCGAGGCCTACGAGCAGTTCGTGGGCGGCTCGGGCCTGCTGTTCCGGCACCGGGACAACCTGGTCGCCCACCACGACGCGGCCGTCTTCAACTGGGAGATGACCCCCGGCGCCAGCCGGGACGTGCTGGCGGTGGGCTTCGACTTCGTCCTGCTGGACGAGGCCGGCCGGCTCCGGGTCGACTACCAGTTCAACGAGCCGCCGGCCCCGGTCGCCGAGCTGGACGAGCTGGCCGGCCGGCTGCTGGCGCTCGGCGGGGAGGCGGACGAGGACCTCCGCCGCAAGCAGGCCGCCGCGCTGTACAGCCAGGACGCCCGGCTGGTGGACCCGTCGGCTGAGCGGGACGTGCTCACCGCGCTGGCCGCCACCCCGCAGGGCGAGGTCCGCCGGCTGCACGGCCACGCCTCGACCCAGCACAACGCGGTCCGCTACACCTGGGAGCTCACCCCGGCCGACGGCGGCCCGGCGGTCACCGGCGTGGACTTCCTGATCCGCGGTGAGGACGGCCTGTTCACCGCCCACTACCGGTTCACCATCTGATGACAGGCAGTCGGCGGGGGGACGGCTCGCAGCCGTCCCCCCGCCTTGCGCGTAAGGATCCTGACGGTCCGTCGGTCCGGCGAGTTGTGCCGACCGGCCCGGATGCCGCAGGGTGGAGAGGTGACCAGAGTGCCCACCGCCACGGACAGGCGGGTCCAGCGACCGGTCGGGGAGCTGATGCGCCACTGGCGCGAGCAGCGGGGGCTGAGCCAGCTCGTGCTCGCCACCCGCGCGGAGATCTCCACCCGACACCTGAGCTTCCTGGAGACGGGCCGCTCCGCGCCCAGCCGGGACATGCTGCTGCGGCTGGCCGAGCAGCTCGAACTGCCGCACCGGGAGCAGAACCACCTGCTGCTGGCGGCCGGGTTCGCGCCCGCCTTCGGCGACTCGCCGCTGGACGCCCAGGAGATGGCCCCGGTGCGTGACACCCTGCGGCAGATCCTGGCCGGCCACGACCCGCTGCCCGCGCTGGTGGTGGACCGCGGCTGGAACATCGTCGAGCACAACCGGGGCTTCGCGGTCTTCACCGAGGGCGCTGCCCCGCACCTGCTGCGCGCGCCGATGAACGCGCTGCGGCTCGCCCTGCACCCCGAGGGGATGGCCCCGCGCATCCTCAACCTCGCCGAGTGGCGGGCCCACCTGCTCACCCGGCTGCAGCGCCGGGTCGCGCTCACCGCCGAGCCGCGGCTGACCGAGCTGTACCGCGAGCTCAGCGGCTACCCGAAGACCGGCGGCCCGGAGCCCGAGGTGCCCGACACCGGTGACCTGATGGTGCCGCTGCGGCTCGACCACCGGGGCCGGGAGCTGGCGCTGTTCTGCACCATCGCCACCTTCGGGATGCCGCTCGACATCACCGTCGCCGAGCTGGCGATCGAGACCTTCTTCCCGGCGGACGCGGCCACCGGCGCGCTGCTGCGCGGCTGACCGGCCGGCGGCGGGGCCGTACCGCGACCGGGTGCGGCGCGGCCGCACCGCGACCGGGCCGGGACGCACCGAGGCCGGCCGGGGCTGCAACCCCCGGCCGGCCTCGGTGGGCTCAGGCGGCCGCCGGCGGCGGCACGGTGTAGGACGGCGGGGTGTCGATGTACTGGTAGTCGGCGGTGATCCGGCCCTGGTCGTCCAGCACCACGAAGTCGAAGCCGACCGCCTCCAGGGCGCCCGTGTCGGCCGCCACCATCACCCAGTTGAAGCGCAGCGTGCCGTGGTGGCCGACCGCGTTGGCCGAGGAGCGGAAGGCGAAGCCGCCGACCGCGTAGGCGTCGTGCGCGTAGCCGATCTGGGCGGCGATCTCCTGGTGGCCCTTGGACTCGGCGAGGAAGTTGAAGTAGCTGCCCTCGGGCGCCCACAGCTCCTCGACGGCCTTGCGGCGGGCGGCCGGGTCGCTCTCGTTCCAGAGCGCGACGTAGCGGTCGGCGAACTCGTTGGGGTTGGTCATGCCGGTGTCTCCTCTCGTGATGGTCGGTGGGTCTCGGTGGGTCTCGGTGGGTCGCGGTGGGTCTCGGGGGCGTCGGTCAGACGGTTTCGCTGACCTGCCGGCGCAGCAGCCGGACGAAGTCGGCGGTGATCGAGAGGGTCTCCTGGTGCAGGAAGAAGTGCCCGCCGGGGAAGACCCGGTTGCCCAGGTACTCGGGGGTGCGCGGCGCCCAGGAGGCCATCGCGGTGGGCTCCACCAAGGGGTCCTTGGTGGCGCTGTAGCTGACGATCGGGCACCGCACCGGCGCGCCGTCGTCCTGGTAGCTGGCGCAGACCAGCAGGTCGGCCCGCATGGTGGGCATCATCATGTCGAGCGTCTGGCGGTCCTTGAGGATCTCCTCCGGCAGCGAGCCCAGACCCCGGGCCCACTCGACGATCTCCTCCTCCGGCACGTCCAGCTGCTCGACCGGGGGAGTGCGGAAGCCGACCGGCGCCCAGGCGGAGGCACCGAGCAGGACCGGGGCCGGGCCGCCGCGGCGGCCCACCTCCTCGGCCAGCCGGTAGCTGAGCAGTGAGCCCATGCAGTGGCCGAAGAAGGCGAACGGACGGTCGTCCAGCTCGGCCTCGAACTCGTCCGCGAGCTGCTCGATCAGCGGCTCGATCTCGGTGAACGGCTGCTCCTTGAGCCGGTCCTGACGGCCCGGCAGCTGGATGAACTGCGCCGAGACGTCGGCCGGCAGCAGCGGCAGCCAGTCCCGGTATATCGAGGCGCCGCTGCCGGCGTAGTGGAACAGGAACAGCCGGGTCGGCGCGTCCGGATCGGACTCCGCCTGGAACCAGCGGCCGGTGACCGGGGCGGTGCGGTCGGCCATCGAAAGGACCTCCTCAGGACGGGCTCTGTGCGGCCAGCTGGTCCCGCAGGACCCGGCGGAGCACCTTGCCGGTGGGGTTGCGCGGCAGCACGTCCAGGAAGTCGTAGCTGCTCGGGATCTTGAAGTCGGCCAGCCGGCCGCGCAGGAAGAGCATCAGCTCCCGGCCGCTGATCCGTTCGCCGGGGGCGCGGACCACGCAGGCCCGGACGGTCTCGCCCCAGCGCGGGTCGGGCACGCCGATCACCGCCACGTCGGCGACGGCCGGGTGCTCGCGCACCGCGTTCTCCACCTCGACGGGGTAGATGTTCTGGCCGGCGACGATGATGGTGTCGCTGATCCGGTCGCACAGGAACAGGTAGCCGTCCTCGTCCAGGTAGCCGAGGTCGCCCAGCCGCAGCCAGCCGTCCACCAGCGCCTTGGCGGTCGCCTCGGGCTGCTGCCAGTACTCGACGAAGTGCGCCGGGGTGTCGACGCAGACCTGCCCGATCCGGCCGGGCGGCAGCTCCCGCCCCTCGTCGTCGACGATCCGCACCCGGTTGCCCGGGCAGGAGCGCCCGGCCGAGGTGAGCCGCGGGTTGCCCGGCACGTGGTCCGCGGGCGCCAGGCAGGTGACCACGCTGCCGGTCTCGGCGGCCGCGTACATCTGGGCCAGCTCGCAGCCGAAGCCGTCGATCGAGCGGGCCAGCAGGGCGGGTGAGATCGGCGCGCCGCCGTAGACCACCTTGCGCAGCGACCTGAACGTCTCCGCGGTGACGCCGCGTTCGGCCAGCATCATGTCCAGCATCGCGGGCGCGGCCCAGGTGGTGGTGACGGCGTGCCGCTCGATCAGCCGGACCGCCTCCTCGGCGTTGAACATCCGCATGATCACGCTGGTGCCGCCGACGTTCAGGGTGTGCATGAACCAGGCCATCCCGGCCGAGTGCAGGCCGGGGAAGCAGATCAGGGTGCGGTCCTCGGCGCGCCAGTCGATCCAGTCGGTGCCGTGCCGCCGCATGGACTCGATGAAGGTGAAGAAGCTCCGGTGCGCCAGCACCACGCCCTTGGGCAGGCCGCTGGTGCCGCTGGTGTACATCTGCAGCACCGGGTCGTCGGTGACCGCCCGGTGGTCGAGATCGGTCTCCGGTGCGCCGGCCTTCCAGGCGAGGAAGCCGCCGACCATGTCCCGGTCGGTGTCCAGCTCCACCAGCGCCTTCAGCGAGGCCGCGCCGGCCTTCTCCGCCGGGCCGAGGAACTCCCGCTCCACGAAGAGCAGTTCGGCGCCGGAGTCGGCCAGGATGTGCTCCACCTCGCGGGCGGTCAGGCGCCAGTTGATCGGCACCAGCACCACGCCGCTCTTGGCGCACCCGACCGCGAGGTCGTAGTAGTGCTCCGTCTCCCGGCCCAGGTAGGCGACCCGGGCGCCGCGGCCGAGCCCGGCCGAACGCAGCGCGTGGGCGGTCCGGTTGCTCTCCCGGTGCAGCTGCGCGTAGCTGAGCTCGCGGCCGTCGCAGACGACGGCGGTGTGCTCGGGCCGCTCGGCGGCGTGCCGGGCGGCCCGGGCGCCGATGGTGGCCTCTGCTGCTTGGTTCATGATCCTCTCCGTCCGATCTCGGTCAGGCCGGGTGGGGCCGCAGCTGCCTGCGGCCCCACCCGGACCGGCGTCAGGCCGCGGCCGGCGCCGGGGCGATCTGCTGCTCCAGGAACTCGCTCAGCTGCCCGGCGGACGGGTGGTCGAAGGCCAGGGACGGCGGCAGCGGCACCCGGAAGGCCGCCTCCAGCGAGTTCTTCAGCTCGACCGCCACCAGCGAGTCCAGCCCGAGCTGGACGAACTCGGTGTACGAGTCGATCGCGTCGGCGTCCTCGAAGTGCAGCACGTCGGCCACCCGGGAGCGGACGAACTCGTCGATCGCGACCAGCCGTTCGGCCTTCGGCAGGGCCACCAGCGCGTCCAGGTCCAGGCTCCGTGCCGCGTCCGCGCCACCCCGCACCAGCAGCTCGTACAGCGCGTCGTCGACCGGCTTGGCGGCGGTGAACCTGTCCCAGTCCGCCTCACCCGCGACGATCTGGGCCACCGGCCGGCCGAGCATCGAGGCGAGCGCCCTGGTGCCCTTCGCCGGGGTGAAGAGCCGGATGCCCTCGTCCTCCCACTTCTTGATCAGCGATTCGTCCAGCCGGGCCGACATGCCCACCTCGGCCCACGGGCCCCAGTTCACCGACAGCGCCGGCAACCCCTGCCCGGCCCGCCAGTGCAGCAGCGTGTCCAGGAAGTAGTTGGCCGCCGCGTAGTTGGACTGGCCGGGGGCGCCGACCACCGAGGCCGCCGAGGAGTACCCGACGAAGAACTCCAGCTCGGGGAAGTCCGCCGCGGCCTCGTGCAGCAGCCAGCTGCCGTACACCTTGGCCCGGAAGACCTCGTCGATGCTCTCCCAGGTCTGGGCCGGGATCGGGCGGTCGTCCACGGTGCCGGCCGAGTGGATGATGCCGCCCACCGGGTGGGCACCCGCGTGCAGCTGCGCCACGATCCGGGCCAGGTCGGCCGGTTCGGCGATGTCGCCCTGCAGAACGGTCACCTCGGCCCGCTCGGCCAGCCGGTCGTGCAGGTGCTTGACGTCGGCGGCCGGCTCCGGGCGCCGGCTGACCAGTGCCAGGTGCCGGGCACCGAGGTCGACCAGCTTCTCGGCGGTGACCAGGCCGAGCGCGCCGAGCCCGCCGGTGATCAGGTAGGTGCGGTCCGGGCTGATCGTCACCTCGCGCGCCGCGGGGGCCCGCTCACCGGCGAAGTCCAGCACCAGCTTGCCGACGTTGGCGCCCCGGCTGAGCACCCCGAAGGCCTCCTCGACCTCGTCCAGGGTGTACGAGGTGGCGACGATCGGGGGCAGCTGCCCGGCCTCGACCAGGGCGATCACGGTGCGCATGATCTCCTGGTTGAGCGGGATCAGCTGCTCCTGCGGCAGCTCGCTCAGGTCGAAGTTGTGGTACGTGACGTCGGGCCGCTCGGCGGCCACCTGCTCGGGGGTCCAGGCGCCGACCTTGCCGAGCTCGATGAACCGGCCGCCCTCGCCCAGCGCCCGCATGCCGGCCGGGATGTAGTCCTTGTTCAGGCTGTTCAGCACGATGTCGACGCCGCGGCCGCCGGTGGTCCGCTCGATCTCGTCGGCGAAGTCCAGCGTGCGCGAGTTCATCACGTGCTCGATGCCCTGGGCCCGCAGCAGCGGCCACTTGTGCGGGCTGGCGGTGGCGAACACCTCCGCCCCCGCGAGCCGGGCCAGGTGCGCCGCGGCCTGGCCGACGCCGCCGGCGGCCGCGTGCACCAGCACCCGGTCGCCGGCCTTGATCTCGGCCAGGTGGTGCAGCGCGTAGTAGGCCGTGACGTACACCGAGATCAGACCGGCCGCGGCGGTGAAGTCGATGTTGGCGGGCTTGCGGACGGCCACCGCGGAGGGCACCGTCACCCGGCGCTTGAACAGGTCGAGGTAGTTGACGATCACCTCGTCGCCGACCGCGAACTCCGCCTGCGGCCCGGCCGCCACCACGGTGCCCGCGCACTCGAAGCCGAGCGGCTGGTCGCCGAAGTCCTTCAGCATGCCGAGCGCGTTCAGCACGTCCTTGAAGTTCAGGCCTGCCGCGTGCACCTCGACCTGGATCTGGTCGCCGACCGGCGCCACCTCCTCGGCCGGCACCGGCTTGATCCCGCCGAACTGGCCGAACTCCTTGATGGCCAGCCCGAAGTTGGCGTCCTGCCGGGCGCGCGGGTCCACCGCCAGCAGCCGCCGCACGTGCCGGAAGCCCTCCCGGTAGGCGATCTGGAACTCGCCGCTCTCCCGGGCGTGCAGCTCCTCCACCAGCGGCTGGTGGCCGCCGGTGCCGGGCAGGTCCAGCAGGGTGGTGCGGTACGCCGGGAACTCGTTCAGCAGTACGTGGCCGAAGCCCCACAGGCTGGCGGCCGCCAGCGCGGCGCCGCTGCCCGGCTCGTCGCCGTACAGCCACTGGGCCCGCTCGGTGACCAGCCACAGTCGCTGGTTGCGGCCGAAGCCGGCCTGCTCCAGGGCCGCCAGCAGCTCCAGCAGCGCGGTGTAGTTGCGCTCGGACTCGGCCCGCAGCGCCGCGGCGCCGCTGTGCCCGTCGCCCGGCTGCCAGTACCAGGCCAGGTCGGTGATCTGCTCCTCGGCGAGCACCCGGGTCACCTCGGCGGGCGTGGCGGCGAAGCTGAGCCGCCCGTTCTGCTCGGCGAGCCGGGGCGCCAGGTCGGCGAACTCGGCGGCCGGCCGGCCGACCACCAGCAGGTGGCGTCCGGTGACGCTGTTCGGGCCGGCCGGCGAGCGCTTGACCCAGCGCATCTCGTGGAAGAAGCTGCGGCGCGCCCCGGCGAAGGTCTCGGCGACCCGCTTGAGGCCGAGGCCCTTGAGCTCGAAGACCGGCCGGTCGCCGTCCAGCGCCAGCAGGTCCGCGCTGAGGTCGACCTCGTCGGTGTCGGCCGGCACCACCCGCAGCAGGGTGCGCAGGGTGGCCGCCTTGGGCTTGCGGAACAGCCGGAACCGGCCGAAGCGGACCGGCAGGTAGTCGTTGCCGTCGTCCGCCAGCGCCGCCATGTTGTGCATCGCGGCGTCCAGCAGGGCCGGCGGCAGGTGCTCCAACGCGCCCGCCGAGCGGCCTTCCAGCTCGCCGACGGTCAGGTCGCCCGCGTACCGGTCGACCGAGCGCATCAGCCGGAACTCCGGACCGTAGTCCAGCCCGGCGCCCGAGTACGCGGCGTACACGTCCTCGGCCCGCAGCACGTCCTCCGGGTTGCCGGCGGCGGCCGCCAGCGAGATCAGCTCCCGCGCGGCGTCGGTGAGCTCGTCGGAGACCTCCGACTCGGCGCCGACGGTGGCGACCGCGTGCAGCCGCTCGATCACGGCGGCCCCGCCCTGGGCGTCGCCCGCCTCGGCCAGGCTGACGATCTCGACCGTGCCGGTGCCGTCCGGGCCAGGGCGCAGCCGGGTCCGCAGCCGGGTGGGCCGCTCCTCGTCCAGGAACAGCGCCTCCCGGAAGCCCACGTCGCGGACCGGGCGGCGGGTGTGGCCGTGCACCGCGTCCAGCAGGGCGAGCACGATCTCCAGGTAGCCGGTGCCGGGGAAGACCACCTGCCCCATCGCCACGTGGTCGGCCAGGTAGGCCGGCTGGGCGGGGCTCACCGAGCTGCTGAACTCGCGGATGCCCTCGGCCAGTTGCTCGGGAGTGCTGGTCTCGCTGCCGAGCAGCGGGTGGACCGCGGCGCGGCCGTCGCCGCCGCGGGCGCCGAGGCCGTGCCGGTTGGCCCGGTTCGGCAGCCAGTACGACTTGCGGTCGAAGGCGTAGCCGGGGAGCGACACCAGCCGGTGGCCGCGGCCGGCGTGGAAGCCCTGCCAGGAGAAGGCCAGCCCGGCGGTGTAGAACTGGGCGACGGCGGCCCGCACGGCCCGGCCGTCGGTGTCCTTGGGGCTGGTGCCGCCGATCCAGAGGTGGTCCTGCGGGGTCACCGACTGCTTGGCGGCGCCGGTCAGCGCCGGCGAAGGACCGATCTCGATGATCGCGTGCTTGCCGCGCCGCTCCAGGGTCCGCATCCCGGCCGAGAACTCCACCGCCTCGCCGATGTGCCGGATCCAGTACTCGGGGTCGCTGATCTCGGCGAACCTGGCCACCTTGCCGGTCAGGTTGGAGATCAGGGTCAGCGAGGGCTCGCGGAAGGCGATGTCCTTGATCGCGGCGCGGAACTCGTCGAACACCTCGGTCATCAGCGGCGAGTGGAAGGCGTGCGAGACCTTCAGCTCCTTGACCCGCAGCCCGGCCTCGGTGAGCTGGGCCACCACGGCGGCCAGCGCGGCGGACCCGCCGGAGATCACGGTCTGCTCGGGCGAGTTGACGGCCGCGACGGCCAGGTCGGGGTACGGCTCCAGCAGCGGTGCCACCTGCTCCACCGGCGCCGCGACGGCGGCCATCCCGCCGGGGGCGGAGACCGACTGCATCAGCGTGGCGCGGGTCGCCACCAGCGTGGTGGCGTCGGCCAGGTCGAACAGCCCGGCGACGGCGGCGGCGACCACCTCGCCGATGCTGTGCCCGATCAGCACGTTGGGCTTCACGCCCCAGGACATCCACAGCTTGGCAAGCGCGTACTCGAGGGTGAACAGGGCCGGCTGGGCGTACAGGGTCTGCCCGAGCAGCTCGCCCTGGCCCTCCCGGTCGAACATCACGTCCTTCACCGAGCGGCCGAGGTGCCCGGCGAACAGCCGGTCGCACGCGTCGACGTGCTCGGCGAACAGCGGGAACTGGCGGTACAGCGTGGCGCCCATGCCCGGGTACTGCGAGCCCTGGCCGGTGAACAGGAAGGCCACCTTGCGGATGTCGCCGCGCGGGCCGGCCGGCTCGGTGCCGGCGTGCTTGGCCAGCAGCGCGTCCAGCGACTCGCGGTCGGTGACCTGCCCGGCGATCCGGTGGCTGAAGTGGCTGCGGCCGACGTTGGCGGTGTAGCAGAGGTCGCCGAGGTCGAGCTCCGGGTGCCGCTCCAGGTGCCGCCGGTAGCGCTCCACCTGGAGCTGCAGCGAGCGCTTGGTCTTGGCGGACATGGTGAAGACGTGGCCGCCCTCGGCCGCGGCGGCCGCGCCGGATCCGGCCGCCGGGTCGGTGGCCGCGGTGGTGGGCGCCTCCTCCAGGACGGCGGCGGCGATGCTGCCCGCGAAGCCGAAGCTGTTGACCACCGCGCGCCGGGTCTCGGCCCGCCAGGGCTTGGCCTCGGTCGGCACGGTGACCGGGATGGAGTCCCACGGGATCCGGCCGGAGGGGGTGCTCAGGTTGAGGTGCGGGAAGACGGTGCCGGTGCGCATCTGCAGCACGGTCTTGATCACGCCGCCGATGCCGGCCACCGGCTCCATGTGCCCGAGGTTGGTCTTCAGCGAGCCGACCGTGATCGGGTTCTCCTTGGTGTGCGACTTCGCGAACACGTCGCTGATCGCGCCCATCTCGATCGGGTCGCCGAGCGGGGTGCCGGTGCCGTGCGCCTCGACGTACTGGATGTCGGCCGGCTCCAGGTGCGCGTTGCGCAGCGCGGAGCGGATCACGATCTCCTGGGCGGTGCCGTTGGGCACGGTCAGCCCGGCGCTCTCGCCGTCCTCGCCGATCGCGGTGCCGCGGACCAGCGCGAGCACCCGGTCGCCGTCCCGCTCGGCGTCCGACAGCCGCTTGAGCACCAGCACGGCGCAGCCCTCGGCCCGGACGTAGCCGTCGGCGGACTCGTCGAAGGTCTTGCAACGGCCGTCCGGGGCAAGCATGTTGGCCTGCGAGAACATCACGAAGATGCGCGGGTGGTGCAGGCAGTTCACCGCTCCGGAGAGCGCGATGTCGGTGGCGCCGCTGCGCAGGCCCTCGACCGCCAGGTGCATCGCGGTGAGCGAGGAGGCGCAGGCGGTGTCCACGCTCAGGCTGGGGCCGCGCAGGCCGAGGAAGTACGACAGCCGGCCGGACAGCGGGAACAGCGTGATGCCCGCCGCGAGGTGGCCGTCCAGCTCCTCGTAGGGCAGGCCCTCCATCTCCAGCGCGTAGTCGATCGAGCTGGCGCCGATGTAGACGCCGCCGTTGCCGTGCCGCAGCGTCCCCGGGTCGATGTTGGCGTTCTCCAGCGCCTCCCAGGCCGTCTCCAGCAGCAGCCGCTGCTGCGGGTCGACGAAGTTCGCCTCCTTGGGCGAGATGTTGAAGAACTGGGCGTCGAACTGGTCGATCTGGTCGAGGAAGCCGGCCCCGGTGGTGTGGACCTTCCCCTTCTGCTCCTCGTCGGCGGGGGTGAACGCCGGGACGTCCCAGCGGTCCTCCGGCACCGGGCGGATACCGGACCGGCCCTGGCCGAGGAATTCGGCGAACCCCTCGGGGGACTCGTTTCCACCCGGGAAGCGCAGGCCGATACCGACTATGGCGATGGGCTCGTTCTGCTCCGGTTTGTTCGACATTCCCGTTCTTCCCTTTCACTGGTCAGCCGCCGTGCTGCGGCGCGTCGCTCAGGTGCCGGCCTTGGCCCGTCAGCGGGCGGAGCGGGCCGGGAGCTCGTCGAACAGGTCGCCGAGCAGATCGCCCGTCAGGTGCTCCAGGAGCTGGTCGATCGTCGGGCTGTTGAACAGGGCGGTGGTGGAGACCGCGATGCCCAGCTGGGCCTCCAGCCGGGTCTTCACCTCGACGATGCGCAGCGAGGTGAAGCCGAGCTGGAAGTAGCTCTCGTCGGTCGGCAGGTACTCGTCCTCGTCCATCAGCAGGCTGGCCTTGAATTCCGTCACCACGAGGGATTCCAGGGCCTCCCGGCGCTCGGACCGGGGCAGCGACCGGAGCAGTTCGATCGTCGGTATGGATTCACTCATCGCGTGCACCCGTTTCCGCGCGGGGAGAAGTTCGGCAATGCGACCGCCTCCGTCGGTTCTGGGCCGTCGTCCCTGCCGGCCCCACGTGGGCAACATGCGAACACGGGCGGCTGACCAGGCTCTGACCAGCGACTGACTCGGGCGGCCGGGGCGCGGGCCGGGAGGCGGCCGGGCCGGCTCCGGATCCATTGACACGGCCTGCCCGATTCGCTTCAGTGGTCTAGTCCAAATAGGTGGCGCCCGCTTCGCGTCCGGCCTTCCCCCACAAGGCTTTTGGGCGCCCCCATGTCTTGAGGCAGGAGCATCCCCACATGCGTACTCCCCGAAGAACAGCCGTCCGCCGCGGCAGCCGTACGGCGGTCGCCGCCGGCACCGCCTGGGCCGTCGCCGCCGCCGGCGCGGTCGCCCTCAGCTTCGGTCTGGCCGGCTCCGCGAGCGCCGGCGAGTTCCTGGTCAACGGCGGGTTCGAGACCGGCGCGCTCGCCCCCTGGAGCTGCACCGGCGGCACCGGAAGCGTGGTCACCGGCCAGTCCCACGGCGGCGGTTACGCACTGGCCGGGGCCGCCTCGGCAAGCGACAACGCCCAGTGCACCCAGACCGTCGCGGTGCAGCCCAGCACCGCGTACACGCTCAGCGCGTACGTCAAGGGCGCCTACGTCTACCTGGGCGTCAACGGCGGTACCAGCACCTGGACCCCGAGCACCGGCGGCGGCTACCAGAAGCTCTCGGTCTCCTTCACCACCGCCGCGGGCCAGACCAGCGCCACGGTGTACACCCACGGCTGGTACGGCCAGGGCACCTACTACGCGGACGACGTCTCGCTGGACGGCCCGGGGGCTCCCACCAACCCGCCGACCTCGCAGCCGCCGACGTCCCAGCCGCCCACCTCTCAGCCGCCGACCTCCCAGCCGCCCACTTCGCAGCCCCCGACCACGCAGCCCCCGACCTCGCAGCCGCCCACCTCGCAGCCGCCCGGCGGCGGCCTGCCGACCCACGCGCTGGTCGGCTACCTGCACGCCAGCTTCGCCAACGGTGCCGGCTACACCAGGATGGCCGACGTCCCGGCCTCCTGGGACGTGATCAACCTGTCCTTCGGCGAGCCGACCTCCGTCACCTCCGGCGACATCAGGTTCAACCGCTGCTCGGTCGCCGAGTGCCCGTCGGTGGAGTCGGACGCCGACTTCAAGGCCGCGATCGCCGCCAAGCAGGCCCAGGGCAAGAAGGTGCTGATCTCGATCGGCGGCCAGAACGGCCAGGTCCAGCTGACCACCACGGCGGCCCGGGACGCCTTCGTCAGCTCGGTGTCCGCGATCATCGACAAGTGGGGCCTGAACGGCCTGGACATCGACTTCGAGGGCCACTCGCTCTCGCTGAACACCGGCGACACCGACTTCAAGAACCCGACCACCCCGGTGATCGTCAACCTGATCTCGGCGCTGAAGACGCTCAAGGCCAGGTACGGCCAGAACTTCGTGCTGACCATGGCGCCGGAGACCTTCTTCGTGCAGCTCGGCTACCAGTACTACGGATCCGGCCCCTGGGGCGGCCAGGACCCGCGGGCCGGGGCCTACCTGCCGGTGATCCACGCGCTGCGCGGCGACCTCACCCTGCTGCACGTCCAGGACTACAACTCGGGCTCGATCATGGGCCTGGACAACCAGTACCACTCGATGGGCGGCGCGGACTTCCACGTCGCGATGACCGACATGCTGCTCACCGGCTTCCCGGTGGCGGGCAACACCGCCAACGTGTTCCCGCCGCTGGCCCCCTCCCAGGTGGCGATCGGCATGCCGGCCACCACCAACGCGGGCAACGGCTACGTCGCCCCGGCCGAGGTGGACAAGGCGCTGGACTGCCTCACCAAGGCCGCCGGCTGCGGCGGCTACCTGCCCCGCAGCGGTGCCCGGCCGGACCTGCGCGGCCTGATGACCTGGTCGATCAACTGGGACCAGTTCGGCGGCAAGGAGTTCTCCAGGAACTTCGACAGCTACTTCGGCTGATCCGCTCGCCCACCGTCACCGGCCGGTCACCCTCGGGTGCCCGGCCGGTGCGGGCGGGCGGACCGGGGGAAGCCTGCCTAGCCTGGAGGGAGGAGGTGGTGGCGATGCTGTCAGACGCTCCGCTGCAGGCGGTCGTCCCGGTCGGCGACATCGACCGTGCGAAGCGGTTCTACCGTGACACCCTCGGCCTCTCCGTTTCCCGGGAGGGCGCGGAAGGGGTCGGCTTCAGCTGCGGCGGCACGCAGTTCGAGCTGTACGAGACACCCAGCGCGGGCCAGGCCGCGCACACCCTGGCCAGCTGGAAGGTCGCCGATCTCGATGCCGAGATGGCGGACCTGCGCACGCGCGGGATCGTCTTCGAGGAGTACGACCTCCCCGGCCTGAAGACCCTGGACGGGGTCGCCGAGTCGGACGGCATGCGGGCCGCCTGGTTCAAGGACACCGAAGGAAACATCCTGTGCGTGAACGAGGTCCGCGGCGCCTAGGCAGTGAGACATGACCTAGGCCGCCCTGGACCCGGCCGCGCCCGGAGAACGCCGAAGGCCCCCTCGCTCTCGCGAGGGGGCCTTCGACCGTCTGTGCGCCGCCAGGGACTCGAACCCCGGACCCGCTGATTAAGAGTCAGCTGCTCTAACCAACTGAGCTAGCGGCGCCTGCTGACGCGGAGAACATTACCTGGTCAGCGGCCGAAACTCACAATCGGTATCCGGCCCGCGGGCGGGGCGGGCCCGGCGAGCCGCTGCATAGGTATTGTTTGCCGCTTTTATTCTGATCCGAGCGCCCGTGGCCGGACCCGGGCCGAGGAAAGGGATCACCCGGTGGCCCAGCTGTCGCTGCTCTTCCTGGTGCTGCTCGCCGCCGTGGTGACGGTGCCGCTGGCGCGCTGGACGAACATCCCCCAGCCCGTGCTGATGACCCTGCTCGGCATCGTGATGGCGGTGATCCCGCAGCTCCCGGACGTGAAGATCGACCCCGAGCTGATCCTGCCGCTGGTGCTGCCACCGCTGATCTTCGCGGTGGCCAGACGTTCCTCGGTGCACTACTTCCGCACCAACATCCGGTCCATCCTGCTGCTCGCGGTGGCCCTGGTGGTGGTCACCACCGTCGCCGTCGCCGGGGTCTACCAGTGGCTGGTGCCGGCCGTCCCGCTGGCCGTCGCGGTGGCCCTGGGCGCGCTGGTCTCGCCGCCGGACCCGGTGGCGGCGGTCGCGGTGGCCAACGCCGTCGGCCTGCCGCGCCGGCTGGTCGCGGTCCTGGAGAGCGAGGGCCTGTTCAACGACGTGACCGCGATCGTGATCTACTCGCTGGCCGTCTCCGCGGTGGTCAGCCACGACCTCTCGGTCCCGCACGCGCTGGCCCGCTTCGTCCTGTCGGCGGTGGTGGCGGTGCTGATCGGCATCCTGCTCGGCTGGCTGAACGCCCGGCTGGCCGGACTCCTGGACGACCCGACCCTCCAGGTGGCGCTGAACCTGCTGGTCCCGTTCGCGGCCTACGCCCTGGCCGAGGTCGGCCACGGCTCGGGGGTGCTGGCCGTGGTGGTCTGCGCGCTCTACCTGGCCGACCGGGCGGCGGACGCCGACGACGTCGCGTACCGGCTGGTCGGCAACGCCTTCTGGGAGATCGTCGAGACCCTGATCACCGGGGTCGCCTTCGGCCTGATCGGGCTGGAGCTGTCCACCGTGCTCGCTGACGTCAAGGACAGCTGGCGCGGCATGCTCGGCGAGGCGGCGGCGGTGATCGCCACGGTGGTGCTGGTCCGGCTGGTCTGGCTGCTGCCCGCCGCCTGGCTCTCCCGGCGGGTCAGCCGCGGCGACGAGGACACCCCGATCAGCTGGCGGGAGACCGTGGTGCTCTGGTGGTCCGGGATGCGTGGGGTGGCCACCGTGGCCCTGGCGCTCGCCGTGCCGCTCACCCTGAAGGACCACACCCCCTTCCCCGGCCGCAGTGAACTGATCTTCGTCGCGTTCGCCGTGGTGTTCTTCACCCTGCTGATCCAGGGGCTGAGCCTGCCCTGGCTGGTCAAGCGGCTCGGGCTGGACGCCGGCACCGACGCCCACGAGCAGGCCGCCAAGCAGCTCTGGTGGCGCGCCTCCAAGGCCGGGCTGAAGCGCCTCGGCGAGCTGGAGGACGAGGACCAGCTGCCGTCCGAACTGGTCGAGCGGCTGCGCGAGCGCCAGCACGACCGGCTCGCCCGGATCTACCCCGAGCGGTACGAGAAGGAGGAGGCCGCCGAGGCGAAGCGCCGGCTCTCGCAGTGGCGCAAGGCGTACGGCATCGAGCAGGAGATGATCGCCGCCTCCCGCCGCGAGGTGCTCGCCGCCCGGAGCGAGCCCGGCGCCGATCCGGAGGTCGCCGACCAGGTGCTGCGCCAGCTCGACCTGCGCTCGGACCGCAAGTGACACCGGGTGACCCGGCGGCGCGGCGGGCCGAAGTGACACCCGGTGAGACCGGGCGCGGCGCCGTGGCGGCCCGGGGCGCGGGTGGCCTTAGGCTGGCCGTGGGCAAGGCCGTCAACGGAGTCGGCGCACGCACCGCTGTACCGCCGGACCTCGCGCAACCCTCCGCCAGGCCCTGCCGGTAACCGCAACCCGGATGATCCTGAGGAGCAAACCGATGTCGGAGAACCCCGCCACCGGCCGTACCCCGTTGGACCGCACACCGCAGTGGGCCGCGCTGGGGAAGCACCGGGCGGAGCTCGGCGAGCAGCACCTGCGCGAGCTGTTCGCCGCCGACCCGGACCGCGGCCGCCGCTACACCCTGGGTGTCGGCGACCTGCAGGTCGACTACTCCAAGCACCTGGTCACCGACCGCACCCTGGCGCTGCTGCGCGAGCTGGCCGAGGCCACCGGCGTGGCGGCCCTGCGGGACGCCATGTTCCGCGGCGAGAAGATCAACATCACCGAGCACCGGGCGGTGCTGCACACCGCGCTGCGCGCCCCGCGCGGGGCCGTGATCGAGGTGGACGGCGAGAACGTGGTGCCCGCCGTGCACGCGGTGCTGGACAAGATGGCCGCCTTCTCCGACCGGGTCCGCGGCGGCGAGTGGACCGGCCACACCGGCCGCCGGATCCGGCACGTCGTCAACATCGGCATCGGCGGCTCCGACCTGGGCCCCGCGATGGCCTACGAGGCCCTGCGCTCCTTCGCCGACCGCGGGTTGGACCTGCACTTCGTCTCCAACGTGGACGGCGCCGACCTGCACGAGGCGCTGCACGGCCTGGACGCCGCCGAGACCCTGTTCATCGTGGCCTCGAAGACCTTCACCACGATCGAGACCATCACCAACGCCGTCTCCGCCAGGACCTGGCTGCTCGCCGAGCTGGGCGCCGGCCAGGAGGCGGTGGCCAAGCACTTCGTCGCGCTGTCCACCAACGCCGAGGGCGTCGCCGACTTCGGCATCGACGTGGCCAACATGTTCGAGTTCTGGGACTGGGTCGGCGGCCGCTACTCCTTCGACTCCGCGATCGGCCTCTCGCTGATGATCGCGATCGGCCCGGACGCCTTCCGGCAGCTGCTGGACGGCTTCCGCCTGGTCGACGAGCACTTCCGCACCGCCCCGCCGGAGCAGAACGTGCCGCTGCTGCTCGGCCTGCTGGGGGTCTGGTACGGCAACTTCTTCGACGCCCAGTCGCACGCCGTGCTGCCGTACTCGCACTACCTGTCCAAGTTCACCGCCTACCTCCAGCAGCTGGACATGGAGTCCAACGGCAAGTCGGTGGACCGGGACGGCCGCCCGGTCGGCTGGCAGACCGGCCCGGTGGTCTGGGGCACCCCCGGCACCAACGGCCAGCACGCCTACTACCAGCTGCTGCACCAGGGCACCAAGGTCATCCCGGCCGACTTCATCGGGTTCGCCAGGCCTGTCGAGGACCTGCAGCCCGGCCTGGTCGCCCAGCACAACCTGCTGATGGCCAACTTCTTCGCCCAGACCCAGGCGCTCGCCTTCGGCAAGACCCCCGAGGAGGTCGCCGCCGAAGGGGTGCCCGCCGAGCTGGTGCCGCACAAGACCTTCCGCGGCAACCACCCGACCACCACCGTGCTGGCCACCGAGCTCAGCCCGTCGGTGCTCGGCCAGCTGATCGCGCTCTACGAGCACAAGGTGTTCGTGCAGGGCGCGATCTGGAACATCGACTCCTTCGACCAGTGGGGCGTGGAGCTCGGCAAGGTGCTGGCCAAGCGGATCGAGCCGGTGCTGCTCACCGGGGAGGGCCTGGCGGCGCTGGACGGCTCGACGGCCGCCCTGGTCGCCCGGTACCGCGAGCTGCGCGGCCGCTGAGCCCGGCGGCCCACCGGGCCGGCCCGGCCGGGGTGCACCCACCCCGGCCGGGCCGCCGACCGGGCGGGCCGGGGAACGCCGAAGGGCCCCCCCCGCGGGCGGGGGGGGCGTGGGGCCGGGGTGGGCCGCCCGGGGGGCGCAACCCCGGGCCCCGGGTTTATATTGAGCATCTGTTAACAACATGTGGA
>NZ_JBFAQT010000056.1:0-35865 GCF_040678895.1 Kitasatospora sp. NPDC049258
AAGGAACGGACACTTCCTTCGAGCCACTCTCGTGAACTCTCCGGGCGCTTCGTTCTTTCGTGTTCCAAGCTTATCAGATGTTTTCCGCCCCGTTTCCGGGGCTTCCTGATCCGACTTGCTTTTCGCCGGTCCGGCCTGACGGCCTGTCCGACGTTTCAAACCTTAGCCGACCCTCGCTCCGAAAGCGAATCCAGCTGCAATCCATAAAAGCGCGCACAACAATTCGAACCGGGACGCGACAGAGCACGCCCAGCTGAATGAGAAGTGGTGTTTCAAGGATTGGCCGCCCCGGGACCGTCCGCGTAGATACGTGTCCGGTGCTCCCTGCCGAGCGACTAGAGAACGCTACGCCCATCTGCGGCAGGAGGCAAATGCGCCGGTCGGAGGACCCAGTCGCAGCCGGCCCGGCCCGCCTTCACGTACTCACCGTTGGGGTGGTCGTTGGCCGCGATCCGTCGAAGTGCGGCCTCCCGTGGCTGGCCACCGCCCTGGTGGCGGTGGAGCAGGCGTTCGCCCCGGGTGGTGTCGTCGGTCTCGACGAACCACAGCTCCCGCATCAGCCGCCGGGCCTCCTGCCACGGGGCGGCCGGCACGGCGAGGTAGTTGCCTTCGGTCACCACCAGGCGGGTGTGCGGCCGGATCACATGGCGGGCGGCGACCGGCTCGTCCAGTTCGCGGTCGAAGTCGGGGGCGTAGACGTCCCGGAAGCGTTCGGTCGTCACCCGGCTCAGCAGCGCGAGGTAGCCGCAGGAGTCGAAGGTCTCGGGCGCGCCCTTGCGGGCCCGCAGGCCGAGGCGGTCGAGCTGGGCGTTGGAGAGGTGGAAACCGTCGAGCGGGAGACAGGCCGCGGCGTCCGGGCCCTCCCGCCGGACCACCTCGGCGACCAGATGGCCGGCCAGGGTCGACTTGCCGGCGGCCGGCGGCCCGGCGAGCCCGAGGATGATCCGGCCCTTCCGGCCCTCCCGGCCGTTGAGCAGGTGCAGCGCCCTCGCCACCGCCACGTCGAAATCGCCGTCCGGCAGCCGCTCGGCGTCGGCGGGCCGGGTGATCGCGCCGTTGGCGCCGTTGCCTTCGTCGTACATGCGCGCACCCTACTCAGTGCCCGGCTCGGTGCGGCGGGCTCGGCAGGACCGGCTCGTCGAGGGTGAGGGTGCCCGCGTCCGCGTCCAGGGTGCCGGTGACCCCGAGCGGGACGGTCAGGCTGGACGGGGCGTGGCCGAAGCCGAGTTCCCAGAGCACCGGGACGCCCAGCGGGGCGAGCCGGTCGAGCATCACCTCGCGGACCCGCGCGGCCGGGCCGCAGCCCTCCCACGAGCCGAGCGCGATGCCGGCCACGCCGTCCAGCGCCCCGGAGCGGATCAGCTGGGTCAGGATCCGGTCGAGTTGGTAGGGGTGCTCGTTGACGTCCTCCAGCAGCAGCACGGTGCCCGCGAAGGAGGGGCGTCCGGTGCTGCTGCCGCGCTCGGCCGCCAGCACGGCGGCGCAGCCGCCCGCGAGGACGCCGCGGGCCCTTCCGGGGACCAGGGTGGCGGCGGCCGGCCCGGTGAGGACCGTGGTGGCGCCGGGATGGAAGAGGGTACGGCGCAGGTGCTCCGCGGTCGGGCCGTCCGTGGTGAAGGTGAGGCTGGCGGGCATCGGGCCGTAGAGGGTGGGGATGGCCAGGCGCTGGGCGACGGCCTCGTGCAAAACGGTGGCGTCGCTGAAGCCGACCAGCACTTTGGGGGGCGCGGCGCGCAGCGCGTCCCAGTCGAGCAGGTCGACCATCCGCTGGGTGCCGTACCCGCCGCGGACGCAGAGCACGGCCGCGACCGCGGGGTCGAGCCAGGCCTGCTGGAAGTCGGCGGCGCGGTCGGCGTCGGTGCCGGCCAGGTGGTCGAGGACGGGGTGGCGTCCGTCGAGGTGGGGTGCGGACCGGATCCGCAGGCCCCAGGAGCGGAGGATCTCGACGCCCCGTGCCAGCCGGGCCGGGTCGACCGGTCCGCTGGGGGCGACCAGTGCCACCTGGTCACCGGGGACCAGGTGGCACGGCCGGGCGGCCGGGCTGCGGGGCGGGGCGGGTATCCGAGGCATCATCGAGCCTTCCGGGCGGGCTGGTTCGGCCGATCACGTTATCCCCGCTGTGAGGTCAGACCGATCCCATCACCGCCCGGACCTCCGCCAGGGTGGCGTCGGCGACGGCGTTGGCCCGCCGGTTGCCGGCGTCGAGCACGGCGCGCAGATGGCCGCGGTCGGTGGCGAGTGCGGCCCGGCGCGTGCGGAGCGGGCGCAGGTGCTCGTTGACGGCCTCGGTGACGGTGGCCTTGAGCCGGGCGGCGCCGCCGGATCCGATCTCCTCGGCCACGGCGTGCGGGTCGCGGTCCTGGCAGAGCGCGGCGAGCCGGACCAGGCCGGAGACGCCGGGGCGGCGTTGCGGGTCGTAGGTGATGTGCCGGTCGGCGTCGGTGGTGGCGCCCCGGAGCAGGCGGGCGGTCTCGTCCTCGGTGGCGCCGAGCGGGACGGCGTTGCCGCGGCTCTTGCTCATCTTGGCGCCGTCGGTGCCGAGGAGCAGCGGGGTGTCCGAGAGCAGGGCTTCCGGTTCGGGCAGCAGGTCGGTGCGGTAGCGGTCGTTGAAGCGCCGGGCGATGGTGCGGGTGAGCTCCAGGTGCGGGAGCTGGTCCTGGCCGACCGGGACCAGGTCGGCCTTGCAGAACAGGATGTCGGCGGCCTGGTGGACGGGGTAGGTGAACATCAGCCCGCTGACCGCGGCCTGCCGGGAGTGGGCGATCTCGTCCTTGACGGTGGGGTTCCGGCCGAGTTCGGCGACGCTGACCAGGCTGAGGAAGGGCAGCAGCAACTGGTTGAGGGCGGGCACCGCGCTGTGGGTGAAGACCGTGGCGAGCTCGGGGTCGATGCCGGCGGCGAGGTAGTCCAGGACCAGGTTCTCGGCGTGTTCGGCGGGCCGGTGGGCCAGGTCGCGGTCGGTCAGCACCTGGTAGTCGGCGATCACCAGGAACAGGTCGACGCCGGTCTGCTGGAGCCGGACCCGGTTCTGCAGGGTGCCGAAGTAGTGGCCGAGGTGGAGCGGGCCGGTGGGGCGGTCGCCGGTGAGGACGCGGCGGCGGCGAGCGGGGCGGCGGCGGTCGGGGGCGGGGGTGGGCACGGGTGCTCTCCTACGGTTCGGGGGCGGGCGCTGCCGTCCGCCGGGTCCGGACCCGGACCGTGGGAAACACGAGAGGGCCGTCCGGACGGACGGCCCTGTGGTGCTGCGTGCGGGGTGGCCGTCCTAGGACGGCCACCAGCTCGGGCAGCAGGCGAGGTGCGGGGGCTTCATGGCTGCGATGCTAGCCGGGGTGGCGGGTTCGCGCGCCGGGATTTCCGGGTGCCGGGACGTCACCGGACCAGCGGCCCTTGGCCGTCGTGCGCATGTGGGGCAGGATCGTCGGTGTCCAGTACACGGAGGGCCCGCACGCCATGACCACGCTCGACCGGACCACGTCCGAACCCGCTCCGCCCGACCGGCCGTCAGGGGACGCACCGGTGACCGGCCGCCGCGAGCGGTCGGCCGGGGCCGGTGTCGTGAGCGACATCGAGGAGCGGACGGCCGCCAAGCTGCTGCGCGCGCTCGGCCTGCGGCTGCGCGCCGCGTACGAGCAGGGTGCCGAGCTCGACGAGCTGGCCGCCGCCTGCCACCAGCCGTTGTCCGAGGTGAGCCGGCTGCTGGAGGCCGCCGGGGTCGATCTGACGCTGGGGCGCCCGTCGCCGGTCCGGGCGGCGGCGCCGGCCGTACCGGATGCGGCGGTCGAGCCGGTGGCCGGCGGTCGGCAGCTCCGGCGGTCGAGACGGCCGACTCCCTCGCGCCGACTCAGCCGGATCCACCCCCAGCCGCGCTCGCCGCAGGACGCGGTGCACGTGCGGGAGCCGGAGGCCACCGTGGCGGAGGCGGTCCCCGGGCCGGTGAGCGCGGCCGGTCCGCCGCTGGGGATCCTGATCGGGGCCTCCCCCACCCATCTGGAGGCGGCCGCGCAGCTGGGTCAGCGCCAACCACGGCGGGCGGCGGCCAAGCTGGTGCGGGCCGGCCGGGGCACCAGCCTGGTGGTGCTGCCCTCCTGGCGGCCGGCCATCGTGGTCTCGGTGCCGACCGAACTGCTGCTGTCCTCGACCGGGTTGGCCTTCGAGCAATTGGCGGCGGCCGGGCTGTCCGTACTGATCAACCCGGACGCGCTGCACGACCGGGAGCTGGATCTGCGGGACTGGCGGGTGGAGGACCGGCGCGGCCGGCGCTGACGCCCGACCGCCGGTTTCGCCGGTGGCGCCCGCATCACCGGGTCAGCGGCGCGGGCCGTTCGGTACGTGGCCGAGGTGGACCGGTGCGGCGGGTTCCTTGCCGAGCTGCCAGTCCTCGCGGACGGCGTCCAGCAGGGCCGGCAGCGTCGGCGGCCAGAACGGGCCGGCACCGGGTCGGGCCAGCTCGGCCGGGCTCCACCAGTGCCAGCCGAGGATGTGGTCGGCCGTGTGCACCGAGCTGAGGTCGCCGGTCGGGGAGCGGCGCGGCCCTCGGCCGAGGAAGATGTGCTCGTGCTGGCGCACCGGCGTGCCGTGCCAGGTGAAGTCGTGTTCCCAGGTGCAGAGCAGCGGGCCGGGTTCGAGGTCCGTCCAGCCGGTCTCCTCCCGGAGTTCCCGGCGGGCGCCGTCGATCGGCGACTCGTCGGCCTCCAGGCCGCCACCGGGCATGTTCCAGTGCACGCCGACCTCGACGTTGTCCGACCTGAGCAGGAAGATCCAGCCCTCCGGGTCGAGCACGGCGGTCCGGGCGGCCCGCCGGGGGGTACGCCGGGCCGGTGTCCTTGCCGCTCGCCGCAGGATTCGCATCGGATCACCCTGGCAGAGCGCCCTGGGGCTGTCGAGCGGTTTGGGCGCCGGGCGGGACACATCCGTCCGGCGCGCCAACCGCCCCGGCCGGCGGGCCGGTTCGCCGTACGCTGATCCGCATGCAGGCACCTTCGATCCTCTTCCCGGCGGACCCGCTCGCACCCCGCCGGCCCGATCCGCACTATGTCTGGGAGGCCAGGCAGGTAAGGGAGTTGGGCGGCGAGAGCGTGCTGGTCGACCATGACGCGCTGCTGGCGGGCGACGCCGAACGGGCGGTGCGCCGGGTGCCGACCGGTCAGGGGCCGCTCTGGTACCGCGGCTGGATGATGCCGGTCGCGGCGTACGCGGCGCTCGGCGAGGCGCTGGCCGACCGGGGCTGCACCCTGCTCACCACGCCGGCCGGCTATGCGGACGCGCACCAACTGCCGGGCTGGTACGAGGTGTTCGACGGGGTCACGCCGGTGAGCACCTGGATCCCCGGCGGTGCGCCGGACGGTGCGACGCTGGCGGCGGCGGCCGAACTGCTGGGCGGGCGCGGCCCGGCGGTGGTGAAGGACTACGTGAAATCGCGCAAGCACGAATGGGCGGAGGCCTGCTTCGTACCGGACCTCGCCGACCTGGCCGGGCTGGAGCGGGTGGTCGCGCGCTTCGTCGAGCTGCAGGGCGAGTACCTGGCGGGCGGGGTGGTGCTGCGGCGTTACGAGGAGTTCGTCCGCGACGAGGCAGGCCGGCCGCAGGAGGCCAGGGTCTGGTGGATGGACGGCGAACCGGTGCTGGTCGGCCCGCATCCGGACGTCCCGGAGCTGGCGCCGGACCCGGACCTGACCGAGATCCGGCCGCTGGTGCGCCGGCTCGGCTGCCGCTTCATCACCACCGATCTGGCGCAGCGCGCGGACGGCGGCGGCTGGCGGGTGGTCGAGGTCGGCGACGGGCAGGTCAGCGATCTGCCCAAGGGGATGCGCCCCGGGGCGCTGCTCACCTCGTTGATCGCCTCCTGAGCGTGGGCGGGGCCGCTCCGTGCGAGTGCCCCGCCCGGCCGGGCAGGCCCCCCGTTCAGCCGGCGACCGGGGCCGGGTGGCCGTCCGCGACGAAGGCCTCCCAGAGGCGGGTGTACGTCCCGCCGCGGGCGAGCAGCTCGGCGTGGGTGCCGTCCTCGACCACCCGGCCGCGGTCCAGCACCACCACCCGGTCGGCCCGCTCCGCCGTGCTGAGCCGGTGGGCGATCACCAGGGTGGTGCGGCCGCCGCTGAGGCGTTCGGCGGCGCGGTTGACGGCGGCCTCGGTGGCCAGGTCGAGCGCGGCGGTCGCCTCGTCGAGCAGCAGCAGGTCGGGGTCGACCAGTTCGGCCCTGGCCAGCGCGATCAGCTGGCGCTGACCGGCCGAGAGGTTGCGGCCCCGGGCGGCGATCGGATAGTCGTAGCCGCCGGCCAGCCGCATGATCATCTCGTGCGCGCCGACCGCCCGGGCGGCCGCCTCGATCTCGGTGGCGCTCGCTCCGGGGCGGCCGTAGGCGATGGACTCGCGCACGGTGCCCGCGAAGAGGTAGGCCTCCTGGGGCACCACGCCCAGCCGGTGGCGGTACTGCGCCAGGTCAAAGCTGGTCACGTCGGTGCCGTCGATCCGGACGGTGCCGGCGGTCGCGTCGTAGAACCGGGCCACCAGCTTGACCAGGGTGGACTTGCCGGCGCCGGTCTCGCCGACCAGGGCGACGGTCTGCCCGGCGGGGATCCGCAGGTCGATCCCGGAGAGCACCTCGGGGCTGTCCGCGCCGCCGGTGTAGGCGAAGCTGACGCCCTCGAAGCGGATCTCCCCGCACAGGTCGCCGACCGGGACGGGCTGCGCGGCCTGCGGGGTGCTGGTCGGCGTCCGCAGCAGGTCGCGGATCCGGCCGAGGCCGACGGCGGCCTGCTGGTAGCCGTCGAACACCTGGGAGAGCTGGTTGACCGGGGCGAAGAACAGGTCGATGTAGAGCAGGTAGGCGACCAGCGCGCCGATGGTGAGGGTGCCCGACTCCACCCGGGAGGCCCCGACGATCAGGACCAGGGCGGCGGCGATGCTGGAGAGGAACTGGACGAACGGGAAGTACAGCGAGATGTAGAACTGGGCCCGGGCCCGGGCGTCCCGGTAGGCCAGCCCGTTGGCGACGAAGCGGTCGGTGTTGATGTCCTGGCGCCGGAAGGCCTGGACGATCCGCATGCCGGCGACGTTCTCCTGGAGGTCCGCGTTGACCGTGCTGATCAGATCGCGGGAGATCTGGTACTGGGCCGCGGACTTCTTGCGGAACACCAGGGTGGCGACGACCAGCAGGGGCAGCACCGCGAACACCACCAGGGCCAGGCCCGCGTCGATGATCAGCAGTGCGGCGAAGATGCCGAAGAAGGTGAGCAGGCTGACCACCGCGGTGACCACGCCGGTCTGCAGGAAGGTGGAGATCGAGTCGACGTCGGTGGTCATCCGGGTCATGATCCGGCCGGTCAGCTCGCGCTCGTAGTAGTCCAGGCCGAGCCGGTTGAGGTGGGCGAAGATCTTCAACCGCAGGGTGTAGAGCACCCGCTCGCCGGTGCGGCCGCTGATCCTGGTCTCGGCGGACTGGACCAGCCAGTCGAGCAGCACGATCACCAGCGCGGCGAGGGCGGCGGCCGCGACCCCGGACATCGCGGCCTTGGTCACGCCGTCGTCGATGCCGTGCCGGATCAGGACCGGAAGGGCCAGGCCGGCCGCGGTGTCCAGGGCCACCAGCAGCAGTGCCAGGGTCAGCGGGCGGCGGAACGGGGCCAGCAGGCGGCGGAGGCTGAAGTCCGGGTCACCGGCCTCGGCGACCGCGATCGGGATGTCCGGGGTGTCGGCGGCCGGGGGCAGGGCCGCGACCTTGGCCAGCAGGTCGGGGGTGGCGCCGGCCTGCCGCGGGTCGGGGCCGGAGGGCGGGCGCACGGCGGCGGGGGCGACGGCGTCGAGCCGGGAGGAGGGATCCGTGTCCGGTGCGGCGTCCGGCTCGGCGTCCGGCTGGGGCTCCGGCTGCGCGAGGGCGTCCGGATCGGTGATCAGGGCCCGGTACAGCGGACATCGCCCCTCGAGCTCCTCGTGGGTGCCGAGGTCGACCAGGTGGCCGCGCTCCAGCACGGCGATCCGGTCGGCCAGCTGGAGGGTGGAGCGCCGGTGGGCGATCAGCAGGGTGGTGCGGCCGGCCATCACGCTGCGCAGCGCCTCGTGGATCTCCGCCTCCACCCGCGGGTCGACCGCCGAGGTGGCGTCGTCCAGCAGCAGGATCCGGGGGTCGCTGAGGATCGCCCGGGCGAGCGCGATCCGCTGGCGCTGGCCGCCGGAGAGGGTGAGCCCCTGCTCGCCGACCCTGGTGTCGTACCCGTCGGGGAGCTCGCGGATGAAGGAGTCGGCCTGGGCCGCGCGGGCGGCGGCCGTGATCTGCTCCTCGGTCGCTTCCGGGTGGCCGTAGGAGATGTTGGTCCGGACGCTGTCGGAGAACAGGAAGCTGTCCTCGGGCACGATGCCGACCGTGCCGCGGACCGAGTCGAGGGTCAGCTCGCGCAGGTCGTGGCCGTAGAGCCGGATCACGCCCGCGGTGGGGTCGTAGAACCTGGGGACCAGCTGCGCCACGGTCGACTTGCCGGAGCCGGAGGCACCCACCAGGGCGACCGTCTCGCCGGGGGCGATCCTCAGGTCGAGCCGGTGCAGCACGGGCTCGGGCTGCACCGGCTCATCGGCCGGGTCGTGCTCGTGGTCGTGGTCGAGGTAGTGGAAGTCGACCCCGTCCAGTTCCAGGGCGGGGGTGCCCGGTGCGGCGAGTGCGGGGTCGAGCACCCGGGCGTCCGGGCGCTCCTGGATCCGCGGCTGCTGGTCGACCAGTTGCAGGACGCGCTCCACCCCGGCCCTGGCCTGCTGCCCGACGGTGATCACCATGGCCAGCATCCGGACCGGGCCGGTCAGCTGGGCCACGTAGGTGGAGAAGGCCACGAAGGTGCCGAGCGACACGTTGCCCTCGACGGCCAGCCAGCCGCCCAGCGCGAGCACCGCGACCTGGGCGAGCGCGGGGACGGCCTGCATGGCCGGGGTGTAGCGGCTGTTCAGGCGGATCGAGCGGAGCCGGGCGCCGTACAGGCCGCGCGAGACCCGCTCCAGCTTGGTCCGCTCCTGGGCCTCCTGGCCGAAGCCCTTGACCACCCGGACGCCGCCGATCGCCGCGTCCACCACGCCGGCGACCGCGGCGGCCTCCTGCTGGGCGGCCCAGGTCGCCGGGAAGAGCCGCTTGCGGCTCAGGGTGCTCAGCCACCAGAGCACGGGGCCCATCACCAGCGCGATCAGGGTGAGCGGCGGCGAGAGCCAGAGCATCACGCCGAGCGACATGCCGAACATCAGCAGGTAGCCGGTCATCATCGGCAGCATCGACAGCAGGCCGTTGACCAGCTGGAGGTCGGAGGTGGCCCGGCCGACCACCTGGCCGGTGTCGAGCTTGTCCTGCCGGGCACCGTCCAACCGGGTGAGGGAACGGAACAGGTCGGCCCGCATGTCGTGCTGGACGTCGAGCGCGAGCTGACCGCCGTAGTAGCGGCGCACCTGGGTGGAGACGAAGACCAGCAGGGCCGCCACCACCAGGACGATCGCCCAGGGGGCGAGCGGGCGGGAGTGCGCGGTGATCACGTCGTCGATGATCAGCTTGGTGACCAGCGGGACGACCGCGGTGACCGCCATGCCGAGCAGGGAGGCGCCGAAGGCGAGCAGCACATTGCGGCGGTAGTGCCAGCAGTAGCCGGTCAGCCGGCGCAGCCAGCCCGCCTCGGCCTTGCGGGCGTCGGGCCTGCCTGCGCCGGGCCCGCCGGTGCCGGTGCCGTTCGGGCTCGGCTTCGAGGCCGGGTCCGGCCCTCCGACGGCGGCGTGCTGGTGGCCGCTGCTGCCGGTGTCGTCGCTGCTCCTGCCGTTGCGGGGGGATATCTCCGCAGTGGAACCTTGATTCTCGGGCATATTTAGGGATGCTAACCATTCGCCGGTGGGGCGTCCATCGAGCGCGAACGGGATGGACGGACGGCAGGCTCAACGACCAATGGCCGCCGTTCCTTCCCGCCCTCCCACCATGCCCCGCCGGACCGCCCCACCGCACCGGGCGGCGGCCCCCGGCCGATCCACCCTTGGTCCTACGCCCGAGGTCGCGGCGCCGGGCCGGACTCAGCCGGCGGCCGAGGAGAACGCCCCCTGGGCCAGGCTGCGCAGCAGGGTCGCCATACCGTCCCTCGGCAGACCGGATCGGTCGGACCGGTCGGACCGGTCGGACTGGGCCTGGCTGGTGCCGGCGCTGTGCGGGGTGGAGTTCAGCAGGCCGAAGACCGCGTGCACGGCGGCCCGGGCCCGCGGCTCCGCCTCGGGGGCGGCCAGGCCCGGGACGGCCTCCCGGACCACCTCCACCCAGAGCTCGACGTACTTGCGCTGGAGCCGGCGGACCCGGCGCCGGTCGTCCTCCTTGAGGTGCAGCAGCTCCCGGTCGTGCAGGGTGATCAGGTCGGGGTCGTCGAGTGCGAAGTCGACGTGCCCGCGGATCAGGGCGTCCAGCGCGTCGGCCGGCCCGCCGGCCTCCCCCGCCCGGCGGCGCC
This sequence comes from Kitasatospora sp. NPDC049258, assembly GCF_040678895.1. Taxonomy (NCBI): domain Bacteria; kingdom Bacillati; phylum Actinomycetota; class Actinomycetes; order Kitasatosporales; family Streptomycetaceae; genus Kitasatospora; species Kitasatospora sp. NPDC049258. The sequence goes on from NZ_JBFAQT010000056.1 coordinate 10,446, forward strand.
CCTCGTCCAGCAGCCGCTCGCTGATCCCGACCAGCAGATCGGCGAGCATGGCGTCCTTGCCCGCGAAGTGCCGGTAGAGACCGGGACCGCTGATGCCCACGGCCTTGCCGATCTCGTCCACCCCGACGCCGAGGAAGCCCCGGGCCGCGAACAGCCGGGCGGCTTCCTTCCGGATCTGATCGCGACGGGTGAGCGCGGGGACAACGGGGGCGTTCGACATGCCGCCCATCGTAGACAGCCGGGTTATCGCCCGTTAACCTGGCGGCAGGAGTTAACGGTCATTAACCTGGGGGCGCGGGCACCTCCGTCCGCCCACCTCTTCGGCTCCGAGGGCAAGGGAGCTCTTGGGATGGTCCTCTCAACCTTTGGATCGACCGCCGGACTGCCGGCCGGGCCTGCTTCGGGCGGGTTCGGCGGCGGTATCGGCGACGGCGCCGCCGACCGGACGGGCGGCGCGATCCGGGGCACCGACGCCGCGGCCGCGCCCGCACCCCGGCTGAAGAGCGCGGTGGACGCCGGATCGGCGGCCTACCGGGCGAACGTCGGGGCGCACCGGGCCCTGGTCGCCGAGCTGCGGGCGAAGCTCGCCGCGGCCGCCCTCGGCGGAGGGGAGAAGGCCCGCGCCCGGCACACCTCACGCGGCAAACTGCTGCCGCGCGACCGGGTGGACACCCTGCTCGACCCGGGTTCCCCCTTCCTGGAGCTCTGCCCGCTGGCGGCCGACGGGCTGTACGACGGCGCGGCGCCGGCCGCCGGTGTGATCGCCGGGATCGGCCGGGTGGCCGGCCGCGAGGTGGTGGTGGTGGCCAACGACGCCACCGTCAAGGGCGGCACCTACTACCCGATGACGGTCAAGAAGCACCTGCGCGCGCAGGAGGTGGCCCTGGAGAACCGGCTGCCCTGCATCTACCTGGTCGACTCCGGCGGCGCCTTCCTGCCGATGCAGGACGAGGTCTTCCCGGACCGGGACCACTTCGGGCGGATCTTCTACAACCAGGCCCGGCTCTCCGCGGCCGGCATCCCGCAGATCGCCGCGGTGCTCGGCTCCTGCACGGCGGGCGGCGCGTACGTCCCCGCGATGAGCGACCAGGCAGTGATCGTCCGCAACCAGGGCACCATCTTCCTCGGCGGTCCGCCGCTGGTGAAGGCGGCGACCGGGGAGGTGGTGACGGCCGAGGAGCTGGGCGGCGGCGAGCTCCACTCCAAGACCTCGGGGGTCACCGACCACCTGGCCGAGGACGACGCGCACGCGCTGTCCATCGTCCGCACCATCGTGGCCGGGCTCGGCCCGCGCGCCGCGCAGCCCTGGCCGCTCGCCCCGGTGGAGCCGCCGGCCGTCGACCCGGCGGGGCTGTACGGCGCGGTGCCGGTGGACCCGCGCACGCCGTACGACGTCCGCGAGGTGATCGCCCGGCTGGTGGACGGCAGCCGCTTCGCCGAGTTCAAGGCCGAGTACGGCACCACGCTGGTGACCGGCTTCGCCAAGATCCACGGTCACCCGGTGGGCATCGTCGCCAACAACGGCGTGCTGTTCGCCGAATCCGCGCTCAAGGGCGCGCACTTCATCGAGCTGTGCGACCAGCGCGGCATCCCGCTGCTCTTCTTGCAGAACATCACCGGCTTCATGGTCGGGCGCCAGTACGAGGCCGGCGGCATCGCCAAGCACGGCGCGAAGATGGTCACCGCGGTGGCCTGCACCCGGGTGCCCAAGCTGACGGTGGTGATCGGCGGCTCGTACGGCGCCGGCAACTACTCGATGTGCGGGCGGGCCTACTCGCCGCGCTTCCTGTGGATGTGGCCGGGCGCCAAGATCTCGGTCATGGGCGGGGAGCAGGCGGCCTCGGTGCTCGCCACCGTGCGGCGGGACCAGTTGGAGGCGCAGGGCGGGGAGTGGCCCGCCGAGGCGGAGGACGAGTTCAAGCGCCCGGTCCGGGAGCAGTACGAGCGGCAGGGCAACGCCTACTACGCCACCGCCCGGCTCTGGGACGACGGCGTGATCGACCCGCTGGACACCCGTACTGCGCTGGGCCTCGCGCTCACCGCCTGCGCCAACGCGCCGCTGGCCGAACCCCGGCCGTACGGCGTCTTCCGGATGTGAGCGTCCTCCGGATGTGAGCGGCGGCCGACCGTGGCCGTCCTGACCTTGCCGCCACACCCCCGGCGGCACTCCTCGACCAGGAGGAACACCTCCCATGTTCGACACCGTCCTCGTCGCCAACCGGGGTGAGATCGCCCTGCGGGTGATCCGCACGCTGCGGCGGCTCGGCGTCCGGTCGGTCGCGGTCCACAGCGACGCGGACGCCGACGCCCCGCACGTGCGCGCCGCCGACCTGGCCGTCCGCCTCGGCCCGGCCGACCGCAGCGACAGCTCGGCCGCCGAGACCTACCTGCGCACCGACCAGATCCTGGCCGCCGCCCGCCGTACCGGGGCACAGGCCGTCCACCCCGGGTACGGCTTCCTGGCCGAGAACCCGGGCTTCGCACGCGCCTGCGCCGAGGCGGGGCTGGCCTTCATCGGCCCGCCGCCCGGCGCGGTCGAGCTGATGGGCGACAAGATCAACGCCAAGGATGCCGTGCGGGTCGCCGGCGTGCCCGTGGTGCCCGGCAGCCAGGGCGGCTCGCCCTCGGACGCGGACCTCACCAGGGCCGCGGCCGAGATCGGCTACCCCGTCCTGCTCAAGCCGTCCGCCGGCGGCGGCGGCAAGGGCATGCGGCTGGTCCGCGACCCGGCCGACCTCCCGGCCGAGCTGGCGGCCGCCCGCCGGGTGGCCCGGACCGCCTTCGGCGACGACACCCTGCTGCTGGAGCGCTGGGTCGACCGCCCCCGGCACATCGAGGTCCAGGTCCTGGCCGACACCCACGGCCGGACCGTGCACCTCGGTGAGCGCGAGTGCAGCCTGCAGCGCCGCCACCAGAAGCTGATCGAAGAGGCTCCCTCCGTCCTGCTGAACCCGGAGACCCGCGCGGCCATGGGCGAGGCCGCCGTCCGGGCCGCCGAGGCCTGCGGCTACACCGGCGCCGGCACGGTGGAGTTCATCGTGCCGGGGCTCGATCCGGACCGACCGACCCCCACGGGGGTGCTGGACTTCTTCTTCATGGAGATGAACACCCGGCTCCAGGTCGAACACCCCGTCACCGAGCTGGCCATCGCCGTGGGAGCGGACACCGCGCACCCCCGGCGGCTCGACCTGGTGGAGTGGCAGCTGCGGATCGCCGCCGGCGAGCCGCTGCCGTTCGAGCAGGACGACATCTCCTTCCTGGGCCACGCCGTCGAGGCCCGGATCTGCGCCGAGGACGCCGACCGCGACTTCCTGCCCACCGGTGGCCGGATCCTGCACCTCGCGGAGCCGGGCGGCGAGGGCATCCGGGTGGACAGCGGAGTCGCCACCGGCACCGAGATCGGCAGCCTCTACGACCCCATGCTGGCGAAGGTCATCGCGTACGGGCCCGACCGCCCGACCGCGCTCCGCCGGCTGCGCGCCGCCCTGGCGGAGACCGACATCCTCGGGGTGACCACCAACACCGGCTTCCTCCGGCGCCTGCTGGCCCACCCCGAGGTGGTCGCCGGCCGCCTCGACACCGGCCTGGTCGAGCGGAGCGTCCAGCAGACCCCTGTGCTGCTGGCCGCCCCGACCGAGCACGCCGACCCGGCTGCCGCGACGGGCGACGGGGTGTCCACCGTCGAGTTGCTGTACGTCGCCGCCGCACTGGCCCGGCAGCTGTCGCTGAGCCCAACCGCCGCCCCCGGCGGCTGGGCCGACCCGTTCTCCCTCCCGTCCGGTTGGCGGTTGGGCGGCGAGGCCGCCTGGACGGCCCACCACCTGCGGCTGCCGGGCCGCGACCCGGTCACCGTCCGAGTCCGCCCCAGCACTGCCGAGATCCTGGCAGAGGGCACTGACAATCCGTCGGACCAGACCCCTGACCTGCAGATCCGACTCGACGACGGCCCGATCCGGCGCGCCCGGGCGGAGCTCGCCGGGCACCGCCTGCAGATCACCGTCGACGGCCTGCGGACCACGTTCACCCACACCACCGACGACGCGCCGTTCCAGCGGGTCACCTGGCTGGGCCTGGACGGCGACGCCTGGGCCGTGCACCCGTACGACCCGGTGGCCGACCGCACCGCGGCCGGCGCCACCCAGCACGGCGCGCTCACCGCGCCCATGCCCGGCACGGTCACGGTGGTCAAGGCCGCCGTCGGCGAACAGGTCAAGCGCGGGCAGGCCCTGCTCGTCCTGGAGGCGATGAAGATGGAGCACGTGATCGCGGCTCCGTACGACGGCACGGTCAGCGAGCTGCGGGCGGCCGCCGGCGGCACCGTGGCGATGGACGAACTGCTGGCGGTGGTGACCGCGTTCGAGGACGCGACCGGGAGCGGGACCGAGGCCGCCGCCGCGGCCGGGACTTCGTCGGAGGTGGCGTCGTGACCGCCGAACCGCAGCGCCCCGCCGAACCGCAGCGCCCCGCCGACCGCGAGCCGGGCGTCCTCGAACTCGGGCTGCCCGACCCGGTGGTGGACCCGACCCTGCCGGCCCGGGTGCGGATCCACGAGGTCGGCGCGCGCGACGGGCTGCAGAACGAGAGCGCGCTGGTGCCGGTCGAGGTGAAGGCCGAGTTCGTCGCCCGGCTCGCGGCCGCCGGGCTGCGCACCGTCGAGGCCACCAGCTTCGTGCACCCCAAGTGGGTGCCGCAGCTCGCCGACGCGGAGCAGCTGATGCCCGAACTGGCCGGCCTGCCGGCCCGCCACCCGGGCCTGCGGCTGCCGGTGCTGGTCCCCAACGAGCGCGGCCTGGACCGGGCCCTCGCCCACCACGCCACCGACATCGCGGTGTTCGCCAGCGCCACCGAGACCTTCGCCCGGCGCAACCTCAACCGCTCGGCGGACGAGGCGATGGAGATGTTCCGTCCGGTGATCGAGCGGGCCGGCGCGGCCGGCGTGCCCGTGCGCGGCTACCTCTCGATGTGCTTCGGCGACCCGTGGGAAGGGCCGGTGGGCACCGAGCAGGTGATCCGGCACGGCCTGCGGCTGCTGGAGCTGGGCTGCGCCGAGCTCAGCCTCGGCGACACCATCGGCGTCGCCACCCCGGGCCAGGTGACGGCGCTGCTGGCCGGCTTCGCCCGGGCCGGCGTCCCGGTGGACCGGCTCGCGGTCCACTTCCACGACACCTACGGGCAGGCCCTGGCCAACACGCTCGCCGCGCTGCGCGGCGGGGTGACGGTGGTCGACGCCTCGGCCGGCGGCCTCGGCGGCTGCCCGTACGCCAAGAGCGCGACCGGCAACCTGGCCACCGAGGACCTGGTCTGGATGCTGCACGGCCTGGGCATCGAGACCGGCGTCGACCTGGCCGCGCTGGCCGCCACCAGTGGGTGGATGGCCCGGCAGCTCGGCCGGCCCAGTCCGTCCCGGACGGTCCGGGCGCTGCTCGGGGCGGCCGGCTGAGCCCGCCCGGCCCAGCACCCCCCTCGACCCCCCTCGCCGCTCGATCGACCCCGCCCGGCTGGATCCCGCAGCCGGACACCCGCGAAGGCCGACGGTCGACCCCGTCGGCCCCGCCCGAGATCGCCGGGCCCACCCGGGCCGGACCGGACCGCTCCGGGCCCGCCGACCGCCTTCCGAAACTCCCTCACCTCGGCCGAATCGGCCCGATCCCAGGAGGATCCCCATGCTCGACCACAGGCTGGACCACGAGTACGAGCAACTGCGCCGCACGGTCGCCGAGTTCGCCCAGGACCTGGTCGCCCCGAAGATCGGCGAGTTCTACGAGCACGGGGAGTTCCCGTACGAGATCATCCGGGAGATGGGTCGGATGGGCCTGTTCGGCCTGCCGTTCCCGGAGGAGTACGGCGGCATGGGCGGCGACTACTTCGCGCTCTGCCTCGTGCTGGAGGAACTGGCCCGGGTGGACTCCTCGGTGGCCATCACGCTGGAGGCGGCGGTCTCGCTCGGTGCGATGCCGATCTACCGCTTCGGCACCGAGGAGCAGAAGCGCACCTGGCTGCCCAAGCTGACCTCGGGCGAGATGCTCGGCGCCTTCGGGCTCACCGAGCCCGAGGGCGGCACGGACGCCGGCGCCACCCGGACCACGGCCCGCTTCGACGAGGCCACCGACGAGTGGGTGATCAACGGCACCAAGTGCTTCATCACCAACTCGGGCACCGAGATCACCGGCCTGGTGACGGTGACCGCCCTGACCGAACCGATCGCTCGTTCGAGTGAAGGTGCCGCGGAGGCCTCGCCAACCCGCGAGATCTCGTCCATCATCGTGCCCACTGGGACTCCGGGGTTCCAGGTGTCCAAGAAGTACTCCAAGGTCGGGTGGAACGCCTCCGACACCCGCGAACTCTCCTTCACCGACTGCCGCGTCCCCGCCGAGAACCTGGTCGGCCCGCGCGGCCGCGGCTACGCCCAGTTCCTGCGGATCCTCGACGAGGGCCGCATCGCCATCGCAGCCCTGTCCACCGGCCTGGCGCAGGGATGTGTCGACCAGTCACTCAAGTACGCCGGTGAGCGCCGAGCCTTCGGCCGCCCGATCGGCGCCAACCAGGTCATCCAGTTCAAGCTCGCCGACATGGAGATGCGCGCCCACACCGCCCGCCTGGCCTGGCGGGACGCCGCCTCCCGGCTGCTGCACGACGAGCCGTTCAAGAAGGAGGCTGCGATCGCCAAGCTGTACGCGTCCGAGGCCGCCGTCGACAACGCCCGGGAGGCCACCCAGATCCACGGCGGCTACGGCTTCATGAACGAGTTCCCGGTCGCCAGGTTCTGGCGCGACTCCAAGATCCTGGAGATCGGCGAGGGCACCTCCGAGGTGCAGCGCATGCTCATCGCGCGCGAGTTGGGCATGCAGTACTGAGGCTACCGGTCACCGGATCGCCACCTCACTGATCACGCTTCACCGCTGCACCACTGCACCGCTTCGTCGCCGACCGGGCCCGGATCCGGTCGGCGACGGGGCGTCAGGGAATCACGATGACCGGTCGGTTGGCCCTGCGCGCCAGGCGGCCGGACACCGATCCGAAGAGCTTGCCCAGCAGGCCGTGGGTGCTGCCGACGACGATCGCGTCGGCCGCGTACTCCCGGCCGACCTCCTCGATCTCGTGGCAGATGTCCCCACCGCGCTCGACCAGGATCCACGGCACCCCGGCCAGGAAGTCGGCGCAGGCGAGCTCCAGGCCGAGGATCTCGGTGCGGTGGTCGGGCAGATCGACGAAGACCGGCGGCTCGCACCCCGCCCAGACCGTGGCCGGCAGCCGGTTGGCCACATGGACGATCACCAGACCGCACTGCGAGCGCCTGGCCATGCCGACGGCGTAGGCCAGCGCCCGCTCGCTCGACAGCGATCCGTCGAATCCGACCACCACACCGTGCTGGAACGCCGGATCGCACTCCCGGGCGGCCTGCTCCTGAGGGTCCCGCTCGCCCTTCGCGCCGCTGACCGCGCGGCCGCCGGCCCCCGCGCTGGTCCGTCGCGCCGGCCCGGCCCCGGGGCCCCCGGTCTGCGGCCCCTCGGCGGCGCCGTCACGGTGCGCCGCCTCGATCCTGGCCGCCTCGCCCCTTGCTGCCTCGACCCCTGCGGCGTCCGCCCCTGCCATGCCTGCTTCTCCCGCTGCTCCAGCCACCTGGGCCGCCTTCGGGCGGCGTCGCTGCCGGCCGAGCCGCAGGATCGCCCCGGCCCATGCCGAAACGCCCCGGCGGGCATCCCGGGGACGGGGCACGGAGTCCTCGACCCGGCGTGCGGCGGCGTCCGCCTGGGCGGATCCGGGAGGCTCAAAACCAACCATGGCTCAAAGCTCTTCAAACTGAGGCGGGCCGACAGGAGGGGCCGATTCTGCCCCGGCAACAGGTCCGATCCGCGGCATCGAGCCGGTCCGCAGCGAGCACCACTGAATGTGACCTGTTCCTTTCAGAGTACGACGGGCCGGGGCCCCCGCCCAGCAGCAGAGCCCCGAAATACGGCGATCATCCCGCCGATGGCGGGTGCGCGCCGAGCGTTTCGCGCCCCTCGGTCCGCCGGGCCCGCAGGTGGTTCCGAGCCCGACCGGAGACAAGGTTCCCTGGAGCTTGACCGAACGGCCCCCCGTGCGCAACAGGACGTCCACACAACGTGACCCGACCGTCATCCCGTTGCGCCCGGTCGGACCGGTCGTTCCACCCTTCCCCTGCCCCCTCCCGGCCAACCGCCGTCGGCGCCGCGCCATCAGCCGGATCCGGCCAATCCCTGGCATTTCGGGCCTCCGTTTGGCAATTGCCAGATGCATAGGGATCGCCGCTGGCAGCATGCTGCGCATGTCGCTGCTCCTGTTCGACCTCGACAACACTCTGCTCCCGAGAGACGCCGCCTACCGGGCCTGGGCACAGGACTTCCTGGCCGAACACCGCCTGCCGACCACCGACATCCACTGGTTCTCCACCATCGACGGGAGCGGCTACGTGCCCCGGAGCACGGTGTTGGGTGCAGCCAAACGCCGCTACGGCCTCGACCACTCGCTCGACCTCCTGCTCGCCCACTACCGGCGCGGTATCAACTCCCATATCGCCTGTCCGGATTCACACCTCCAGGCGCTCCGGGCGGCCCGCGCCGCAGGGTGGACCCTGGGCATCGTGAGCAACGGGGGCACCCGTCCCCAGCTGGAGAAGATCCGCCGGACCGGCCTCGGTGCGCTGGTCGACGGCTGGGTGATCTCCGAGGAGGCCGGCTGCGTCAAACCCGACCCGCTGATCTTCGAGATCGCCGCCAAGCGCTGCGGGGTCCCGCCCGTGCCGGACTGGACGGCCCACACCTGGATGGTCGGCGACCACGCGCCCGCCGACATCGCCGGTGCCGAGGCCACCGGGCTGCGCAGTGTCTGGCTGCACCACGGCCGGCCGTGGAGCGAGCAGGGCTACCGTCCGACCGTGAGCGCACGCGGGCTGCCGGAAGCGGTCGGGCTGGTCCTGAGCGCACGCAACGCCCCCACCGCCGGCTCCCGAACGGCCAAGGGCCGGACGGCCGTCACCGGCACCACCGCCACCGCCACCGCCACCGCCATCAGCAGGCTGCCCGGGCCCGGACTCCGACCCCAGGCCGACCGCTTCGACCCCGCCGTCACGGCCTAGGCGGGTCTTCGGCCGCGGCGAGGACCGGGGGCGCGGCCGGGAAGCGCCACCACCGGCTCACCCCGTGTTCCCGGAAGCCCATCCGCCGGTACAGCGGTTCACCGAGCAGAGTGGCCGTCAGGGTCGCGACCCGGTCCGGGTGGGCGGCGAGGGCGTGCTCGAGGACGGCCCGTGCCGCGCCCTTGGAGCGGTGTTGTGGCAAGGTGGCCACCCAGTAGGCGCCGACCGTCGCACCGTCGTCGTACGTCACGCAGGCGCTCGCCGGCGCGCCGTGCCACCGGGCGAGCCAGGCCCGGTGGCCCGGTAGGTCGAGCAGCACCTCGGGGAGCAGCCCGCCGCGCTGCCAGGGCAGCCGGGCGAGCACCGGGAAGCCGTCGACCACGGTCCGCTCCACCTCCGCCAACCCGTCGGCGTCGGCCACTTGGTGGACCGTCAGCCCGGCCGCGGTCGGGCGCCCGGGCACCGCGGCGGCGCGGCCGGCCGCGCCGGGCTCACGGACCATCACGGCCTGGCCGAGCCCCGCCGCGCAGCCGAACCGGGAGAGGTCGAGGCCGCCGTACGGGTCCTCCAGGCAGAGGTGCTCGGTCCGCCACTCCTTGAAGAGGGCGACCAGCCGGGCCTCCAGCGCGGCCGGATCCGGGTAGGGGCGGGTCACCACCACGCGGTGCGCCTCGACCGGTTCCGGGTGGCAGCGGACGGCCGCGAACCCGGGGCCGCGGACGTGCTCCCACCCCCGCGCCGAGGCCTGCGCCAGGTGGAACGCGGCCGCGTTGTCGTTGGCCAGTTCGAGCCGGCCGCGCATCTCCATGCCCCGACCCTACTGGGCCTCTGATGGCCGGCCACCGGCCACCCGGCGCCGTGCCGCCCGGCACCCGCACCACCGGGCGCCCCGCAGACCCGGCGCCCGCCCAGCGCCCACTCCGCGCACGCTCGGCGCGGTCGCCACAGCGTTACCGTTCCGCACGACGGACCCCTGGAGGCGCGCACGAAGGGCCCGCACGCCCCCGTTTCCCACCGCCTGTTTTCGGTCAATCTGCGACCACCCCCTTCCGCTTGGACAAAGCCGCAGTCCAAGGCGATGACGGAGGGGTGGCGGTCGGCGACGGCGGGTGATCGGTCGTGCGACAACCAGCCAGCATTGCACCCGCCCCCTTCACAGGGGGGTCGACGGGTGCCACGCTTCGTGATCGAATGCATCGCGCCAAATTGCCATGTCGACATAGCGTCGGATGGTGAACTTGTCACAACGGCAACGGTCCACCAAGTAGATTCGATCTTGGCGAACAGCGCGGCACCACCACACCACACCACCGAGGGGGCTGGAGCGCCTTGAGCAGGGTGAGCAGGAGCGACACGGGTCCTGACAGCGGCCGGCCGTCGACCAGTCTCCCGGGCCGCGCCTCCAGAGCCGTCGCCCCCCGCACGGACCGGCCCGCCCTGGGGAATCCCGGCCACCCGACCGGCAGTCAGTTCGGCCACCGGGCCGTCGATCCCGCCACCACCGGGGGCGGCGCCACCGGCTTCGGCACCGGCCCCGGCCCGGGCCGGGCTCCGTCGACGTACAGCCAGTTCGCCTCCGCGGCAGGCGCGTCCGGCGGGTACGGCGCTTCCGCCGGATACGGCCAGGCCGCGCAGTTCGCCACCGACGGCCCGCTCGCCACCGCGTCGGCCATGGCCGGCCCGTCCGCCGGCCCGTCCGCCGGCAGCCCCACCGCGGCATCTGGCGCCCCGTCAACCCTCGGCGGCCCGGGCGGCGGCCCCGGTGGCGTGAACGGCTCCCCGGGCCTGGCCACCCTGGCGTCCCCAGCGCCGCGCAAGCTCTCCGGCCGGCGCCGCCGGGAGACGGTCGCCGTTCTGATCTTCAGCGGTGCGCCGATCTTCGAAAGCTCCATCCCGCTCTCGGTCTTCGGCGTCGACCGCCAGGACGCCGGCGTGCCGCGCTACCGCCTGCTGGTCTGCGCGGGCGAGGACGGCCCGCTGACCACCACCGGCGGGCTGACCCTGACCGCGCCGTACGGGCTGGAGGCGCTCTCCCGGGCGGGCACCATCGTGGTCCCCGCCTGGCGCTCGATCTCCCAGCCGCCGCCCGCCGAGGCGATCACCGCGCTGCGCAAGGCCCATCACGAGGGTGCCCGGATCATCGGCCTGTGCACCGGCGCGTTCGTGCTGGCCGCCGCCGGGCTGCTCGACGGCCGCCCGGCCACCACCCACTGGATGTACGCGCCGACGCTGGCCAAGCGCTACCCGCGGGTCCACGTCGACCCGCGCGAACTCTTCGTGGACGACGGCGACGTGCTCACCTCGGCGGGCACCGCCGCCGGCATCGACCTCTGCCTGCACGTGGTCCGCAGCGACCACGGCGCGGAGGCCGCGAACGCGCTGGCCCGCCGGCTGGTGGTGCCCAACCGGCGCAGCGGGGGCGGACAGGCCCAGTACATCGATCAGTCTTTACCGGAAGAGATCGGCAACGACCCGCTGGCCGAGGTGGTCACCTGGGCGCTGGAGAACCTCAACCAGCAGTTCGACGTCGAGGTGCTGGCGGCTCGCGCGTACATGAGCCGGCGCACCTTCGACCGGAGGTTCCGCACGCTCACCGGCAGCGCGCCGTTGCAGTGGCTGATCACCCAGCGCGTCCTGCAGGCCCAGCGACTGCTGGAGACCTCCGACCTGTCGGTGGACGATGTCGCGCGCCGGTGCGGCTTCCGCTCGCCGGTGGCTCTGCGCGGCCATTTCCGCCGCCAGTTGGGGGTGTCCCCGGCCGCGTACCGGACCACCTACCGGGCGCGCCGGCCCGCTCCGGCCGGCGGCGTGCCGCCGCAGGCGCTGCCGGGTGAGCGTCCGGTGCCGAGCCTGAGCGCGCCCGGTCCGGCCGGTCTGACGGGTGGTCCGGGTCCCGGCGCGGGTGCCGGCGGTCCGGCGTCGGTCCAGCCGTACGCGGGCGCCTCGGCGGCGGCGTACGCCTCGGCCTACCCGGCGGTCCAGCCGTCCGGTCACCAGGGCGCTCATCCCGGCGGGCAGTCGGGCGGCTACCAGTCGGGGGCCCCGGGAGCGGCGGCGGCCCAGGCCGGCGGCCCACCGCCCGGCGGGCGCACCCGGATCCGTCCGCTCGTCCCGCCGCAGCCCGGCCCGGTGGCACCCCGTGCGCCCCGGGTGCCGGAACGGCCGGGCGGCCGGGCGGGCGCCGGTGCGGACGGTCCGGCCGACGGCCGGACCGGACCGCGCGCCGGTCTGCGGGACGGCGTGCGGGACGGCTCGCGCGGCGAGGACCGGACGGTGGTGGAGCACGCGGTCGCCGACGAGCACGGGCACGATCAGCCCAGTGCCCGCGGTCAGGGCCTGGGCCACCGACCGGACGGCGCCGCCCGGCTGACCAGCCCCCATCCGGACGAGTCGGCCACCGCCGGCCCGGGCCCGGACGCGCCGCCGCACCCGGACGGCGAGTCGGCCCACGGCGGCGAGGCTCAGCACCCCCGCACGGCCCGACCGCTGTCCGCCTCGCGCGATCGCGCCGTAGGGTGAGTGGCGTGAACGACCGCTTGGTATGGATCGACTGTGAAATGACCGGCCTCGACCTCGACCGGGACGCCCTGGTCGAGGTCGCCGCCCTGGTGACCGACTCGGAGCTGAACATCCTCGGCGAGGGCGTGGACGTCATCATCCGCCCCCCGGCCGAGGCGTTGGAGACCATGCCGGAGATCGTGCGCACCATGCACACCTCCTCCGGACTGCTCACCGAGCTGGAGCACGGGGTCACCCTGGCCGAGGCCGAGGAGCTGGTGCTCGGGTACATCCGCGAGTTCGTGCCCGAGGCCGGCAAGACGCCGCTGTGCGGGAACTCGGTCGCCACCGACCGGGGCTTCCTGGCGCGGGACATGCCCACCTTGGAGGGCTACCTGCACTACCGGATCGTGGACGTGTCCTCGATCAAGGAGCTGGCCCGCCGCTGGTACCCGCGCGCCTACTACAACAGCCCGCAGAAGGGCGGCAGCCACCGGGCGCTGGCGGACATCCGCGAGAGCATCGCCGAACTCCGCTACTACCGCGAGGCGGTGTTCGTCGCCCAGCCCGGGCCGGACGGTGACACCGCGCGGGCCATCGCGAGCAAGCACCAGCTGCCGACCCCCTGACCAGCCCTCCGGTCCGGGCGATCGGCGAAACCCTGGCGCGAGCACTCTCCCGGATCCTGTAGAGTTCTTCCTGTCGGAGCGGGAACGCCCCGGACAGATGGTGGGTGTAGCTCAGTTGGTAGAGCACCTGGTTGTGGTCCAGGTGGCCGCGGGTTCGAGTCCCGTCACTCACCCCATCGAGCCAGAGGGCCCGATCTCTTCAGGAGATCGGGCCCTCTGGCGTTTTCCTCGCCGGGCACCCCTCCCCGATCAAGCTACCCACTAGTAACATTGCCGGCATGACCACACCTTCGATCGGGCAGCTGCTCGACTCCACCGTCCCGATGGCGCACACCCTCAAGATCGAGTACCTGGAGACGACCCCCGAGCGGGCCGTGCTCCAGCTGCCGGACCAGGCCGAGTTCCACAACCACGTCGGCGGACCGCACGCCGGCGCGATGTTCACCCTGGCCGAGTCCGCCAGCGGCTGCGTGGTGCTCGCGGCCTTCGGCGACCAGCTGTCCAGGGCGGTGCCGCTGGCCGTCAACGCCGGGATCGAGTACAAGAAGCTCGCGATGGGCGTGGTCACCGCCACCGCCACGCTCGGCCGGCCGATCGCCGACGTGGTCGCCGAGCTGGACAAGGGCGAGCGCCCGGTCTTCCCGGTCACGGTGGAGATCACCCGCGCCGACGGCGCCGTCACCGGTGTGATGACCATCACCTGGACCCTGCGCCCCAACTCCTGAGCGACCGGGGCGCCTGACGCCCCGCGGGCCCCGGCCGCCCCCGCACCCGCCGGGGCGGCCGGCCGCAGGCCCCGGCGGACCGGCTGTCGAACCGACCGGCTCGGCGGAGCACCGGCGGGTGCACCGGCGGCCCGAGTACGCCGCCCGGCCGCCGGGGCGCCATTTCGGCTGGAAATCGCCCCTCCTCGCCCCCGTACGGCGGCAGCCGGCCGCACGGAGTGATGACGGACAGTCACCACCGGCGTGACCTTCCCCGTTGCCCCGTCGTTCTCCCCTCACGTGCGAGCCAATCACGCGAACCCCCCGCCGCCCGAGGCCGACGGCGGCCGCCGCGCCGCCGGCCGAGGTGGCGCCGGCCGGCTGCCCAGGGCCCGGACGCTGGCGGCGGGAGGTGCCGTGCTCGCCCAAGTCTGGGGACTGGGGCTGGGGTTCTGCGCCTCGGCGCAGGCCGCCGGCGGCGGCGAGGCCGGCTCCCGCCGGTCGCAGCACGCCGACGCCCCGGCCCCCGCCCTGCTGGATCAGCTGACCCAGACCGTGGCTCCCGTGCTGGAACACCCGGCCGCGCCCGTCGAACAGGTGCTGCAGGACCGGATCAGAGCCGGTGGCCTCCCCCTCCCCGGCCAGGCCACCACCGTGCCGGACGCCTTCGCGATCGCCACCGTGCTGCTCCCGTCGGTCCCGCCGCAGCCGCGGCGGGAGCTCCCCGCCCGCGCCTCCCGGTCGGGCCAGGCCGTCGAGGCGGCGCTGCCCGCCGCCGCGGCACCCGTCGCCAGCGGGCCGGCGGTCGACGGCGGCACCCGGCTGCTCACGGACACCGGGCCCGGCAGGACGGCGACCGCCGCGACGCCGGCCGCCCTCCCCGGCCCCGCGGCGGCACCGGACGACCAGGACCGGCCGCCCACCGCCGACGAGCTGGCGCTCGCCGCGGCCACCCCCCTGCACCCGGACGGGACGGACGGCGGCACCGCCGTGCTGGTCCCGATCACCGCCGGCCTGCTGCTGGCCGGGGCCGCCGCCCTCAAGCACCGGGGCCTGCCCCGCGGCCACTGAGCCGGGCCGCCCGACGCCGGGTACCGCGCGACCGGCGGGACCGCCCGGGTGCTCGGCGGGTCCGACGATCCGCGGCGGCCGGCCGGCCTAGCCGCCGCTGTACCTGCACTCGTCGCTGGTGCCACCGCTGCGGCACTGGCCGTAGCCGTACCTGGTCTCCACGCCGGTCGGGCTCGGGGACGGCCGCCGGTCGGGCCGGCCCGGTGGGTTGTCGGGGAAGGCGAGGGCGAGCGCGAGGAAGCCGGCCACCAGGGCGAGCAGTGCCTGGGTGACGGCGGTGACCGGCGCGGGCCGCCGGCGCACGACGGCGAGGACCGCGGCGGCGATCGCCACGGCGCCGACGGTCAGCGCCTCCCCGGTGTGGTCGAACTGCTGCGGCTGCCCTTGCGCGGCCCACTGCTCCATGCCCATGGCGAAGCCCACGTACAGCAGGACCACGACCTCCAACGCCAGGAGCGCGACGCCACCCAGCAGGTCGGCCGCCAGGGAACGGCGGCGGTCCGACGGCCGGCGCGCCGGCGATGTCTTCGTCATGGCGCCAGCGTCACAGGCCGGGCGGGCCGCCCACCTGAGTACGGGTACTCAACCGGCCCGCCCCGTCACCCGCCCAGCCGCCGGCCGGGCCCACCGGCACCGGTGGGGAGCCACGGGCGAACGGCGGCGCCGGTCAGTGGAAGACGCCCGGCGGCGGGGCGGGTGACGGGGCGGCCGTGGCATCGGTGGCGGCGGGCGCCCCGGCGGTGAAGTCGGCGAGCGCCCGGCCGTGCTCGACCCGGCCGAGGTAGGAGTCGGAGGCCACCCGGCGGCCCAGCTCCTCCAGCGGCAGGGGCTGGTGCCCGGCCGCCAGGATCAGGTTGCCGAACCGCTTGCCGCGCAGCACCGCCGGGTCCGCGACCAGGCAGACCTCGGGGAAGACCGCCAGCAGGGTGGCGGCCTGGCTGCGGGCGAACGGCAGCGCCGAGCCGTCGGTGAGGTTGGTGGCGAACCGGCCGCCGGGGGCCAGCGCCCTGGCGGCCAGCTCCGCGAACTCCACCGTGGCGCAGTGCGCGGGCACCCGGGCGCCGGCGAAGACGTCGGCGATGACCAGGTCGACGGTGCCCTCCGGGGTGCGCTCCAGCACCGCGCGGGCGTCCGCGCCGCGCACCTTGATCTGCCAGCCCCGCTCCAACGGAAGCTCCGCGCGCACCAGTTCGGTCAGCGCGGTGTCGATCTCGGCGACCTGCTGGCGGGACCGCGGCCGGGTGGCGGCGACGTACCGGGCCAGGGTCAGCGCGCCGCCGCCCAGGTGCAGCACGGTGACCGGGCGGCCGGGCGGGGCCGCGAGGTCGATCAGGTGGCCCAGCCTGCGCTGGTACTCGAAGCCGAGGTGCGTCGGGTCGTCGAGGTCGACCAGCGACTGCGGGGCGCCGTCCAGCAACAGTTGCCAGCCGCGCGGGCGGTCGCGGTCCGGGCGCAGCTCCGCCCGCCCGGAGTCGACCGCGCGGATCAGCGGACCCTGGGCGTGCGTACGGCCGCCGGGTGCACCGGCGGCGGAGGCGGAGGCGGCCGGATCGGCCCCGGTCGGAGCCTTGCCGGCCCTGCTGCGTCCCATGGCGACCATTATCGCCGGTGGGGTCGGGGACGGTCCCCGCGTCGGAGCAGCCCGGAAGCAGCCCGGAAGCAGCCCGGGATCGGAGCGGGATCAGTACGGGCCGAGCCCGCCGGCGGTGAGCGTGCAGGCCGCCTCGCAGAGGGCGGAGCGCAGCACCCAGGCGTCGGTCGCACGGGCCGGTGTCCCGGGGCCGGTCGGCGGCATCACCCAGCGGGGGTCGGTCGGGCCCGGCAGCACGGCGCCGGCGGTACAGGAGCTGCCGGGCAGGTGCCAGCCGACGGCCGTGCCGGCCGGTACCAGGAAGGCGATCGCCGTGCCGCCGGCGGTCTGCAGCACCGCGCCGCAGGCCCGCCGCAGCCGGAGGATGTCCACGGTCTCCAGGCCGTGCCGGACCGAGACCGTCACCAGGTCGTACCGGGCTGCCGGGCGCACCGCCCCCGCCCCGCCCCCGCCGAGTGCGGAGAGCTCGCCGCCGGGGGCCTCCGGCAGGAGCGCGGGGGCGACGCCCGGCGGTACCCATTGAGTGGCCAGGCGTCGATGGTGCGGCAGTCCGATAGCCATGAGCCCTCCTGTCACCTCGTCAGGTCGGAAGCCGGGTCACTCGGTCGGGTGGGGGCGAGCGACGGAGGCCTCCAGGTACCAGGACAACGCGGGCGGGGCCCGGGAGGCCACGGGGTGGCGTACAGCAAGCCATGGCATTTCATGGCGGATCCCGGATGCGGCGGGCGAATTGTCCGCTATGACCCGAAGACCGACCGGGCACGCGCCGTGGCCACCCTGTGACTGCGAGTACTCTCGTGCCGACGCCGGACGGCCCCCCGATCCCGTACGGCACACCAGCATCCGCCGGCCCCACCCGGCCCCCGGCTCGACCTTCGGTGCACGATCTCGGAGCGCAGCATGACAGCCACGCGACCGGACGGGCCCGCGCCCGCGGCCCCCAACACCGTGATGCGCGAGCTGCGCGGCGACCTCTCCCCCGGGGAGTTCGCCACCGCGGTCCGCCGGGCCGCCCGGGAGATCGGCGAGCACGTGTCCTGCGACGCGCGCTACGTCGGCCGGGTGGAGGCCGGTGAGATCCGCTGCCCCAACTACGCGTACGAGCGGGTGTTCCGCCACATGTGGCCGGGACGTTCCCTGACGGACCTGGGCTTCGCCCCGCGGACCGTGGTCCGCCGCCGGGCCTCCGACGGCGGACCGGCCGCCGCACCCCCGCTCGACGACCCGCAATGGCCCGATGAGGAGATCGACGACGTGCGTCGCCGGACATTCCTGCGTGGCGGCCCGACCGCCCTCGCGGCCGCGCTCGGCCTGGACGGCCCGGCGCAGGCCGCGGCCCCGCCGCCGCTCGCCGCGCGGCCCGAGCTGCCGGCCCCCCGGAAGGTCGGCGCCGCCGAGGTGCGCGGGGTCGAGCAGGCGGTCCGGGACATCCGGCTGCTCGACGACGCCCACGGCGGTGACACCCTCTTCGAGCGGGCCGGGCAATCCCTGCGCAACGCCTACCTGTTGCTCAACGACGGCAGCTACACCGCCGCCACGGAGCGGCGGTTGCAGGCCGGCGCCGGCGAACTGGCGATCTCGGTGGGCTGGTTGGCACACGACTCGAACCGGCTGATGGACGCCCGCTCGTTCTACTCCGAGGCGCTGGCCACCGCCCGGATGGCCGGGGACGCGGCGCTGGAGGCCCATGTCTTCTGCAACAGCGCCTTCCTGGCCCGGGACGCCGGCCGGCCGCGCGAGGCGCTGCGGGCCGCCCAGGCCGGACAGGCCGCCGCCCGGCGGCTGGGCTCCGACCGGCTGCTCTCGCTGCTCTCCCTGCGCGAGGCCGGCGGCTGGGCGCTGCTGCAGGACCGGGCCGCCTGCGAGCAGGCGCTGACCCGGGCGCACACGCTGTTCGACCGGGGCGGGCGCAGCACCGACCCGGAGTGGATGTCCTTCTACGGAGAGGCGGAGATCGCCGGCTTGGAGGCCCAGTGCTGGGCGGCGCTCGGCGGGTGGGACCGGGCGAGCGAGCGGGCCGGGCGGGCGGCCGGGCTCCAGCAGCCGCACTTCGTCCGCAACCGGGCGCTCTACACCGCCGAACTGGCCCACGACCGGCTGGGCCGGGGCGATCTGCGAGGGGCCGCCGAGCACGCCGAGGCGGCCACCCTGCTGCTCGACCGGGTGCGCTCGGCCCGGATCCGCGGGATGCTCGCGCACACCGCCGGACGGCTGCGCGAGCACCGGCGGATGCCTGAGGTGCGCCGGTTCCTGGACGTCCACCGCAGCGCCCGCACGGCCGCCTGAGCGGGCGCGCCCCGCCCCGCCGCTCAGTCGAGGTGGCTGTGGTCGTTCCAGATCTCTACCGCGGGCAGGCCGTACTCCCAGGACAGCACCGAGAGCGCGGCGGTGCCGAGCTTGAACCGCTGGGCGTACTCGGGCGGCAGGCCGAGCCAGCGGGCGGTCAGGATCCGCAGCAGGTGCCCGTGGGCGAAGAGCACCACCTCGCAGTCGGCGGCGTGCATCTCGGTGGTGTCCGGGTGCGGCAGCCCGTGCCGGGAGTTGAGCTCCTCGATCAGGCCGTCGACCCGGGCGGCCACCTCGGCGAGCTTCTCGCCGCCGGGCACGCCGTCCCGCCAGATCAGCCAGCCGGGGTGGTCGGTGGCGCGGATGTCCACGCCGGTGCGGCCCTCGTACTGGCCGTAGTCCCACTCCAGCAGTTCGGGGCGGTCGACCGCGCGGTCGCCGAAGCCGGCCAGCTCGCAGGTCTCCCTGGCCCGGGAGAGCGGGCTGGTGTAGACGACCGCCTCGGGCAGGCCGTTCCACGGGGCCTTGGCCAGCCGGGCGCCGAGGGCGCGGGCCATCGTGCGGCCCTCGTCGGTCAGCGGGACGTCGGTACGGCCGGTGTGCCGCCCGGTGGCGGACCAGGAGGTCTCACCGTGGCGGACGAGCACGATACGGGCTGGCATGCGGTTCTCCTCGCGACGTGGTACGCGGCGGCCGGCTCGCCGTTGAGGGCCTGCCTCCATGATCCCGCACCGCGCACCCACCGGGCGCGTGGGCGCAGCCGACGGGGTGCGACCCGCCCCGGGCGCCCCGCGGCGGGGTACGTGCCCGGATTGTCGGAGCCTGGTGCAACACTGGGGCGCACCATGAACGTCTCGCATCCCGCGCAGGCCGAACCCCTGGCGCAGCGCCTCGCCGAGCTGCGCGGCGCGACGCCCCAGCGCAGCCTCGACGCCCGCGCCCTCGCCGCCCTCGCCGCCAATCCCGGTTGCCGCCGCCGCGCCCTGCTGGACGCCGCGGGCGTCGACAAGGCCGCCGTCGCCCAGCAGCTCGGCCGCCCCGCGCCGTTCGGCCAGTCACCGTTCGCGATCGCCCGCGGCAACGTCTTCGAGGCCCGGCTGAAGAGCGACGGGTACGCGGCGCTGCTCGGCCCGCTCCGCCGGCTGCTCGGCCTGCCGCCCGAGGGCGGCACCCCTCCCGCCGTGCCCGACCTGCTGAGCCGGGCCACCCCGGCGGTGCGGGCCGAGCGCACCCGGGAGGTGCTGGCCGCGGCGGCCGCCGACCCCACGGGCTGGACGCTGCTGGACCACCCGATGCTGCGGCTCACGGTGGCCGGCAGCCAGGCCTACCTGGAGCCGGACGCCGTGGTGGTGCACGGCGGCCGGTGCACGGTGGTGGAGATCAAGTCCTTCCCGGTGCTGGACGGGTCGGCCGACCCGGCCAAGGTCGGCGCGGCGGCCCGGCAGGCGGCGGTGTACGTGCTGGCGCTCCAGGAGACGGCCGCCCGGCTGGCCGGCCGGGAGCCCGCCGCCGACCCGTACGCGGTGGACGAGCTGCCCGGGAGCCCGGCGCTGACCGTGCTGCTGGTCTGCCCGAAGGACTTCTCCAACCTGCCGACCGCCGAGGCCGTCGACATCCGACGGGAACTGGCCACCACCCGGCGCCAGTTGGCCCGGCTGACCAGGATCGAGCAGTTGCTCGACACGCTGCCGCCGGGCACCACCTTCGACCTGGACCCGGACACCAGCGGCGCCCCGGGCCGGCCCGCCGAGGAGCTGGCCGCGGCCGTCGCCGCGGTGCCCGCCGCCTACGGGCCGGACTGCCTGGCCGCCTGCGAGCTCAGCTTCCACTGCCGTGATCAGGCCCGCTGCGCGGACTCGGTGGAGCAGTTGGGCCGCGGGGTGCGGGGCGAGCTGGGCTCGATCCGGACGGTCACCCGGGCGCTGGCCGCGGCCGAGGGCACCGCACCCGCCGGCGCCGGCAGCACCGGGCCCGACACCGACGGCGGCAGCAGCACCGGGCCCGACGGCGACGAGGCCACCGACGAGGCCGCGGCCCGGCTGGCGTACGCGGCGGCGCTGCGCGCCGAGGCGCTGGGAAGGCCGGTCCGATGAGCCTGCTCACCACGCTCGCCCGGCTGGAGGCCGTCCGCAGCGGCCGGGCCGAGCCGCTGGCCACCGTCCGCCACCGGCACCTGTCCGAGCGGCCGATGGTGCTGGTCCCGCTCGCGACCGCCGGTGAGGACGGGGCGCCGCTGGCCGTCCTGCTGGGCACCGAGCGGGCGGCGCCGAAGCTGCTGCTGGTGCCGCAGCCGCTCAACCGCACCCAGCGCTTCGAGTTCCTGGCCGACTTCGCCGCCGAGCTGCTGCCCTATCTCGACTCGTTCGCGGGCGAGGTGGAGCAGGTGGAGGGTTCCGAGAAGGATCCGGAGACCGGCGAGAAGATCCCGGTGCTGCGCGAGCTGTGCGCCGACGCTCCGCAGCTGATCGTGCCCAACTCCGGCGCGGTGCGGCACCTCGCGCTGCTCGGCCGGTCGACCAGGTTCCGCCGCACGGCGGAGGACCCGGATCCGGGTCCCTACCCGGCGCCGACCCGGGTGCCCCTGCTGGGGCGCTGGCTGACGCACCTGACCGACCGGGCCCAGGTGCCGGGCAGCAGCCTGCTGCTGCCCATGACGGGCCTGCTGGCACGGCACTGGGCCACCGGCCAGAGCCACCTGGAGGACCAGCACCTGGCCGCCCAACTGGCCTGGCACTTCCCGCCCGACGGGTGGACCGGCGCCCGGGCGGCCGAGCGGGCCGAGACCGGGCGGGGCGAGGACGGCCGGCTGCTGCACCCGCCGGCCGGGCCGGTCACCGACCCGCGGTTCGACACCCTGGTGCTGGCCCCCGCGATCACCCGGCACGACGCCGCGCTCGCCGCGCTCCGGCAGGCCGCACCCGGCGAACAGGCCCGGGCCGAGCTGCACCTCAAGCAGGCCCACGAGCGGCTGCACGGCGCCCTGGAGTCCGAACTGCTGCCCACCTGGCGGGACCTCTGGCAGGGCCTTGACCTGCTGCGCGCCCTGCCGCCCGCCGCCCACCTGACCGAGCGCTGGGAGGGCGACCGCTGGTCTTACACCGGCCACCGGGACCGGCTGGCCGCCGGCGAGCCCCCGCAGCCGCGCCGGGACGACGCGGTGACCGCCGCCCGCAAGCTGGCGCAGCGCGAGCGCGAGCAGGCCCGGCTGGACATCCAGGAGGCGCTGGACGATCCGCTGGCGATGGCCGGGCACCGGCTGGCCGGGGAGGCGTTCAGCGGCACCGTGACGGCGGTGGAGCTGGAGTACGACACCTCGGGCCGCTCCGCCAAGCCCCGCCCGCTGCTGACCCTCGCCACCCCGGACCGCCCGCACGCCGACCCCGGCCGCGAGGTGCACCGGGCGGGCGCCGCGTCCGCACAGAAGGCGGAGATCGTCGCGGCCGCGCCGGGCGAGGTGACGGTGCGGGTGCTGTCGGGGATGGGCCGCAAGCGGGAGCCGGAGCCGGGCAGCCTGCCCGAGGTCGGTGAGCGGGTGGTCTTCACCCTGTTCGAGCTGACCGCCCGCCAGTCCGCCCCGCTGCCGGAGCCGGACGACACCCCGTGGACGCACGGCGGCCCGCCCGGCGCCGACCGGACGCCGCCTACCGGACCCGAAGACTGGGAATGAACTCCGCCATGACTGCCCATCAGCCGAACGGCCCCGGTACCGCGGGCCCCGCGCCCGACTCCCCCGGGGCCGCCGCCGACGCCGCGGTGGCGGCGATCCTGGCCGCGGCCGTCCGGCCCCGACCCGGCGCGCCGCGCGGGGTGGTGGTCGACTCACCGCCGGGGGCCGGCAAGTCGACCCTGGTGGTGCGGGCCGCGCGGGAGCTGGTCGCGGCCGGCGAGCGGCTGATGGTCGTGGCCCAGACCAACAGCCAGGTCGACGACCTGGTGGACCGGCTCGCGGCGAAGGGCCCCGACCTGACCATCGGCCGGCTGCACGCGAGCGACGCCCGCCCCGCCCCGGAGGCGCTGCGGCACGGGAACGTCACCGCCTCCGGCAAGGTGGGCGACCTGCTGGAGCAGGACGTGGTGATCTCGACCGCCGCGAAGTGGCAGTGGGTCAAGGACGTCGACCCGTGGCGGCACGCGATCGTCGACGAGGCCTACCAGATGCGCTCGGACGCGCTGCTCGCGGTGGCCCGGCTGTTCGAGCGGGCGCTGTTCGTGGGCGACCCGGGGCAGCTGGACCCGTTCACGGTGGTCGGCACCGAGCAGTGGGCCGGCCTCTCCTACGACCCGTCCAGCAGTGCGGTGGTCACCCTGCTCGCGCACAACCCGACCATCCGGCCGCACCGGCTGCCGGTGTCCTGGCGGCTGCCGTCCACCGCCGCGCCGCTGATCTCCTCGGCGTTCTACCCCTACACCCCGTTCCGTTCCGGCACCGGGGAGGGCGAGCGGCTGCTGACCGCCGCGGTGCGGCCGGACGGATCGGCGGTGGACGCGGCGATCGACGAGGCGGCCGAGCACGGCTGGGCCCTGCTGGAGCTGCCGGCCCGGCACACCGTACGGACCGACCCGCAGGCGGTCGCGGCAGTGGCGGCCACCGTCCGCCGGCTGCTGGACCGCGGGCTCGCGGCCCGCTCCGAGCAGGGCACGACCCCGCTCACCGCGAGCCGGATCGCGGTCGGCACCGCGCACCGGGACCAGGCGGCCGCGGTCCGCGCCGCGCTCACCGCGCTCGGCGTGCCGGTGGACCAGGCGGCCGGGCCGGCCGTCACCGTCGACACCGCCAACCGGCTGCAGGGCCGGGAGTACGACGTCACCGTGGTGCTGCACCCGCTCTCCGGCCGGCCGGACGCGACCGCCTTCCACCTGGAGACCGGGCGGCTGTGCGTGCTCGCCTCCCGGCACCGGCACGCCTGCATCGTGGTGGCGCGGGCCGGGATCGCCGAGCTGCTGGACGAGCACCCGTCCGCCGAGCCGGTGCAGCTGGGGGTGGCGGTGAAGTTCCCGGACGGCTGGGAGGCCAACCACGCGGTACTGGCGCACCTGGCGGAGCACCGGATCCGGCTCGGTTGAGACCTCGCCCGGCGGATCCGGGCGGCATTCCGTGGCCGGGCGGGCACCGTGGGTGGTCAGGACGGGGAGGGGGCGCACCGGGCGCGGCCGCGCTCCCCACGTGGGGAATAGCAACCGCACGCGCACCGTTCCGCTACCGGTGTCCGCCGAGTGACAATGGACGGCGGCCCGGTCCCGACCGGCCGGCCCCCGGGTCGGCCGACCATCTGGAGGAGCGTTCATGCCCGATCCCCACCCACAGGCGTCCGACCGCAGCGGCACCCCCGCACCGGCCGCCCAGGATCTGGGCAGCTCCGCGCCGCGCCGCCTGCGCCCCGCCCAACTCATCTTCGAACCGCAGGCCGCCGAGCCCGAGGCCGAGCGCTTCTTCGACCTGGACTCGATCGACGACCCGGCCGAACTGCTGCGCCGCTCCACCGAGTTGACGCTCGCCTTCCGGGCGGCCGCCGAGCGGGCCAGCGACTTCCAGGCGATCGCCGCCGCCCAGCTGGCCGACCCCCGCCGTTTCGACGCACTGACCCCGGCCGAGATCGCCGACCGCGCCGACTGGACACCGGACTACGCCTCCCGGATGGTCGACTACGGCCGCGGCCTGCAGCGCCGCGGCGAGGACCACTAGGGCTGCCGACTGGCCACTGGCATATGCGGCTGGGAAGGGTACGCCGTCGCCCCCCGGCTTGTCCGCCGAACGTCACTTTCTGCGCGCGGACCCGGCCCGGCGGTCCACGCTGCTGCCGTGGACATCTGGACGTATCAATCCGTGGAGTACGTCACCGTGGCCGGGGAGAACTGGCTGGCTTCCGCCAGCGAGTACCCGCGCAGCATGCGGGCGCTGTGGGAGTCCCGCCCATGGGCGCCGGCGGTGCTGCCCTGCGGCCGGGTCTTCGACGTGGTCAGCATGCCGGCGCTGTTCGGCCGCCGGGTGCTGGACGAGCTGTGGGCCTCCGGCCCGGGCTGCGGCCCGGTCGCCTCGTTCCGCGGCCGCGCCCTGCTCTTCGTGCAGCCGGGCGCGGCGCCGCGGCTGCGCTCGCTGCTGGCCTGGGAGGAGTGGGCCCGGGACGTGCCGCCGCTGCTCTGCCACGGCCAGGGCGACGCCGTGACGGTGCCGCCGGTGCAGCGGATGGTGCACGCACCGGACTCCCCCGGCCAGGGCCCCGGGCGCTGGATCGTGGCCCCCGACAGCCAGGAGCCGTGGCTGCCCGGCGCCGCCGTGGTGCTCTGGGCGTGCGTCCGCGCGGCCCGGGCCGGCTCCGCCGCGACCGGCCCGGAGCCGGTGCCGCAGGTGTGACGCGCGGTGGAACGGCCGTCGAACCCCGGGTGCCCGGGCAGCGGTATTCGATTTTGGATCCGCGCCCGGCCGCTGCTAAAGTCTTCCTCGTCAGCACGCGCCGCTAGCTCAGTTGGTTAGAGCAGCTGACTCTTAATCAGCGGGTCCGGGGTTCGAGTCCCTGGCGGCGCACAGACGGTCGAAGGCCCCCTC
>NZ_JBFAQT010000057.1:0-35468 GCF_040678895.1 Kitasatospora sp. NPDC049258
CTTGTACTCCTCGACGGCGCGCTTGCCGACCTCGCCGCCCATCTGGGCGCCGCTGAAGCCGATCCGCGGCACGAGGTCGCTCTTGGCACAGGAGGACGGGTCCGGACCGGTGGCACAGATCTGGTCGTCGGAGGTGAGCAGCGCCACCTTCGCGTCGCGGGCGGTCTGCACCACCTGCGGGCCGACGGCCGGGTCCGGCACGACGATGATCACACCGTTGGCCTTCTGCGCGATCGCCGACTGCACCTCGCTGATGGTCTTGTTGGCGTCGTTGCCGAGGTTGACCACCTTCAGGTCCACGCCCAGCTCCGCGGCCTTCGCCTTCGCGCCGGCGGCCTCGCCGACGAAGTACTCCTGGTCGCCCTGCTTCTGCAGGTAGGTGATCGAGATCTTCCCGCTGACCGGCGCCACGGAGGCGTCGCCGGCCTTCACGGACTCCTGACCGGTGGAGCAGGCGGTGGTCAGGCCCAGGCAGAGCAGGAGACCGGCCGCCGCGGCAGCGCGGGTGGGGGGACGCAACATGGGGGGCTCCTTCGAGGCCGCACCTGCCGAGCGGGCGGAAACGGGTGCGTGGGGGCGGTCACAGGGGGCACGCGCTGGGCAATGCGAGCGGTGAGGTGTGCTGTGCAGCCGGCCGGGTGGTGGTTCGAGGCCCGGCTGCCTGCATTGGTTGGCTAATCCAACGTAAACACTCAGTAACAAACACTTCCGAACGCGATGGACATATGACACCCCTGTTTCGGAAGCCCCGTCAAGCCCGCCCCTGGGTCGAGACCACGTTGTGACGTGCGGCGGTTGCCGGCGCTGGCGCTCCGCGGCCTGCTACGGGCCGGTAGGACGCCCTCGCTGCCCGCTGGTGGCTTCGGTCCACCCCGGTGTCCGGCCGGTCGTCCCCGCCCGGGCGGGTGGGGCCGCCTCCGGTGGTCGGGGCCGGCGGGGAGGGCATCCGATAACGCTTCGGTAAAGCCCCAGGGTGGCGACAGGCCGCGGCGCTCCATACAGCGACCGACGCACACGGTTCGCTGTGTGCCGCGCCGCATCCATGGAGAACACGTGAGTGACCCCTCGATGTCCCGGGGCGCCTTCGAGGCCCACGACCCGATGTCGAGGCTGCCCGTGGGGTGCTCCGCCGCACCCCGCCGAGCCCGGCGGGCCCCGCCGGGCACCGGGATGTGACGCCCACATGTCGGAAGTGTTTCGGAGTGTTGACAGCGCGGTTCCGTCAGGGCGACCCTATGGGTCAATCTGTTGATTTCCGCGCAAAAACGTTTGTTTCTGTTCCCTTGTGGACGGTGCTCCGGTGGCTGGCTCCGGAGGTCAGGACGAGCGCGGACGACATCAAGGAACCCGTATGAGAAGAGTGGGATCCGTAGTCGCCGGCTCCGTCGGCCTCCTGCTGGCCGTGACGGCCTGGGCGCCAGGGGTGCTGGCCGCCCCCGTCACCACCACCGCCGGAACCCAGTTCCCGGACACCACGGGGGCGGGGGTGCAGGCGCACGGCGGCGGTGTGATCAAGGTCGACGACTACTACTACTGGTTCGGTGAGGACCGCGGCGAGGACAACAAGTTCCGCTACGTGTCGGCCTACCGTTCCAAGGACCTGAAGAGCTGGGAGCCCCGGGGGCACGTCCTCACCCAGGAGTCCGACCCGGAGCTGCGCACCGCGCTGATCGAGCGGCCGAAGGTCCTCTACAACAGCAGGACCAAGCAGTTCGTGATGTGGATGCACAAGGAGGCCGACGACTCCTACGGCGAGGCCCGGGCGGCCGTGGCGGTCTCCTCCACGATCGACGGCTCCTACCAGTGGAAGGGCTCGTTCCGTCCGAAGGACGCCTCGGGTGCGGAGTTCATGTCGCGCGACATCACCGTGTTCGAGGACAAGGCCGCGGGCAAGGCCTACATGGTCTCCTCCGCGAACGACAACGCCGACCTGATGATCTATGAGCTCACCGACGACTACACCCAGGTGAAGGACGTGGCGGCGAACCCCTGGCCGGGACAGCACCGGGAGTCGCCTGCGCTGTTCGAGCGCGCGGGCGTGTACTTCATGCTCACCTCCGGGACCAGTTACTGGGACCCGAACCAGCAGAAGTACGCCACCGCCCCGAGCCCCGTCGGACCGTGGACGCCGATGAGGGACGTAGGCAACCACAACGGCCACGACTCGCAGACGGCGTTCGTCCTCCCGGTCGAGGGCAGTGACACCACGTCCTACCTCTACATGGGCGACCGATGGGCCGGGGTGTGGTCCGACCCCAAGCGGGTCAACGACTCCACCTATGTCTGGCTCCCGCTGCAGTTCCCGACCGCCACCACGATGACCCTTCCGTGGTATCCCGAGGTCTCGATCGACACGGCGACGGGCCGGGTCGCCGGTGCCGGCGGGGACGCGCTCAACACCATCACCGGCAAGGGCAGCAACCTGTGCGCGAGCGTGGTCGACAGCCTCTCCGACAACAACGTGCCGGTGGTCCAGGGAGCCTGCGACGGCGGACTGAACGACCGGTGGCGGTTCACCGACAACAGTGGCGGCTACGTCCGGGTGCTGGCCCAGCACAGCGGTAAGTGCCTGGACGTGGCGGACGGATCGACCGCGAACGGGGCCCACGTCAAGCAGTACGACTGCGGCTCGGGCGACAACCAGCGCTGGCGCTTCGAGAGCCTCACCGACGGCTACGTCCGTATCGTCGCCAAGCACAGCAACAAGTGCCTGGACGTCCAGGACGGATCCACGGCGGCGGGTGCCGATCTGGTCCAGTCGGACTGCAACGGGAGCGCCGGCCAGGCCTGGAAGGTCGGCGCGCAGGTCGCTCCGACCGACCCGCCCGGCCCGACGGACCCGACCGACCCGGGCAGCGGGGCCCCTGGGACGGTGAACCAGCGCATCGGCACCTCGGTCGACGGCGGCGTGCTCTCGATGACCGCCGCGGCCGACGCCGTCCAGCTGCCGCCGGTCGCCTTCGGGGCGGGTGGAGCCTCGACCGGATCCCTGAACCCCGTGACCGTCAAGGACTTCCGCGGCGGTACGGCCGGCTGGTCGCTCACCGGCAAGGTGACGGACTTCACCGGACCGCGTGGAAAGATCGACGCGGACCGGCTGAGCTGGACCCCCACCTGTACCACCAAGGCCGACAGCCCGAGCGCCTGCCGGGCAGGCAGTGCCGGGACGATCGGCACGGGCGGCGCGACCCTCGCGTCCGCCGCCGACGGAACCCTGACCGGTGGAGAGTTCACCGCAGGTGCCGCCGTCTCCCTCGACATCGCGAAGTTCACCCCCGTCGGCACCTACTCCGGACTGCTGACCCTCACCCTCCTGTGACCGTGCCCGCGTGCCCGACGCCAGATGCCAGGCATCGGGTGTCGGGCACGCGGCGCTTCGAAAGCTGGCCCGCCATGCGCAGAGCATCCGTCGTCACCGTTCTCCTTCTCGGCCTGATGGCCCTGTTGCCCACCCAGGCCCGCGCCGCCGACAACGGCGAATGGTCGGTCGCACCCGCGGACTCCGCGATCACTCCGCGCGCGGCCTTCCAGCTCTCGGCCTCCCCCGGCGCGACCTTCTCCGATCGCGCCGTCGTCACGAACAGCACGGACGGGCCGCTGACGCTCCACCTCTACGTCGCCGACGCCTACAACACGGAGCGCGATGGTGGGCTGGCGGTGCGTGGCCGCGAGGAGACCCAGCGCGACATCGGCGCCTGGGGCAAGCCCGAACGGGACGTCGTGACCCTCCCGGCCCACTCGTCGCAGACGGTCGGCCTCACCCTGACCGTTCCCGGTGACGCCCCGCCCGGCGACCACGTGGGTGCGCTGGTGGCCGTCGACGACCGTGTCCAGGCCGGGTCGGGCTCCTTCATCGGCGTGCAGCGCGGCGTCGGGGCCCGGATCTATCTGCGCGTCCTCGGGGCGCAGCGGCCGGCGGTCGCCGTCGAGGACGTGCGGTTCACGGCGCACAACCCGCGGATTCCGTGGACCGGCGGCAGCGACTCCACCCTGACGTACACCCTGCACAACACCGGGAACGTGAAGCTCGAACCCCGGGCCGACGTCCAGGTCGACGGCGTGTTCGCGGGAGGGCCCACCGCACGGCAGCTGGTGAAGGTGCCGGCCGAACTGCTCCCGGGGCAGCAGGTGCAGATCACCGAGGCCTGGTCCGGCGCGCCCACGGGCTGGGGCGACGTCACCGTCACGGTGACCGCGGACGGGGTCACCGCGACCGGCTCCGACGACTTCGTCGACCTGCCGTGGATCCCCGCCGGAGCCCTGGCACTCCTCGCCGTCACGCTCACCGCCCTGCTGGTCCGGCGCCGGCGCCGGCGCGCGGCCGCACGCGCGGCGGCCGGTGGAAGCGCCGACGCCGCGCGCCCCGACGCACCCTCGGGCGACTGACGGCGTAGACCCGCCGTTCCCCTCTCCGCGGACCGCGGTCGCGCGGCCGGCCGGCCCTACCTCGCGGGGGCGCCGGCAGCAGAGCTCGGCACGGCGGTGCTGGGATCTGCGACCGGCCGAGCGAGCCATCAGAAGTAAACATATTCAAACGCGGCCTGCCCGGGCGTCAAGCCCTTGGGTGGGCCGATTCTCTGGTACGGGCGGTGCCACGTCGTCCAATCGTCACTCGCTGTACCGAATTGATCGCGACAGGCCGGGGTCTCGGGTTGATGATGCCGGAATTTGTCTAAGTTTGATGGATCCCTTGACATAGCGGAGGCGTGCTTCGAAACTCTCGGTCGACCCCATTTGTTTGCGCCAACATGGCAGGACGGCCGTGTCGGCGTCACCGGGGGGTCGGACATCCCGGTGGTCATCCCCGCCCCGATGGGCGGCGAATCACCAGGGCTGCCGGGAGACGGGCATCGCGTCGGAAGGCGCGCTCCAGGCGGCCGACTTGATCAGCGCAGCCCACCCCACCCCACCCCACCCCCACCCCGCGATGCGTGCGCCGAGTCCGCCCCCACCTTGTCCCTGCTCCGGGATGCAGGTCGTCAGGCGGTACTCGCAGAGATCACACCGAGACCGGTCGGCCGGCCCGTGGCATGTTCGCGATGCCATGGCCCGGAAGGATTCGGCGCACGCACCGGAGAACGAAGGTATGTGAACATGCCGAGACTGCGAACGATCCTGCTCAGTGCCGTGCTGGCGCTGCTCCTCCCGCTCCTGCAGGGAGTCGGCACCGCCGAGGCCGCCACGGCGACGATCATCAACGGTACCCAGTTCAGCGACACCGCCGGCAACCCGGTGCACGCCCACGGCGGCGGTGTGATCAAGGTCGGCCAGTACTACTACTGGTTCGGTGAGGACCGGAACGCCGACAACACCTTCCGCTACGTCTCGGTCTACCGGTCCACCGACCTGAAGACCTGGGAGTTCCGCAACCACGCCCTGACCCAGGCGGCGGATCCGGATCTCGGTTACGCCGTCATCGAGCGGCCCAAGGTCATCTACAACGCCGCGACCGGCCTGTTCGTCATGTGGATGCACAAGGAGAACGGCTCGGACTACAGTCAGGCCCGCGCGGCGGTCGCCGTCTCCACGACGGTCGACGGCACCTACAGCTACCGGGGCAGCTTCCGGCCGCTGGGGGAGATGTCCCGTGACATCACGACCTTCGTGGACGACGACGGCACCGGGTACATGATCTCCGCCGCCAACGAGAACCGGGACCTGCACGTCTACAAGCTGACGGCGGACTACACCGGGATCGACTCCCAGGTGCAGAACCTGTGGGCCGGCCAGTCCCGCGAGGCCCCCGCGATGTTCAAGCGCAACGGCGTCTACTTCCTGCTCAGCTCCACGACCAGCGGCTGGAACCCCAACCAGCAGCGGTACGGCACCGCGACCAGCGTCACCGGTACCTGGAGCGGGCTGCAGGACATCGGCGACGGCGTCGCCTACGGCAGCCAGACCGCGTACGTGCTGCCCGTGCAGGGCACCAAGGGCACGAGCTACCTGTACATGGGGGACCGCTGGGGCAACTCCTTCGGGGGGACGGTCAACGACTCGCAGTACGTCTGGCTGCCGCTGGCCTTCCCCACCGACACCACCCTGACCATGGGGGCCTCGCCGCAGATCGACGTGAACGCCGCGACGGGCATCATCACCCCGCTGAAGGCCACCTGGGAGAGCCTGACGGGCCGCCAGAGCGGTCGGTGCGCGGACGTGGGCAACTACTCCTTCGCCCCGGCCGCCCAGCTCCTCCAGTGGGGCTGCGGCAACGGCGCCAACCAGAACTTCTGGCTCAAGAACCTCGGCACGGGCTACGCGCAGATCATGGCCCGGCACAGCGGCCTGTGCCTGGACGTGAGCGGCGCCTCGACCGCCGACGGCGCGCTCGCCGTGCAGAACCCCTGCGACGGCCGGACCTCCCAGCAGTGGCAGATCCAGAAGGTCACCGGCACCACCTACGTCCGCCTGATCGCCCGGCACAGCGGCAAGTGCCTGGACGTCACCAACCAGTCCACCGCCAACGGCACCGTCCTGGAGCAGTGGACCTGCGGCACCGGCAGCAACCAGCAGTGGCTGCGCACCACCACCCCGTGACCCGCCGCCCCTGACCTGCCCCCTGACCTGCCGATCCTGACCTGCCGACCCTGAGCCGCCCTCGTCGACGCCCCTCCGCCCCTCCGCTCGGCGGAGGGGCGTCGTACCGGCGCCCGTACCCAGTCCAGGAGTACCCGTGTCCCCACACAAGCAGCCGCCCGCCCGCTCCGGCCGGACCCGGGCCGGGGCCGCCGCCGTCGTGCTCGCGGCCCTCGCCGCGAGCACCCTGAGCGCCGCGCCCGCCACCGCCGCCGAAGCCGCCGCGCACGTCACCGTCCGCCTCGATCCCAGCTACCAGCAGCAGCCGTTCCAGGGCTGGGGAACGGCCTTGGCCTGGTTCGCCAATGTCACCGGCGGCTGGCCGGACGCCAAGCGCAACCAGCTGGCCGACGCTCTCTACGGAGCCGACGGCCTGGGCTTCACCGTCGCCCGCTACAACATCGGCGGCGGCGACAGCCCCGAGACCCAGCCGTACCTGCGCACGGGGGCCGCCGTCCCGGGGTACTGGAACCGCCCCGCCGCCTACGGCCCGCCGGCCGGCGACGCCGCCGGATGGACCGAGCCCGCCGACTGGTGGAACCCGGCCGACCCGACGCACTGGAGCGCGAACCCCGACGCGAACCAGCTCTGGTGGCTGAAGGCCGCGAAGAGCCGTGGCGCGGACACCTTCGAGGCCTTCTCCAACTCCGCGCCGTACTTCATGACCAACAGCGGCCTGGTCTCCGGTGCGGCCGACAGCCGGCAGGACAATCTCCGGGCCGACCAGTACGACCGGTTCGCCGCGTACCTGGCCGGGGCCGTGCAGCGGGCTCAGGCCGCCACCGGCGTGACCTTCGGCGCCGTCTCCCCGGTGAACGAGCCGGGGACCTCGTACTGGGGTGCGGGCGGCAGGCAGGAGGGTTCGCACTGGGACCAGGCCTCCCAGGCGCACATCATCTCCAGCCTGCGCGGCGCGCTGACCGGAGCCGGGCTCGGCACGCCGGTGTCGGCGATGGACGAGACCAACGCGAGCATGTTCCGGGACAACTGGGATTCCTACAGCGCCACGACCCGGGCCGCCGTGGGCAAGCTGAACACCCACACCTACGGCACGGGCGGCAGGACCGGGGCGCGCGACATCGCCAAGGGCGCCGCCAAGCCGCTGTGGATGTCCGAGGTCGATCTGGGCGGCAGTGGCCCGCAGAGCTTCACCGACATGTCCCCGGCCCTCGACTTCGCCCAGCACATCGACGACGACATCAGGGAGTTGGAGCCCAGCGCCTGGGTGATGTGGCAGGCCGTCGACGACTACACCAACATGACACCCGGTCATGAGAACTCCAACTGGGGCCTGATTCAGGCGGACCTCGCGTCCACCGATCCGGCCCTCGAACCGCTGCGCCTGAACAAGAAGTACTGGGCCATGGCCAACTACAGCCGGTTCATCCGGCCGGGCGCCCGGGTCATCGGGAGCGACAGCACGAGCACGCTCGCGGCGCTGCGGCCCGGCGGCACGGGTGCGGTGGCCGTCTACACCAACTCCACCGGCGCGGACCAGACGGTCACCCTCGACCTGGGGGGCTTCCAGAACGTCGACACCGCCACCCCCGTGCAGCGCTACACCACCGACGCCGGCAAGAACCTGACGCGTGACGGCGACCTGTCCGCCACCGCCGCCAAGACGCTCACCGCGACGGTCGGCCCGGGCTCGGTGACCACCTTCGTCATCCCCGGCGCGACCGGCACCGACGGTTCGGTGTCGACGGATCCGACCGGCCAGGTGCGTCAACTGCTGGGGGACAACGGCGGCCTGGCGCTGTCGACCGGCGCGACGGCGGCCGCCGGCCCCGTCCAGCACCCCTCCGACCCCGCCGACCCGGCTCAGCAGTGGAAGTTCACCAAGGTCGCCGGCACCTGGGAGAACACGACCGCGTACCGCATCACCAGCGTCAGGACCGGCAAGGCGCTCAGCGTCACCGGGGGTGTGCTCGGCTTCGCCCCGTCCGGCTCGTCCCCGCAGCAGCGGTGGATGCTCTCCACCACCGGTGACGGTCACAGCACGGTGATCAACGTCGCCACGGGCGACCTCCTCGACGTGGCGAACGCGTCCACGGCCGACGGTGCCCCGGTCGGTGTGTACCGGCCGACGACCGGCAGCAACCAGTCCTGGACCCTGCGCAGCGCCGCGGCCGACATCTGGAAGGCGCTGCGCGTACGCGGCAGCAACAAGTGCGTCGACATCCAGGGTTCCTCCACCGCGGACGGCGCACCCGCCCTGCAGTACACCTGCGTCAGCGCCTCGAACCAGAAGTGGTCCCTGCGGGCCGCCGGCCCCGGCTACGTCAACCTGGTGGGCCTGCAGAGCGGCAAGTGCCTGGACGTCTCGGGTGCCTCCACCGCGGACAACGCCGCCGTCCTGCTCTACGGCTGCAACGGCGGCAGCAACCAGCAGTGGTCGGTGCGCACCACCGCCACCGGCTACGTCACCCTGATGGCCCGGCACAGCGGCAAGTGCCTGGACGTGTCCGGTACCTCCCTCAACAACAACGCCACGCTCGTGCAGTACCCGTGCAGTGGCAGCACCAGCCAGCAGATCAAGGTCGGCTGACGGCCGGCCGCCGGGCCGCGGAGCTCGCCGTCCTCGGCCCGGCAGCCCCGTGTCGCCCGAGCACTTCCGGACGGCGTCCGCGCCTACCCGGGTGCGTCGCTCGGCGGGGGGGCCGAGCTGGCGCGGACGACCAGCTCCGGGGTGACGGAGATCATCCGGGTGGCGGTGCGCGCGTCGGCGGGACGGTCGATCTGGTCCAGGAGGAGCGCGACGCACTGCCGGCCGACCTCCTCGAAGTCCTGGCGGACCGTGCTGAGCGGCGGGGCGAAGTACGGGGCTTCGGGTACGTCGTCGAAGCCCACGACGCTGACGTCCTCGGGCACCCGGCGGCCGGCGTCGCGCAGCGCCAGCAGCAGGCCGAGCGCCATCTGGTCGTTGGCGGCGAAGACCGCGGTGACCTCCGGACGGGCGGCGAGCTCCTTGCCGATCCGGTAGCCGGACTCGGCGGTCCAGTCGCCCAGCGCGAGCGGCGGGACGGGCGCGTCGGCGTCCTTCAAGGTGGCGTGCCAGGCGGCGGTGCGGCGGCGGGCGGCGTAGGAGTCCTGCGGTCCGCCGATGTGCCAGACGGTGCGGTGGCCGAGACCGAGCAGATGCCGGGTCGCCGCCGTCGCGCCGGCCGCCTGGTCGGTGTCCACCGAGTGGAAGCGGCGCTCGGGGTCGCCGTCGGCGACGACCACCGGCACCCCGCCGGAGACGGTGAACCCCCTCCGGTCGAGGATCTGGGCCTCGACCACGACGAGGCCGTCCACGGCCTGCTCGGTCAGCTGGCGCACGGCCTGCTGCACGGCGTCCTCGGTCTGGGCCTCCGCGCAGACCACGTTCACCGAGTACCCGGCGGCCTGCGCGGCGTGCGAGATGGCGGCCAGCGTACGGGCGTTCCCCTGGGCGGCGAGGTCGAAGGTGACCACGCCGAGCACGTGGAAGCGCCCGAGGGTGAGCGCGCGGGCGGCGCTGTTGCGCTGGTAGCCGAGCATCCGCATCGCCGACAGGACCCGCTCCCGGGTGTCCGGTTCCACGTTGGAGCGGTGGTTGGCGACCCGCGAGACCGTCTGCGAGGAGACCCCGGCGAGGGCGGCGACATCGGCCTGGGAGGGCGGACGCTGCCTGCCCCGGGTGCCGTCGCCGGGCGTCGTCGCTCTTCGTCCCATGCCGGTCCTTCCTCGCGTGTCAACGTGAACATCGTACCGGTGGGATGCGGAGGGAGGTGCTGGGGGGCGGCGCGGCCCCTGCCGCCCCTGAGCGG
Source organism: Kitasatospora sp. NPDC049258 (assembly GCF_040678895.1). NCBI lineage: Bacteria > Bacillati > Actinomycetota > Actinomycetes > Kitasatosporales > Streptomycetaceae > Kitasatospora > Kitasatospora sp. NPDC049258. The sequence goes on from NZ_JBFAQT010000057.1 coordinate 10,365, forward strand.
CCGATATCCGCCCGTAACCTTCGGCTCCGCCGGACCGGCCCGCGCGGCGGTCGTCCGGGCGCTGCCGTCTCCAAGGCCGGCGACCGCGCGGCCCGCGGCGGTCGTCGCCGAAGCGCGTGGCGGGCCGCCCACCGGGGCCGCATCCGGCCTGCTGACCAGGGTGAACTCCGCCGGGGTGGATGCGGACCACCTCCTTCGCGTCGGGCGGCCGCCAGGCGCCGCGGGGTGCCCCGCGCCGTCGGGAGGCCGGATCACGAAGATGCATCGCGCTGTTACGGGCACTTGACGGCCCTGTCATCGGCGGTCGACACTCAACGCCAGCTTCATGTTGGCGTAAACATCTGCCGTGAAGGGCACCTCCGTGAGCACGACGCACCCTCCCGCCCAGTCCACCCCGGTCCGGACGGCACCCCGGTCCCGGCCGGCAGCACGCTCCGGTCGTCCCGGTCACGGCGCCTACGGCTACGTGTTCTTCGCCCCGTTCCTGATCGTCTTCGTGATCGGCATCGCGGCACCGCTCGGCTACGCCGCCTACCTGAGCTTCTTCCAGGACCGGCTGGTCGGCGGAAACGTCTTCGTGGGCTTCGCCAACTACAGTCGCGCCCTGGGCGACGAGCTCTTCCGGGCCGGACTCTGGCGGGTCACCCTGTTCCTGCTCGTCCAGGTCCCGGTGATGCTGGCGCTCGCGCTGCTGGCCGCCCTGGCGGTCGACAGCGGGCGGCTGCGGTGGCCGGCGCTGTTCCGCATCGGCATCTTCGTCCCGTACGCCGTCCCGGCCGTCGTGGCCTCCCTGATGTGGGGTTACCTGTACGGCGACCGCTTCGGATTGATCCGTCAGGTCGGTGACGCCCTGCACGTCGCCGTCCCCCGGCTGCTCGGCGAGTCCTGGATGCTCGCCTCGATCGGCAACGTCGTGACCTGGGAGTTCGTGGGCTACAACATGCTGATCCTCTACGCGGCGCTGCGCACCGTGCCGCAGGAGCTCTACGAGGCGGCCGAGGTCGACGGCGCCGGCGAGTTGCGCAAGGCCTGGAGCATCAAACTCCCCGCCCTGCGGCCCGCGTTGGCGCTGGCCACGGTGTTCTCGATCATCGGCACGTTCCAGCTGTTCAACGAGCCCAACGTGATGCAGTCGCTGGCCCCCGACGTGATCTCCACCAGTTACACGCCCAACATGTACGCCTTCAATCTGGCGTTCAACGGTCAGCAGTTCAACTATTCGGCAGCCGTCGCAGTGGTCCTGGGCGGAGTGACCGCAGTGGTCGCCTACACCGTGCAGGCCAGGTCGATGCGGAAGGAACAGAGCCTGTGAGTGTCAAAACCCCCGCGACCGGCGCAGGACGGGCCCGGCGACCCAGCACCGCGCTCACCGTGGCCATGGGGCTCATGCTCCTGTACGCCTTGCTCCCGCTGGCCTGGCTGGTGCTGTCCAGCACGAAGGACTCCAACTCGCTGAGCACCAGCTTCGGGCTGTGGTTCGGGCACGGGTTCCACCTCTTCGACAACGTGTGGAACGTCCTGACCTACGACGACGGCATCTACCTCCGCTGGTTCGCCAACACGCTGCTCTACGCGGTGGTCGGCGCCGGCGGGGCCGCCTTCATCTCCACGGCCGCCGGCTACGCCCTGGCGAAGTACCGGTTCCGGGGCCGCACCGTCCTTGCCGCGCTGGTCCTCGGCGCCGTCGCGATCCCCGGCACCGCGCTGGCCGTACCGACCTATCTGCTGTTCAGCGAGATCGGGATCGTCGACACTCCGTGGGCCGTCCTGCTGCCCTCCCTGGTCAGCCCGTTCGGCGTCTACCTGATGCGCGTCTACACGATCGGCGCCGTGCCGGACTCCATGCTCGAAGCGGCCCGAATCGACGGCTCCGGCGAGATCAGGACCTTCTTCACCATCTCGTTGCGCCTGCTGGCCCCCGGCTTCGTCACGGTGCTGCTGTTCTCGCTGGTCGCCACCTGGAACAACTACTTCCTGCCGCTGATCGTCCTGAGCGACCCGCAGTGGTTCCCCCTCACCGTCGGCCTCAACCAGTGGAACGCCCTGGCCACCGGCGCGGCGGGCAGCGGAGCCACCACCACCGGCTTCTACCCGCTCGTGGTTACCGGCAGCGTGCTGGCGATCATCCCGCTCGTCGTCGCGTTCCTCTTCCTCCAGCGGTTCTGGCAGTCCGGCCTGGCCGCCGGGAGCGTCAAGGAGTAGCGCGTTCCCCCTGCTCGTCCCGTCCGTCCCGCCCCTCTCAGTCGTCCCACCCGTCCCAGCAAGGAAGTCACGCCATGACCCGTGCCATCACCTCGCCGCGCCGCAGACTCCTGGCCCTCGTGCCGGCCGCGGCGCTCGCCTTCACGCTGACCGCCTGCGGCTCGAACGCCGCTCCCGTGGTCTCCGCCGACCCGAGTGCCGCGCTGGACACCGAGACCACGCTGACCTTCTGGACCTGGGCCCCGAACATCGACAAGACGGTGGCCCTGTTCGAGAAGAAGTACCCGAAGGTCAAGGTGAACGTCGTCAACGCCGGCCAGTCGGCGGCCGAGTACACCAAGCTCCAGACCGCCGTGAAGGCCGGCAGCGGGGGACCGGACGTCGCCCAGGTCGAGTACTTCGCCCTGCCCGAACTCGCGATGTCCAAGCGGCTGGTCAACCTGAAGGACTACGGCGCGGCCGCCCTGGAGCCCAAGTTCGCGGCCTCCGCCTGGTCGCAGGTCGCGGTCGCCGACGGCGTCTACGCCATCCCCCAGGACACCGGCCCGATGGCGATGTTCTACAACAAGAGGATCCTCGACGAGCTGAAGATCGAGCCGCCCAAGACCTGGGCCGAGTTCGAGGCCGCGGCCATCAAGATCAAGGAGTCGGACCCGAAGCGGTTCATCACCTCCATCGACCCCGGCGACGCGGGCGGCGTGGACAGCCTGATCTGGCAGGCCGGCGGCCGGCCCTTCCAGCAGAAGGACGCCTCCTCCGTCGCGGTGAACCTGCAGGACGCCGGCGCCAAGAAGGCCGCCGACCTGTGGACCTCGCTGATCAACCGCAAGCTCGTCGACACCTCTCCGGGCTGGACCAACGAGTGGTGGCAGTCGATGGGCAGCGGCCGGTACGCCATGTGGATCATCGGAGCCTGGGCCCCCGGCAACATCGCCTCCACTATCCCGGACACCGCCAAGGACTGGCGTGCCGCGCCCGTCCCGCAGTGGAACGCGGGCGACAACGTCTCCTCCGAGAACGGCGGCTCCTCCGTCGCGGTGCCCACCACCAGCAAGAACAAGGCAGCCGCGGCGGCCTTCGCGATCTGGCTGAACTCCGACCCCGAGGCGGTCCGCTCGCTCTCCGCCAACGGCCTCTTCCCCGCCACCACCGAACTGCTCGGCGACCCGGCCTTCCTCGACCAGCCGGTGGCGGGCCTCGGCGGGCAGAAGGCCAACCAGGTCTTCGCCGACTCGTCCGCCGCCGTCGGCAAGGGCTGGCAATACCTGCCGTACCAGCTCTACTCCAACTCGGTGTTCAAGGACACCGTCGGCCCGAGCATCTCGACCGACATCAACGCGGGTCTGAGCGCCTGGCAGCGGCGCATCGTCGACTACGGCAACCAGCAGGGTTTCAAGGTCACCTCGCCCTGACCAGCGCCGGCACCGGGCCGGTCGCCCGCGGCGCGGCCGGCCGCCGACCGGCCGCGCCGGTGCCCGCGCGGCCGGTCCCGCCGCGCACCCACTTCCCCCAGGAGCCCCAGTACCATGTCCGTCCTGCAGATCACCGACGAGGGATTCCGCCTCGACGACCAGCCCTTCCGGATCATCTCCGGCGGCCTGCACTACTTCCGCGTCCATCCCGCTCTCTGGGCCGACCGGCTGCGCAAGGCCCGCCTGATGGGCCTCAACACGGTGGAGACCTACGTCCCCTGGAACCTCCACCAGCCGCGCCCCGACGAATTCCGCCTCGACGGCGGGCTGGACCTGCCGGCCTTCCTCGACCTGGCCGCCGCGGAGGGCCTCCACGTCCTGCTCCGACCCGGGCCCTACATCTGTGCGGAGTGGGAGGGCGGGGGACTGCCCTCGTGGCTGCTGGCCGACCCCGACATCATGCTCCGCAGCCAGGACCCCAGCTATCTGGCAGCGGTGGACGACTACTTCGAGCGCCTGCTGCCGCCGCTGCGCCGCCACCTGTCGACCAACGGTGGCCCCGTCCTGGCGGTCCAGGTCGAGAACGAGTACGGCGCCTACGGTGACGACACCGCGCACCTGGTCCACCTCGCCCGGGCCCTGCGCCACTGCGGCGTCGACGTCCCGCTGTTCACCTGCGACCAGCCCGGCGACCTGGCGCGCGGATCCCTTCCCGGGGTCCTCGCCACCGCCAACTTCGGCAGCCGCTCGGAGCAGGGGCTCGCGACCCTGCGCGCGCACCAGAGCGCCGGCCCGCTGATGTGCACCGAGTTCTGGATCGGCTGGTTCGACCGCTGGGGCGGCCACCACGTCGTACGCGACCCGGGCCAGGCCGCGCGGGAACTCGACACCGTGCTCGCCACCGGCGCCTCGGTCAACCTCTACATGTTCCACGGCGGGACCAGCTTCGGCTTCACCAACGGCGCCAACGACAAGCACACCTTCCGGCCCACCGTCGGCTCCTACGACTACGACTCCCCGCTCGACGAGGCCGGCGACCCGACCGAGAAGTTCGACGCCTTCCGGCAGGTGATCGCCAAGTACGCCCCGGTCCCGACGGAACCGGTGCCCGCCCCCGGCCCGAAGATCGCCGCCGCCGGCATCCGGCTGGGCGCCGGCGCGCCGCTGTTCGCCAACCTGGCCGCGCTCGGCGACGCCGTCGGGTCCGAGCGGCCGCTCACCATGGAGCAGCTGGGCCAGGACTTCGGCTTCGTCCTCTACGAGAGCACCCTGCCGGCGGCCGGCCCGGTCCTGCTGGAGCTCGGCACCGTCCACGACCGCGCCCAGGTCTTCGTGGACGGCCAGCCCGTCGGCGTGCTGGAACGGGAGAACGACGAGCGGGCCGTGGCCTTCACCGTGCCGCGGGCGGGCAGCCTGCTGAGCCTGCTGGTGGAGAACCAGGGCCGGGTCAACTACGGCAGCGGTATCCACGACCGCAAGGGGCTGCTGGGCCGGGTCCGGCTGGACGGCACGGAACTGACCGGCTGGACCAGCCGGCCGCTGCCGCTCGACTCCCTCGACGGGCTCCGCTTCACCGAGGGCGGCCCGGCGACGGTCGGCCCGACCTTCCACCGGGGCACCGTGCATCTCGACGAGGTCGCCGACACCTTCCTCCACCTGCCCGGCTGGACCAAGGGCAATGCCTGGGTCAACGGCTTCCACCTCGGTCGCCACTGGTCCCGGGGGCCCCAGCGCTCGCTCTACGTTCCCGGCCCCGTCCTGCGCCAGGGGTCGAACGAGATCACCGTGCTGGAGCTGCACGCCGCCCACCGCGCGCTGACCGTGGACCTGTGCGAGCGGCCCGACCTCGGACCGACCGAGGAGTAGCCGAGGCCCGCTGCCCGGAGGTTGCGGTGACGGAACGTGACCGCGACCTCCGGGAAGGCGTGCCGCGGATACTCCACCCGCCCGGAACCCTCCTTGCCTTCACCCCTGCAAAGCGGGATAACTGAGGAGTATGGGCCAATATTCGGACACTCTCCGGAGTTGGCTGAGCCGCCGTTCCGGCAACGCCGCCACAGCGGACCCGCCCCCTCCCGAAGCCGACGACCCCCCGCGGCCGGCCGGCCTCGGCGCGGTGTCACCGCCGCGTGAGCTCCGTCGACGGCCCCGCTCCTCGCCGCGCAGCTTCGCCCGCGAGGTCTTCTTCCTCCAGCTGATGCTGGTGATCCTGCTCGTCGCCGCCGCGCTGGTGGCCGTCGTCGTACAGACCCGGCGGGACACCATGGCCGACGCCCGGCACCGCACCCTCGCCGCCGCCGAGTCCTTCGCGCACGCCCCCGGCCTCGTGGACGCCCTGAACGGCCCGGACGCGAGCGCGGTGCTGCAGCCGCTCGCCGAGGAGACCCGCAAGGCCGCCGGCGTCGACGCCCTCATCGTCTACCGCCTGGACGGGATCACCCTCACCCACAGTGACCTCTCCCAGCTCGGCAAGCATGTCATCGGCCCGTACGCCCAGGCGGCCGAGGGCAAGGCCTTCACCCGGACCTTCAACGGCGCGCTCGGTCCGTCCGTGATCTCGGCCGCCCCCGTGAAGGACCCCTCGGGGCAGGTGGTCGGCATCGTCTCCGCCCCGGTCACCGTCGAGACGGTGCGCAAGACGGTCGACCGGCAGCTGCCCGTCTTCCTGGTCAGCGCGGGCGCGGCCGTCGCCCTCGCCGGCGTCGGCGCAGCGCTGGTGAGCCGCCGGCTGCGCCGCCAGACCCACGGTCTGGGCCCGGCCGAGATGACCCGGATGTACGAGCACCACGACGCGGTCCTGCACGCGGTGCGCGAGGGCGTGCTGATCACCGGGGACGACGGTCGGCTGCTGCTGGCCAACGACGAGGCCCGGCGGCTGCTCGACCTCCCCGCGGACGCGGAAGGACGACCCGTCGGCACCCTGGGCCTCGACCCCCGCACCGCCGATCTGCTGGTCTCGGATCGGATCGCCACCGACGAGGTCCACCTGGCGGCGGACCGGCTGCTGTCCCTCAACAAGCGGACCACCACGACCCTCGGCCTGCACCGGACGAGCGTGGTGACCCTGCGGGACACCACCGAGCTGCGGGCGCTCTCGGGCCGGGCGGAGGTGGCCCGCGGCCGCCTGCAGCTGCTCTACGACGCCGGCCTGCGGGTCGGTTCCACCCTGGACGTGTCGCGCACCGCGGAGGAACTGGCACAGGTGGCCGTCCCCGCGTTCGCCGACGTCGTCACCGTCGAACTGCAGGACCCGGTCCTGCGCGGCGAGGAGCCGAGCGGGGCCAGCACGGAGCTGCGCCGGACCGCCGTCGCCGGGCTGGCGGAGGACCATCCGCTCTACCCCGTCGGCCGGTTGATCCACTTCGCGCCGGGCACGCCGATGGCGATCAGCGTGGCCGACGGCCGGTCCGTGGTCGCCCCGGATCTCGCCGGCTCCAGCGGCTGGCGGGGCCAGGACACCGCGCGCGCCCGGCAGATCCTCGACTACGGCATCCACTCGCTCGCGGTGGTGCCGCTGCAGGCCCGCGGCGTGGTCCTGGGCCTGGTCAACTTCTGGCGGTCGGGCGACTCCCGGCCGTTCGACCAGGAGGACCTCTCCTTCGCCGAGGAGGTTGCCGGCCGGGCGGCCGTGGCCATCGACAACGCCCGGCGCTACACCCGGGAGCACGCGACCGCGGTGACCCTGCAACGCAGCCTGATGCCCCGCGGCCTCCCGGCCCAGGACTTCCTGGACGTGGCCCACCGCTACCTGCCCGCACAGAGCGGTGTGGGGGGCGACTGGTTCGACGTCATCCCGCTGCCCGGCGCCCGGGTCGCCCTGGTGGTCGGCGACGTCGTCGGGCACGGCCTGCACGCCGCCGCCACCATGGGTCGGCTGCGCATCGCCGTCCACAACTTCGCGAGCCTGGATCTCCCCCCGGACGAACTGATCAGCCACCTGGACGAGTTGGTGGCGCACCTCGACATCCAGGACGAGGCCGCCGAGGCCGCCGAGGCCGCCGAGGACGGTGCGCGCGTCGCAGTCACCGGTGCCACCTGCCTGTACGTCGTCTACGACTCCGTCTCCGGACTGGTCACCGCGGCTACGGCCGGCCATCCGCCACCGGCGCTGGCCCACCCCGACGGGACGGTGACCTTCATCCGCCCGCCGATCTCCCCGCCGCTGGGTCTGGGCGCCGGCCTGCCGGTCGAGACCGCCGAGGTGGTACTGCCCGAGGGCTCCCGGCTGGTCCTCTACACCGACGGTCTGCTGCAGAACCGCACCCGCGACCTGGACGCGGCCCTGGAAGCCCTCCGGCAGGCCGTCGGCGGGCCGGACCGCCGGCCGGAGGAGGTCTGCGCGAGCGTGCTGGAGGCGCTGCCGGACGCGAGACCCACCGACGACGTGGCGCTCCTGGTCGCGCAGACCCGGCTGCTCGCACCGGAACGCGTCGCCGAGTGGGACGTGGCGCCCGACCCGGCCGCGGTGAGCCCCGTCCGCAACGCCTGCGCCCGCAAGCTGGAGGAGTGGGGCCTGGACCACATCTCCTTCGGCGCCGAACTCATCCTCAGCGAGCTGATCACCAACGCCGTCCGCTACGGCAAGGTGCCGATCCACGTACGGCTGCTCCACACCGAGACCCTGGTCTGCGAGGTCTCCGACGGGAGCAGCACCGCCCCGCACATCCGCCGTGCCAAGGACACCGACGAAGGGGGCCGTGGTCTCTTCCTGGTGGCCCGGTACGCCGAGCGCTGGGGCACCCGGTACTCCAGCCGGGGCAAGACCATCTGGGCCTCGCAGGCGCTCGACGGCAGCGGGACACCGGACGACGAGGCCCTCGGCGACCTGTTCCTGGGCCAGTGGGACGACCTGGAACTCTGAAGGTTCGGCCGACCGGAGCACGCAAGGCCGGCCGGGTATGGTGAACTGGTCATTACCGGTTCCGGAGGCACTGCGGCGAAGCTGCCCGAGCCTCGCGGGTCATCCGGCGCCGTCCGGGCCGGTGGCGTGCCGCCCGACGTGCGGCGGCAAGCCGTCCGTGACCTCGCCTCGGGCACTGGAGGCATCGTGGCTGCACCTGCTCGGGGCCGCGTGCTCGCGCTCGCCGCCTGTCTCTGCCTGGCGGCCTTCGGAATCGGCGGGTGCGGCGACCAGCAGCCGGTGAGCCCGGCCCGGGCCACCTCCGCCGAAGCCGCCGGCGGCATGGCGGCGCTGACCAGCGCCGCCCAGGCGGAGGGCCGCCTCAACACGACCACGCTGCTGCCGCACTGGGCGAACTACGGCGGCCTGATCGACGGGTTCACCAAGAAGTACGGGATCCAGGTCGTCAACGACAACCCCTACGGCTCCAGCCAGCAGGAACTCGACGACATCGGCCGTCTCCGGGGGAAGCCGGACGCGCCGGACGTGTTCGACCTCGGCGACAGCTTCGCGCAGACCGCGGCCCGGCAGAACCTGCTGGCCCCGTACCGTACCGTCGACTACGACCGGATCCCGGCCACCCAGAAGGACCACCAGGCCCGCTGGTACAACAGCTACGGCGGCTACGTCTCGATCGGCTGCGACGCGTCGCGGGTGACGACCTGCCCCGTGTCGTTCGCGGACCTGCTCAAGCCCGAGTACAAGGGCATGGTCGCCCTCACCGGCGAGCCGCTCACCGCCGGGTCGGCGTTCGCCGCGGTGTACGCGGCGGCCCTCGCGAACGGCGGCTCGTTCGACGACATCCAACCGGGCATCGACTTCTTCGCCCGGCTCGACCAGCTCGGCAACTACAGCCGTACCAACTCCGACAGCACCGCGATCGCCGACGGCCGGACCCCGGTCAACATCGAATGGGACTTCCTCAACCTCAAGCAGGCCGACGACCTCAAGGGCACCAACGTGCGCTGGAACGTCTCCATCCCGTTCGACGGCAGCTTCTCCCAGTACTACGCGCAGGCCGTCAACAAGGAGGCCCCGCACCCGGCGGCGGCCCGGCTGTGGCAGGAGTACCTCGCCGGCCAGGAAGGCCAGAACCTGCGGCTCGTGGACTACGCCCGCCCGGTCCTGATGGACGTGATGGCGAAGAACGGCACCCTCGACGTCGCGCTCGCCGACCGGCTGCCGACCGTCGAAGGCACCCCCGCCTTCCCGAGCGAGGCCCAACTGGCCAAAGCGCACCGGACCGTGCAGGAGAACTGGCCCACGGCCGTACCGGGCTGACCGGGCGCTGCGTCCGCCGGCTCCTGGACAGGTGCCTTGACAAGCCCCCGCGCCGCTCCCAAACTCTCCTCAACCCACGATGGTGCCGCAGACACAGGCTGCTGCGGACCGGTGGACCACCATCATCCGCTGCCCCCGGCCGATCGGCCGGGGCGGACGGTGCACCCGAGCGGCCGGCCGGCACCGGCACGCCCGCCTCGCCCCCGGAGATTGAGACCCGCCCTCCCGCCCCGCAGGCCGGCCGGTCATCGCCTCCTCCCCGCCGCATGACCTCACTCGTCCCCCCACCAGCGCTTCCGGCCTGCCCGGAGCCCGGACGGTCATGCCGGAAGTGAAGAGCACGAGGTACCCGTATGTCACTTCGCAGCAAGGGCCCCGCGACGCTGTCGGCCCTCCTGGCCGCCCTCCTGCTGTGCCTGGTCGGTGCTGTCGCGCCCGCCCGGGCCACCCAGGTCGGCATCGACAACGCGACGCAGTTCACCGACTCCGGAGGCGACCCGGTCCATGCCCACGGCGGCGGTGTGATCAAGGTCGGCCAGTACTACTACTGGTTCGGTGAGGACCGGAACCCCGACAACACCTTCCGCTACGTCTCGGTCTACCGCTCCACCGACCTGAAGACCTGGGAATTCCGCAACCACGCCCTGACCCAGGCCACCGACCCCGAGTTGCAGTCCGCCAACATCGAACGGCCCAAGGTCATCTACAACGCCGCGACGCACCGGTTCGTGATGTGGATGCACAAGGAGAACAGCGCCGACTACGGGGAGGCCCGCGCCGCAGTGGCCGTCTCCGGCACCGTCGACGGCGACTACGCCTGGCGCGGGAGCTTCCGGCCGCTGGGCGAGATGTCCCGGGACATCACCACCTTCGTCGACACCGACGGCACCGGCTACATGATCTCCGCCGCCAACGAGAACCGGGACCTGCACGTCTACCAGCTGACGGCCGACTACACCGGCATCCAGTCCCAGGTGCAGAACCTGTGGGCGGGCAGCTCCCGCGAGGCGCCCGCGATGTTCAAGCGCAATGGCGTGTACTTCCTGCTGACCTCCGGCGCCACCGGCTGGGCTCCCAACCAGCAGAAGTACGCCACCGCCACCAGCATCACCGGCGCCTGGAGCGGCCTGAAGGACGTCGGCGACTCCACCGCCTACCGCAGCCAGACCGCGTACGTCCTGCCCGTGCAGGGGACCAACGGCACCGGCTACCTCTACCTGGGCGACCGCTGGGGCAACTCGATGGGCGGGACGGTCAACGACTCCGAGTACATCTGGCTGCCGGTGAAGTTCCCGACCAGGACGACGATGAGTCTGGAGTACTCCCCGAAGATCACCGTCGACACCGCGGCCGGCACCGTGACCGGCATGAACGTGATCTGGGAGTCCCTGGCGGCGCAGCACAGCGGCAAGTGCGCCGACGTGGCGGGCTTCGCCACCGGCGATGCCGCGCCGCTGGTGCAGTGGGGCTGCGGCGCCGGGATCAACGACCAGTTCTGGATCAAGAAGCTCGGCGGTGGCTACGTCCAGATCATGGCCAGGCACAGCGGGAAGTGCCTGGACGTGGCGGACGCCGCGACCGCGGACGGTGCGCCCGCCGTCCAGAACACCTGCGACGGCCGGCCGTCCCAGCAGTGGAAACTCCGGGCGACCGCGACGACCGGCTACGTCGAGATCGTGGCCCGGCACAGCGGCAAGTGCCTGGACGTGGTGAACACCTCGACCGCCGACGGCACCGCGCTGGACCAGTGGACCTGCTCCGGCGGGACCAACCAGCACTGGAAGCGCACCGTCGCCTGACGGCCGGACCGTACGGCCCGGCTCAGGACGGGTCGGTGTCGTGTTCCGCCGGGACGACCACGACCGGGAGCCGGGCGTGGTGGACGACCTCGGTGCTGGTCGACCCGAGGGTCAGGCGTCCCCAGGCGCCCGAGCCCCGGGAGCCGACCACGACCAGGCAGGCGTCCTTGCTCGCGTCGAGGATGACCTGCGCCGGGCGGCCGCGCTCGCAGACGATCTCCACGTCCACCGGCGGTCCGCCGAGCTGCCGCTGCAACTCCTCGACGGAGTCGGCCACGGCCTGCGTGACGAGATCGCTCTGCTGCGGGACGGGGCCGCCGCCGGGCCCGGAGCCGGCCGTCCACTCGAAGCCGGAGTGCTGGGTCGGGGCGTACTCGTACGCGCAGACGGCCCGCAGCCGGGTACCGCGCAGCCGGGCCTCGTGGAGCGCGAAGGCGACAGCCTGCCCGGCCGGGGCCGAACCGTCCGTGCCGACCACGATCGGGCCGCCCGGGCGAAGGACAGGAGGATCGGTCACGGGAGGCCTCCAAGGCTTCGACGGGTGTCCACCTCTCAGCCTGCTCCTGCCCGTCCACGGGCACCAGCGCAGGTCGCGGCGGGCCGCGACGGCACCCGGCTGCCAGCCGTGCCGGGGCGGCCCGACCACGGAGAGGCCGACCTGCTCGGCGGGCCAGCCGGCCGGCCCGCGCTTCGCCGCCCCCGCGTACGTGCACGCGCACGGTGTGGTCCGGCGCGGGCTCCTCATCCCCATGGGCGGAAGCCTCTCGGAGCCACCCGGGCCGCGGCCCGCACTTACGGCCGGGCCGCGGTCGCCCCGGGCTCCGGGGCGACCGCGGCCCCCGGCTGCGCGCTGCCGAGGTCAGGGCGCGACGATGCCTTCGCCGCCGGCCGCGCCGGGGACGGTCTCGGAGCCCAGCGCGGTGAGCGATCCGTCCCGGTCGACCCGGAAGGCGTCGAGGATGCCGTTGAGGCCGGTCTGGACGTAGAGGAACCGGCCGTCCTCCGTGGCGGCCGCGTCGACGGTGCCCGGGTCGGTCGCGGTGGTGCCCAGCGAGGTGAGCCGGCTCTGCCTGCCGACGCGGTACCCGCTGAGGTTGGAGCTGCCCGCGTTGGACGCGTACAGGAACCGGCCGGCCGCGGCGATCCAGCAGGTGGCCGACTGGCCGGTGGCGGCGGACGCGGTCTTCGTGGCGGTGCCGTCGGGGTTGATGGTGAAGGTCGCCACGGCGTTGGGGCCGGCCTCGGTCACGAACAGGCCGTGCGGGCCGTTCTGCACGAACCCGAAGGGCACGGCGCCCGGGTCGACGGTGACCACGGGGGTGGCCGCCGGTACGCCGGTGCGGTCGAGGTTGAAGACGTCGATGCTGTTGCCGCCCGCCTTGGTCGTGACGACCAACTGGTCGCCGGCACCGGTGAAGCCGACCTGGGCGGGGGTGTGGGTGAACTGCGGGGTGGCGTTCGGGTCCAGGCCGAGACCGCGGTGCCGGTCCGCCTGCGCGACCAGCTCGCCGTCGACGACGGTGTAGCCCTGGATCGAACCGCCGTCGAGCGCGTTGAGGACGTAGACGGCGTCCCCGTGCACGGCGACGCTCACCGGGAAGCGGCCGCCGGAGGCGATCACCTGGCACAGGCGGAGGTGCTCGCCGTGGACCGCGAAGACGGAGACGGTGTTGCTGCCGGCGTTGACGGCGTACAGCAGGCCGTGCTTCTCGTCGTACGTCAGGGATCCCTGCGAGGCCAGGTGGTCGACGACCGAGCCGTCCAGGACGCCGCCGAGGCCCTCGGTGTCGTAGCCGGCGGCGCGGGTCAGCCGGCCGTCGTCGTCGCGGCGGTAGGCGACGACCTGGTTGCCCGCCGGGTTGTCGGTCTGGACGAAGACGGCGTGGTGGGGACGGTGCTCCGGTCCGTCGCCGTCTCCGGCGGCGGCGGACGGGGCGAGTACGGCGGTGGTGGCGAGCGCGGTGGCGACGGCGGCGCCGAGACGGGTGATCCTCTGCACGGTGTTGCCTCTCGGGGAACGGGGGCACCTGACCGACGTGCGGGGACGGGACCGCTCGGATCGCGTCCGGAAGCCTGGCGTCGTACGGGCCCCGGGTCGTGGCATGGCGAGAGCACCGACGCTGACGGGGCTCTCCGCGGAGAGGTCGTCGTCGATGCTCCTGGGCCGGACCTTATGTGACGCCATGTCGGAATCGGTGGAGGCTCTTCGAGTACGACGGAAAGCCCGCCGGCCTCGGCGCCGCGGACGCTGGTGCTGTGGCCGAGAAGGTTCGCCGGGTTGGCGGTGGTGTGGCGCGGACCGGTTGGATGTGAGCCGACATCCGAGGTGCGGGGCGTGACACGGGGGTGACCGAGAGCCGAAAGCCGCCTGACCGTCAACCGGACGGGGCCTACGCTCGCACCGTGACGGCTTCAGACGCGCTGCGCGAGGCATGGGCACGCGCCGTTGAGGCACCCTGGCAACGCCGCTTCGTCTCCCGCTTCCAGTAGCGGCATCACTCGTCGGTGTCGGCCACCTCGCCACGGCTGCGGTTGTTCTTGAATGGTCGCTCATGTATGTTCCTCGCATGCCCAGACCGCGCGAGTTCGACCCCGACACCGTCCTGAACCAGGCGATGCTGCGGTTCTGGGAGCGCGGATACCGGGCCACCTCGATCGAGGACCTGGTGAAGGCGACCGGGGTCAAGCCCGGGAGCCTCTACAGCGCTTTCCCGGGTGGCAAGCACGCGCTGTTCGTGAAGTCGCTGGAGCGCTACTCGAAGCTGGTCGTGCCGCAGAAGCTGGGTGAGCTGGAGGCGGCCGGCGCGTCGCTGGCGCAGGTGCGCGGCTACTTCGACGGGCTGGTGCGCGACCTGCTGAGCCCCGAGGGGCGGCAGGGCTGCCTGCTGGTCAACACGGCGATCGAGAAGGCCGCCGAGGACGACGAGGCGGCGGCCGTGGTGCGCGGCCACCTCGCGCGCCTGGAGCGGTGCATGACCCACGCCTTGCAGAACGCGGCCCGCCGTGGCGAGGTGCGAGCCTCCCTCGATGCGGGCGGCAGTGCCAAGCTGCTGGTCGCGACCTGTCAGGGGCTGATGGTCGTCGGCAAGGCGAATCCGGACGGAGCGGTCCTGCGGGCGATCGTCGACAACGCCTTCGCCGTGCTCGCCTGACCGTACGACGTTCGGGCCACCGTGCGCGGTGGCCCTTTCGTCGGTCCAATATTTGAATGACCACTCAAGAATGAGGTTCCGGACATGAAGGCCATCGTCATATCCGCCCACGGCGGCCCCGAGGTGCTCACCGTCACCGACCTGCCCGACCCGGTGCCCGCCGACGGCGAAGTGCTCGTCCGGGTCCGGGCCTTCGGCCTGAACCACGCCGAGGCGTACATGCGCAGCGGTGCCTGGGGCCAGGTCGCCGCCGTCCCCGGGATCGAGTGCGCCGGCCTCGTCGAGGCCGACCCGTCGGGTGAACTCCCCGTCGGGACGAGGGTGGTGGCCATCCTCGGCGGTATGGGCCGGACCAGGAACGGAAGCTACGCGGAGCTGGTGACCGTCCCCGCGTCCAACGTGGTGGCGGTGGACTCGAAGCTGCCCTGGGCCGACCTGGCCGCGGTGCCGGAGGTGTACGCCACGGCCTGGAGCGCCCTGCACGGGAACCTCGACCTGCGGCCCGGTGCGACGCTGCTGGTCCGAGGCGCCACCTCCTCGCTCGGTCAGGCCGCCGTCAACCTGGCGGTCCAGCACGGCGCGAGGGTGCTCGCCAGCACGCGCAACCCGGCGCACGCGCCGCTGCTCGAGGAGCTCGGGGCCACCGAGGTACTCATCGACGACGGCCACCTGGCGGCCGAGGTCGCCCGGCGGGGCGTGGCCGTCGACGCGGTGCTCGACATCGTCGGCAACAGTACGCTGCGGGACTCGCTGGCCGTCGCCCGGCCACGCGGGCGGGTCTGCCAGATCGGCTTCCTCGGCGGATTCGCCCCGGTGGCCGACTTCGATCCGCTCACCGACCTGCCCAGCGGTGTCCAACTCAGCTTCTTCGGCAGCGCCTTCGTGCTCGGCAGCCCCGCCTTTCCGCTCGCCGACGTGCCGCTGGACGCGATCTGCGCCCAGGTCGAGGCGGGCGCACTCAAGGCCCGACCGACCAGGGTCTTCCCCTTCGAGGAGATCGTCGAAGCGCACCGGGTCATGGAGGCCGGCCAGGCGCTCGGGAAGATGGTCGTCACCCTCGACCGACACTGACGCGCGGGGGCCGGGGGCGGCCAGGACCGCGTGAGGGCCACCCCCGGTGCCCGGCGCCGGTCGCTATCCGGCGATGTACTCGATCTCGGGGTGGCGCGGCGAGGCCCCGCAGAGCAGATGCCCGGTGTCGGCGCGACCGCGCAGTTGGAGGTCGAAGAAGGCTCGCACGGTCGCCCGTACGGCGGCCACGGCCCGGTCGGCGCGGATCGTGCCGGTCTGCAGCATCCGGCGCACGGGCTCGGAAAGCTGGGGTGCGACGGCCACGATGTCGGTGAAGGAGTTGTGGTCGGCCTGCGCGAGCCGCAGGCAGCGGTGCCAGTCGCTCAGGTGCGCCCAGAACGGCGGCCAGGAGCTGTCCTGGTTCAACCCGTCGTGGATCGCCGTGTCCATCAGCAGGAACGGCCGGTCGAGACCGTGCTCGACCACCGGCCCGTACAGCGCGCCGTCCAGATCGATTCCGGCCCGGACCCGCCGGTCCAGCCGCATCACGGACGCCGACGCGGCGCCGCCTCGGGAGTGCCCGAAGGCGCCGACCCGGGTGAGGTCCAGTGTCCCGCGCAACCCGCGGGGGAGCGGACGCCCCTCGGCGTCGGGGGTGCCGCCCTGCTCCAGCACGGTCAGCCGGTCGAGGACGAACCGCAGATCGGCGGCGCGCACCGCGACCGCGGCCGCGCCGGCCTCGTCACCCGGGTCGGCGGGGCTGCTGATGACCACGCGGCCGTCCGGGAATTGCACCTCGCCCGAGTCGTACGGGTGGTCGACCGCGGCCACGATGTAGCCCCAGGAGGCGAGTTCCTCGATCACCAGCGTGTTGTGGGTGCGGTCCGCCTGGTAGCCCGGGGAGTGGAGCAGCACCGGCCGGCGGCCCGGCCGGACCGGCGCGCGGTCCGCGCTGTGGGTCTTCGGGAGCGCGTAGCCGTCCAGCGCGCCGCCGAAGCGGGCCTTCAGGGCCCGCTCGGCACCTGCCGGCAGCCAGGGCAGCGGCGCGTGGCCATGGGTGTCGGCGGCCGGATACGTCACGGTCACCATCACCTCGCGGGCCTGCCCCGACCAGGGGTCGGTCCGCGACGGGTCGATCAGGTGCAGCTCCACCGCTCCCACCGGGTACGGCCCGGTCGGCCCGGCCAGCCCGATCGTGACGAGATCGGCCGCCACCGCGGGTGTGGACAGCGACAGCGGAACGGCGGCCACGGCGGCCACCGCGAGGCCACCGGCTATGAGGGCACGGCGATTCGGACGTACGGGAGGCACTGCGCTCCTTCCGTGGCCGGACCTGATGAGCGACGTGAATCGGTAAAGGGGACACCATCGTCCGGCCTGATCATCGTCAAGTCCCCAGAGACTAGGTGACTCGGCATCAGAAGTCAGATCATTTATCGGTCCCCGCTGTCCGGGCGGGCGGGTGATGGGTGGCCCGCCGCGGGGCGTTGCCGGCCGGCAGGCGCAGGGTGAAGACCGTCCCGGTGTGCGGGGTGCTGCTGACGGAGGCGGTGCCGCCGTGGGCCTCGGTGAGCTGGCGGACGATGGCGAGCCCGAGGCCGCTGCCGCCGCTGCTGCGGTTTCGGGACCGGTCGGCGCGCCAGAAGCGGTCGAAGACCCGTGGGAGGTCCGCGGGGGCGATGCCGGTGCCGGTGTCGAGGACCTCGATGACGACCTCGTCGTCGGCCCGGCGGGCCCGGAGCTCGACGCGGCCGCCCTCGGGGGTGTGCCGCAGCGCGTTGGACAGCAGGTTGCCGAGGGCCTGGCGAAGGCGTAGTGGATCCGCGGTCAGCACCAAGGCCTCCTCGGTTCGGGCGGTCAGGGTGATTCCCGCGCTGCGGGCCCGGCCGTGGTGGGCGGCGGCGACCTGGGCCAGGACCTGGTCGAGATCGAGGGGTTCGGGGTGCAGCCGCAGGGGGCCCGCGTCGGCGGCGGCCAGGTCCTGGAGGTCGTCCATGATGTGCTGGAGCAGCAGGGCTTCCTCCAGCAGGGAGGAGGTGAACGCGCCGTCGGCGACAACGATGCCGTCGTGGGCGGCCTCCAGCCAGCAGCGGATGTTGGTCAGTGGGGTGCGCAGCTCGTGGGCGATGTCGCTGACCAGGGCCTTGCGCTTCTCCTCCACGCGCTCGCGGCGTTCGGTCTGGTCGTTGAAGGCAGCGGCCAGGTAGCCGATCTCGTCGCGGGTGGTGACGGGGACGCGCTGGTGCGGGTGCTCGGGACGGCGGGCTGCGGCGGTCAGCGCGCGCAGTGGTCGGACCAGGCGGGCGCCGACCGTGACGGTGACGGTCACGGCCAGCAGCAGGACCGCGGCGGTGACGGTGACGATCCGGTAGGTACTGGCCGGGGACAGGTGGAGGACCCGGGTGCTCGATTCCGCGGTGCCGGTGAGGTAGAGGAGGGCGGCCGGGGCGACGTATCCGGCGAGCTGTTCGCGGCGTCCCGCGTCGATGCAGGTGCGTGCGGCCTGGTCGGCGTCGGGATGGCCCGGCAGGGGCGGCGTGACGGGCTGGAAGTCGGTACCGATGTGCACGGCGGGCAGATGCTGGTGCGTGAGGCAGTCGGCGGTCAGCGCGTCGAGGCGGGTGAGCGCCTGCTGTTCGGTGGTGGTGGGCCGGGCGAGGTCGCCGACGCCGCAGTCGTCGGCGACCTTGGCCCGGATGAGATCGTCCTTGTCGGTGAGCACCATGACCGGGCGGCCGCTGGGCTGGTCGCTGGTGGTGGCGGAGCGGCCGTAGCCGGCCAGGCAGCTGCTGATCTTCTGGGCGAGGGTGTGGAGGTGGTCACGCTCGGCGGCGGGCAGGAGGTAGGGGCCCACTGCGCGGGGGTCGATCCTGCCGGGGTCGGTCCTGGGGGTCTGCCGGCCCTGCGGCCGGGTCGGGGAACCGTCGGGGCGCGGGGACGTCGAACCCCGGGCCGAGCCGAGGGCAGGGTCGATGCGCAGTGGGTCCAGGACCGCCGAGGTCTCGGTGGGCAGCGGTGTGGTCTGCGCGGCGGAGTCCGCGATCGGCTGGTGGTCCGGGGTGGTCAGGGCGACCCTGCGGCCGGTGCGGTCGGCCAGCTCGCGCACCGTGGCGGCGGCGCCGGACCAGTCGGGGTGGGTGGCGGCGTAGCCGAGCAGGGCGTCGTAGATGCTCGCGTCGTCGGCGAGGATCTGTACCTGCTGATGCTGGATGGCGGTGGTGGTGGTGTGCACGGCCAGCCAGGCCGTCGCGGCGATCGAGCACACGGCGATCAGTACCGAGGTGGCGAGCAGCCTGGTGACCAGGCTCCGGCGCAGCGGGACGTCAGCGGGCACGGGTGGTGCCGGGTGCGGTCCCGGGTGCGGTGGCGTCGGCGGTGCTCAGTTTGTAGCCGACGCCGAAGACCGTGACCAGGTGGACGGGTCGGCGCGGATCGGGTTCCAGCTTCTTGCGGAGATTCAGGACGTGGACATCGATGGTGCGTTCGGTGATGTACCGGTCGATTCCGGAGGTCCGAGCCAGTAGCTGGCGTCGGCTGAAGGCGCGGTTCGGCTCGGCGGCCATCGTGGCGAGTAGCTCGAACTCGCCCGGTGTGCAGCGCACTTCGAGGGTACCCAGGTGGACGGTGTGGCGTTGCGGGTCCACAGTCAGCGAGCCGGCGCGCAGCACGGGGTCGGGTGCCGCGGAGGTTCGGCCGTTGCGGCGGAGCAGGGTACGGACGCGGGCCATCAGTTCGCGCGGACTGTACGGCTTGGTCATGTAGTCGTCGGCGCCGAGGTCGAGTCCGAGCAGCAAGTCCTCCTCGGTGCTGCGGGCGGTGAGCATCAGCACCGGAACGTCCGATTCGCGCCGCAGGATTCGGCACACGTCCAGGCCGTCGACCAGCGGCATCATGACGTCCAGCACCACCAGGTCGGGTCGCCGGCGGCGCATCTCGTCGATGGCCTCGCGCCCGTTGTGGACGACGGACGCGGTGTGGCCCTCGCGTCGCAGGTACAGGTGAACCAATTCGGCCTGTTTCGGATCGTCCTCGGCCACCAGGACATGTGCGCACATGCCGTCGACCCTAGGGGCGTCGCACACGGCTGACGAGATGCTGACCGATGTCTGACAGGATCTTCATATCGTCGGGCCATGGTGCTCCCATGCCGAAGATCGATAGTTCCACCGACCGAGCCAGGCCCGGGCGCCGGCCGGTTCGTTGCGCCGTCGCGGCCGCGACGGCCGTAGGGGCGCTGTTGTGCGGGCTCACCGCCTGCGGCTCGTCGTCCGACGCCGGTTCCCCCGCGACCGTGGCGGGGGGCGGGCAGGGCGTGGCCTCCCTCCCGCAGCCGTCCGGTGCCGTCCCAACCGCCGGCGCCGGATCGCCGGCGGCATCGGCCGGCGCGGACGCCGGACGCCCACAGCTTCGGCTGGACAGTACCCCGGAGGAGTCCCAGCAGCTCTACCAGGCCTTCTACTCCTGCCTGGCGCAGCACGGCTTCCCGACCTACAACAACAAGCCCATAGACCCCCTCACCAAGCATCCCGAGGCCTACGACGCCTGCCGGTCGAAGGAGCCGCTCGAACCCCCGGAGACGGACCCGGCGAAGAACCCGCACTACCAGGACAACCTCCGCACCGAGATCGCCTGCGAGAACGCCAAGGGGCTGCGGACCAGCGTGTCGCCGGACGGGCTGTTCCCGAGCTTCGACGAGCCGATGCCCGGCAACTGGGGCGACGTCGCCGCGACGTGCCACAAGGAGGCCTTCGGTGCGCACCACTAGCGCCGACCCCGGGTCCGGGCCGCGCAGCCGCGCCCGGCGGGTGACCCTGCTGGCGCTCCCGTGCCTGGCCTGTGCGGTGGTGTCCGGCGTGGTGGTGTTCGAGCAGCGCCACCACCGTGGGAGCGACACCGCGACGGCGGGCGCGTCGGCGGCCACCGCCGCGGTCGTTCGTACCGACCTGGCCGACACCCAGACGCTGAACGGGACCCTCGGCTACGGCGGCCCGCAGACCGTCACCGGCAACCGGGCCGGTCTGGTCACCGGGCTGCCGGCCGCCGGCGGCACCGTGACCCAGGGGCAGGAGCTGTACCGCGTCAACGACCGCCCGGTGCCGCTCTTCTACGGCGCCACCCCGCTGTTCAGGCCGCTGGACACCGCGGGCCTGGTCGGCCGGGACGTGAAGACGGTCGCGGACAACCTCAAGGCGCTGGGCTACACCATCGGTGCCCAGCCCGCGCCCGGCGCCCGCGTCACCCAGCATCCGGCCGCCCCCGACGGGCCGCAGGCCGCGTCCAGGCCGAGCGCCACGACCGCCGCGACCGAGCCGAGCGCCACACCCGGCCGGACCGCGACGGCCGCCGCCTCCGGCCGGACCGCGCCGGCGGGAGCGCAGACCGCGCCATCCCCGGCCTCCACAGCGATCGTGGCGCAGGTGCAACCGGGTGACGGCGTGCTCACCCCCACGCTGATCGAGGCGATCAAGCGCTGGCAGACCAAGGCCGGCCTGCCGGTCACCGGCACGCTCGACGTCGGTGACGTGGCGGTGCTGTCCGGACCGGTGCGGATCGGCGCCGTCCTGGCCCACGTCGGCGACCCGGCCACCGCCCAGCTGCTCACCCTCACCGGCACCGACAAGGTGGTGACGGTCCCGGTGCCGGCGACCGGCGTCGACGCGATGAAGGCGGGCGACCCGGTGAGCGTCGTGCTGCCGGACAACTCCACAGTCGCCGGCACCGTGGCCCAGGTCAGCTCCGCCGTCCAGGGCGGCAGCGGTTCAGGCGGGGGAGGGGGCGGCGAAGCGGCGGGGACCGGCCCGATGGTGAACGTCGCCGTCTCGCTCGACGACGCGAGTGCGGTCCGGCAAGTGGACGCCGCCCCCGTCCAGGCCAGGTTCACCTCGCAGACCCGGCAGGGGGTCCTCGCCGTGCCGGTCGGCGCCCTGCTGGCGGTCAGCCAGGGCGGCTACGCCGTCCAACAGGTCGACGGACGGCTGCTGAGCGTGAAGACCGGGCTGTTCGCCAAGGGCATGGTGGAGATCAGCGGAGCCGGTATCACCGAGGGGCTGCGTGTGGTGACGGCCTCGTGAGCCCCGTCCTCGCCGTCCACCACGCCAGCATGTGCTACCCGGGTGAGGTCACCGCGCTGGACGACGTCTCGTTGGCCATCGACGAGGGCGAACTGCTGGCCATCATCGGGCCGTCCGGTTCCGGAAAGTCCACCCTGCTCAACATCATGGGCACCCTCGACCGCCCCACCAGTGGCACGGTCGAGATCGGCGGACAGGACGTGGCAGTGCTCTCCGACCGCCGCCTGTCAGCGCTGCGGGGCCGCTGGCTGGGCTTCGTCTTCCAACAGTTCCACCTCACCGACGGGCTGACCGCCGCGGAGAACGTGGCCACCGGACTGCTGTACGCGGGAGTGCCGCGCCACAAGCGCCGTCCGCTCGCGCTGGAGGCGCTGGCCCGGGTGGGCCTGGCCCACCGTGTCGGGCACCGCACGCACCAGCTGTCCGGCGGGGAGCGCCAGCGCGTGGCCATCGCCCGGGCGCTGGTCAACCAGCCCGCGCTGGTGCTCGCCGACGAGCCCACCGGTGCGCTGGACACCGCCAACGGCGCCGCCGTCCTCGACCTGCTCATCGGTCTGAACGCCGAAGGAACCACCATCGCGGTCATCACCCACGACCGGGACATCGCCCACCGGCTTCCGCGCCGGGTCGAGATCCTGGACGGCCGGGTCGTGACCGACACCGCACGAGAAGGCCGCCGCCCGTGACCGACACCACCGCGCCTCCCGCCCGCGGCGACCGCCCCACGCTCCCCGCCCTCGCCGCGCTCAGCCGGCCGGTACACCTGTCACCGCTGGACCTGCTCACACTCGGCCTGCTGGGCATCCGCACCCGCAAGCTGCGCGCGGCGCTGTCCGCGCTGGGCATCTCCATCGGCATCGCCACGCTGATCATCGTGACCGGTATCCCCGCCTCCAGCCAACGTGCCCTGATGGACCAACTCGCCGCGATGGGAACCAACATGCTGCAGGTGGCACCGATACCCAACCAGACCCCGCCGGTCCTGCTGCCCCAGGAGGCGGCCGCCATGGCCGCCCGGATCGGCCCCGTCACGGCGGTGAGCGCAGTCGCCAACACGCACGCCACCGTCCACCGCTCCGACCGCTTCGACCCGCACGACTTCACCGGCCTGACGGTGCTGGCCACCCAGGGCGACCTGCCCCGGCTGCTCAACGCCACCGTGCGGTCGGGACAGTTCCTCACCGCCGCCACCGACCGGCTCCCCACCGCCGTCCTCGGCTCCGTGGCCGCCGACCGGCTCGGCTTCAACCGCCTCGACCCCGGTGGACCCGCACCCCAGGTCTTCATCAACTCCCGTTGGTTCACCCTCATCGGCATCCTCGACCCCACCCCGCTGTCCCCCGACATCGACCGCTCCGTCATGGTCGGCTGGGATGCCGCCCAACACCTGCTGGACTTCGACGGCCACCCCACCCTGATCTACCTCAAGGCCAGGGAGGAGGCCATCGAGGCCGTCCGCGCGGTCCTGCCCGCCACCGTCCACCCCGAGCTCCCCGGCATGGTGCAGGTCAGCCGTCCCTCGGAGGCCCTGGCCGCCAAACGCGCCACCCAGACCACCTTCTCGGCGCTGTTCCTGGGCCTGGCCGCCATCGCCCTGCTCGTCGGCGGCATCGGCGTGGCCAACACCATGGTCATCTCCGTCCTGGAACGCCGCCGCGAGATCGGACTGCGCCGCGCGCTCGGCGCCAACCGCCGGCAGATCTGCGCCCAGTTCCTCACCGAGTCCGTCGCCCTCTCCGTTCTCGGCGGCCTGGCCGGCAGCCTGCTCGGCGTGGCGGCCACCCTCGCCTACGCGCTCTACCAGCACTGGCCGCCGGTCATCCCGGCCACAGCCATGGCCGGCGGACTCGCCGGCGCCCTCGCCATCGGCGTCGCAGCCGGCGTCTACCCCTCCGTCAGGGCCGCCCGCCTCACCCCGACCACGGCCCTGGCCACCCTGTGACAACGTCGGATCCGCGCCGGCAGATCCCCGACACCCCGGGGCCCGGGGACGGGCGGTAGCCGGGCGACCGGGGATACCGGGGTCAGCCCGGGTTCGTCCGGTGCCGGACGGCAGCGGCATGGGCGGGCGGTTGTCCTCCGCAGGATCGCAGGCTGCTCGGTAGCGGGCGGGCGCAGCGGACCCACCCGCCGGCTGCGCCGACGGGTGGGTCCGGATCAGGTGGCGGAGTGGTGCGGCTGGGTGGGGAGTCGGTGGGTGGCGTGGATCTCCCTGGTGGTGCCGCTCCTGGAGCGCATCACCAGGGAACTGGTGGTGGCGGTGTTCCGGCGGTAGCGGACTCCGGGAAGCAGTTCGCCGTCGGTGATGCCGGTGGCCGCGAAGAACACGTTCTCGCCGCTGACCAGGTCGTCGGTGAGGAGCACCCGGCCCAGGTCGTGGCCGGCGTCCAGGGCCTTGCGCTTCTCGGCCTTGTCCTTGGGCCACAGCCGGCCCTGGATGACGCCGCCCATGCACTTCATGGCACAGGCCGCGATGATGCCCTCGGGGGTGCCGCCGATGCCGAGAAGCAGGTCGACGCCGGTGCCCTCGCGGGCGGTCATGATGGCGCCGGCCACGTCGCCGTCGGAGATGAACTTGATCCGGGCGCCGGCCTCGCGGATCTCCTTGACCAGGCCGTCGTGGCGCGGGCGGTCCAGCACCATGACGGTGATGTCCCCGACCGAGCGGCCCTTGGCCTTGGCGACCCGGCGGATGTTGACGGCCGTGGGGGCGGTGATGTCGACGAACTCGGCGGACTCGGGGCCGCAGACCAGCTTGTCCATGTAGAACACGGCGCTGGGGTCGAACATCGTGCCGCGGTCGGCGACCGCGAGGACGGCGACGGCGTTGTTCATGCCCTTTCCGGTGAGGGTGGTGCCGTCCACCGGGTCCACGGCGACGTCGCACTCGGCGCCGGTGCCGTCGCCGACCCGCTCGCCGTTGTAGAGCATCGGGGCTCGGTCCTTCTCCCCTTCCCCGATGACGACGACGCCGTTCATCGAGACCGTGGACACCAGGGTTCGCATGGCCTTCACGGCCGCGCCGTCGGCACCGTTCTTGTCGCCCCGGCCCACCCAGCGGCCGGCGGCTATCGCGGCGACCTCGGTGATGCGGACGAGCTCCAGCGCGAGGTTCCGGTCCGGGCGGCCGGCCGCCGAGGCGGTCGACAGGGGCTGCGGGAGACTCACTCGGCTGCCCTGCCGGGCAGTTGGGCCTGGATCAGGTTCATCACCGAGGAGTCGGCGAGGGTGGTGGTGTCGCCGACCTCGCGGCCTTCGGCGATGTCGCGGAGCAGG
>NZ_JBFAQT010000058.1:0-34467 GCF_040678895.1 Kitasatospora sp. NPDC049258
TGCTCGGCCCAGAACCCCAGCCGGTCCTCGGAGGCCTGCGCGTACGCGGCGGCGGTCACGTTCGCGGCCGCGGCGAGCTCCGCCGGCGGCGCGAAGCGGCGGTCCTCCTTGAGCAGGTTCGCCAGACTCTCGTTGCTCAACGCGTACTCCTCATCGTGTTGCTGGCCATGCGTCAGGATCCGTTCAGGACCGGCAGAAGGCGGGCGACCTCGGCGGCGACGGCGTCGCGGGCGGGGCCGAGGTACTTGCGCGGGTCGGCGACCTCGGGGTGGCTGTCGAGGTAGTCGCGGGCGGCCCGGGTGAAGGCCTTGTTGAGGTGGGTGGAGACGTTGACCTTGGTCATGCCCGCGCTGACGGCCCGGGCGAGGTCCAGGTCGCCGACGCCCGAGGAGCCGTGCAGGACCAGGGGGGCGCTGACGGCCGCGCGCAGCCGACCGATCAGGTCGAAGTCGAGGACGGCGTCCCGGGTGAGCATCGCGTGGGAACTGCCGACGGCGACGGCCAGCGCGTCGACCCCGGTGGCGGCGACGAACGCGCGGGCCTCGTCCGGGTCGGTGCGCACGCCCGGGGCGTGCGCACCGTCCTTGCCGCCGACCTCGCCGAGCTCGGCCTCGACCTGGACACCCCGGCGGTGGCAGTAGGCGGTGATCTCCCGGGTGGCGGCCACGTTCTCCTCGTACGGGAGGGTGGCGGCGTCGAACATCACCGAGGTGAAGCCCAGCGCGACGGCCTCGCGCACCAGGTCCACCGACTCGGCGTGGTCCAGGTGCACGCCCACCGGGACCCGCGCCGCCCGGGCCATCGCGAGCGCGGCCAGGCCGACCGGCTCCAGTGAGCCGTGGTAGCGGGCGGTGTTCTCGCTGATCTGCAGGATCACCGGCAGCCCGGCCGCCTCCGCGCCCGCCACGATGGCCTGGGCGTGTTCGAGCTGGATGACGTTGAACGCCCCCACCCCCACCCCCCGCCCGGCGGCGTCCTGGACGATCTCATCGATGGGTATCGGCGGCATGGACTTCCTCCACGGGTACGGTGCTGCGCAGGCGATGGTAGGTATCGGCGTCGAAATCGCCGGCGACGGGGCAGGGGACGGCGGCGGCCGACAGAGCCACGGCCTCGCGCAGGATCTCGGGCCAGGACGTGCCGGCCGCGAGTCCGGCGGCGAGCGCCGCGACGCAGGCGTCGCCCGCGCCGGTCGGGTTGCCGGCGAGCCGCTCGGGCGGCGTGGCCCGCCAACTGCCCTGCGGGGTGACGGCGTGCAGCCCGTCCGGGCCGTCGGAGGCCACCACCGCCAGGGCGCCGGCGCTGCGCAGTTCGGCGGCCGCGGCCGCGAGGTCGCGGCCGCCGGTGACGGCGGCGAGTTCGGCGGCGTTGGGTTTGATCACGTCCGGTCCGGCCGCCAGCGCGGCGCGCAGGGCGGGGCCGCTGGTGTCCAGCACGGTCGCGGCGCCGGCCACGCCGGCCAGCGCGACGAGCTGGCCGTAGGCGTCGGCGGGCAGGCCCGGCGGCAGGCTGCCGGCGAGCACCACGACCTCGGCCTCGCGGACCAGCTCGGTGTAGTGCGCGGTGAAGGCCTGCCATTCGGCGGGCTGGACCACCGGGCCGACCGGGTTGAACACCGTCGCGTCGCCGTCCTCGCGGGAGACGACCGTGACGGTGCGCCGCGAGTCTGCGGCGATCGGCACGAGTTCGTGCCTCAGGCCGGCCGCCGTCAGCTCGCGGCGCAGCACCGCCCCGGTGGGGCCGCCGGCCAGCCCGGTGACCGTGGCCGGTTGGCCGAAGGCGGCAAGTACCCGGGCGACGTTGACGCCCTTGCCGCCGGCGCGCTCGTGCACGGCGTGGACGCGGTGCGAGGTGCGCGGGGTCAGCCGGTCGACGAAATAGGTCACGTCGAGTGCGGCGTTGAGCGTGACAGTCAGGATCACAGCGACCCGGCCTTCCTCGGTTCGGCGCAGGCGGCACCGGCCGCGTCGCCGACGGCGTGCCACGCGTTCAGGCCGGCGCCCAGGCAGCCGGCCTCGTCGCCGAGTTCGGCCCGGACCACGCCCGGGCGCCGTTGGAAGGTCAGCCGGGCGGCCAGCCGGGTCCGGACCGGATCCAGCAGCAGGTCGCCTGCCTCGGCGAGCCCGCCGCCGAGCACGATCAGTTCGCAGCCGAGCAGGGTGGTGGCGAGGGTGAGGGCGGTGGCGAGCGCGTCGACGGCGCGGTCCCAGACGGCCTGCGCGTCGGTATCGCCCTGGGCCAGCAGGGCCGCGACCTGGTCGGCGCCCGGTACCGCGCGCCCGGTCCGGGCGGTGTAGGCGGCGGCCACGGCGGCGGCGGAGGCGACCGTCTCCAGGCAGCCGCGGCTGCCGCAGCCGCACACCGGGCCGTCGGGGTCCACCGCGAGGTGGCCGAGTTCGCCGCCGTAGCCGCCGGCCCGGACGGGGTGGCCGTCGTTGATGACGGCGGCTGCGATGCCGGTCCCGATCGCCACGAAGAGGATGTCGCGGGCGCCGCGGGCGGCGCCGAGGGCGGCCTCGGCGAAGCCGCCGGCGCGGACGTCGTGGCCCAGGGTCACCGGGAGCCCGGTGCGCTGCTCGAGCAGCTCGGCCAGGGGCAGGTCGCGCCAGCCGAGGTTGGCCGAGAAGACCGCGAGGGCAGTCTCCTCGTCGACGATGCCGGGGACCACCACTCCGGCCCGGCGGACCGTCAGGCCGCCGGCCGCGGCCCGCTCGGCGAGCTCTCCCAGCGCGGCGGCGATCGCCGTCAGGACCGCGTCCGGGCCGGCCTCGCGGGGGGTCGGGCGGCGCAGCGTCACCAGGGGCTTCAGGTCACGGTCCAGCAGCGCGCCCTTCATACCGGTGCCGCCGACGTCCAGGGCGATCACGCAGTCGCCCTGGACGGGCCGCTCAGGCACGGGAGTTCTCCAGCACCACGGAGCGGGTGAGGTTGCGCGGTCGGTCGGGGTCGCAGCCGCGGGCCTCGGCGACCGTGACGGCCAGGCGCTGGGCCCGGACGAGGTCGGCCAGCGGGTCCAGGTCCCCGGCGCCGTCCTGGGAGTCGGCGACCAGGGTGCCGCCGACCCGGGCGATGTCGGCGTCCAGCCCGGCCGGCAGCGGGCCGAACATCCACGCCACCCGCCCGGGGCCGGTGACGCTGATCGGCCCGTGCCGGTACTCCATCGCGGGGTACGCCTCGGTCCAGGCGCCGGCCGCCTCGCGCATCTTCAGGCCGGCCTCCAGCGCGAGCCCGTAGGTCCAGCCGCTGCCGAGGAAGGTGAACTGCTCGGCGCCGGACACCTCGGCCACCAGCTGCTCGGTGACGGCTCGTTCGGCGTCGGCGGCCGCCCGGGCCACGCTCCTCACGCCGGCGGGCAGGGCGCCCTCGGCCTCCAGGTGGGCGCGCAGCAGCGCGAGCACGGTGGTGGCGAAACGGGTCTGGACCACCGACTCCTCGTCGGCGAAGTCCAGCACCGCGACGGCGTCGGCGACGGTCATGATCGGCGTCGTGGGGTCGGCGGTGATCGCGGCGGTGGGTACGCCCGCGTCGCGTGCCCCATCGAGCAGGTCGAGCACCTCGGTGGTGGTGCCGGAGCGGGTGATCGCCAGGATCCGGTCGTAGCCGCCGCGCCCCTGCGGGAACTCCGAGGCGGCGAAGGCGTCGGTCACGCCGTGCCCGCCGCTCTCGCGCAGGACGGCGTAGGCCTGGGCCATGAACCAGGAGGTGCCGCAGCCCACGACGGCGACACGCTCGCCGCGCCGGGGCAGCGCGGCGCTGTGCCGACCGAGCGACTCGGCCGCCTGCCGCCAGCAGGCGGGCTGCGAGGCGATCTCGATCGAGGTGCGGGAGGGCGTGGTGGTGGGCACGTGGCGGCTCCATCAGAAGGATCAGCTGATTTGAGTGATTGTGCTTGATTTCTAGCATCTTCGAGCAGAAGTAAGCAAGACGGTGGCACATGTGCGCACGCAGGAGATTCGGCGTGCAGCGTTCCCCTGCTACCGGCGGGCCGGCCGCAGCTCCGGGCAGCGCCAAAAGTCGTGGCCGGACGCCCCCGCGTCCGGCCACGACCGTCCTCGCCGAGCGGTTGGCTACTTGACGGATCCCGCGGTCAGGCCGGAGACGACCTGGCGTTCGATGAGGGCGAACAGCACGACGACCGGCAGGATGGCGACGACGGATCCGGCGAAGAGGTAGTTCCACTGGACGGTGTAGTTGCCGATGAAGTTGTTGATGCCGACCGTGAGTGGCTGGCTGTTCGGCACGGTGGACAGGGTCAGGCCCATCACGAACTCGTTCCACGCCGAGATGAAGGTGAAGATGACGGCGGTCACCACGCCGGGCATCGCCAGCGGCAGCACCACCCGGCGCAGCGCGCCGAGCCGCCCGAGGCCGTCGATCATGGCGGCCTCCTCCAGCTCGACCGGGATCGAGCCGATGTAGGCGGTGAGGATCCAGACCGCGAAGGCGAGGTTGAAGGCGGCGTTGCAGAGCACCAGCGTCCAGACCGAGTTGAGCATGTCGAGCTGGAAGAACTCGCGGTACAGGCCGACCAGCAACGAGGTGGGCTGGAACATCTGGGTGACCAGCACGAGGAGCAGGAAGTACCGCCGGCCGCGGTATCTGACCCGCGCGGTGTAGTAGGCGGCGGGCAGCGCGACCAGCAGCGCCAGCAGGGTGGAGCCGCCGGCCACCAGCAGGGTGACCCGCAGGTTGCCGCCGAGCGTGGAGTCGGTCCACACACCGACGAAGTTGGACCAGGCGAAATGCCGGGGCAGGTAGCTCGCGTCGCGCAGTTCGTCGGCCGGCCGCAGGGCGGTGACGACCATCTCGGCGTACGGCAGCAGGAAGACCACGGCCAGCAGCCAGGCGGCGGCCGCGACGACGAGGGTGCGCGGGCGTATGGTCCGCCTCTTCACAGCGATCCGACCGGCCATCAGCTCTCGTCCTCGTTCCAGCGGCTGACCTTGAGGAAGACCAGCACCATCAGCACGACCAGCGCGAAGTTGACGACGGACATCGCCGCGGACTCGCCGATGTCGGTGTCCTTGAGCTGGTACATGAACACGGTGGTGGTGGCGGTGGCGCTGCTGGGCCCGCCGTGCGTCATGCCCCAGATGATCGGGAAGGAGTTGAAGACGTTGATCAGGTTGATCACCACGCCGACCAGGAAGGCCGGTCGCAGCAGCGGCAGGGTGATCCTGAGGTACGTCTGCCAGGTCGACGCGCCGTCGACCCTGGCCGCCTCGTACACCTCGCCGGGGACGGTCTGCAGCCCCGCCAGCAGGGTGTAGGTGGTGAACGGCAGGGAGACGAAGACGGCGACGAACACCATCCACGGCCAGGCCGTCGACGGGTTGCCGAGCCAGTCCTGGGGGCCGTCGATCAGGCCGAGGTCGGTCATCGCGGTGTTGAGCACGCCGGCCGTCTGGTTGAGCATCCACTTGAAGCCGATGGCGGTCATCAGGACGGAGGCCGCCCACGGGGCGATCAGCGCCCACCGGGTGAGCCGGCGACCGGGGAACTCCTGGTTGAACAGCTGCGCCAGGGCGAGCGAGAGCAGCATCGTCAGGCCGACCACGGCGACGGTCCAGAGCACCGTGGAGAGCAGGACGTGGCCGAGGTCGGGCTCGGCGAAGAGCTTGCGGTACTTGTCCAGGCCGGCCGAGCCGCGGACGAAGCCGCTGCTGCTGATCCGCAGGAACGAGGTGTGGAGCATCTCGTAGACCGGCCACAGGACGACCAGCAGGATCAGCAGGACCGCCGGGGCGATCCAGGGCAGCGGGCCGAGCCGTTCGAGGGCCGCGCGCCGGGCCGGCGGTCGGCCCCGGTGTCGCGGCCGGACGGCCTTGGGAGCAGAGGTGAGGGACACAGGTGGTGCCTTCCGTACGTGAGCCGTGCCCCCGGTGCCGGCGCGCGGGCGGCCGGCACCGGGGTGGGAGCGCCTACTTGTCGGCGGCGGCGTCCTGGGCCTTCTTCTGCAGGTCGCCGAGGACCTTTGCCGGGTCGCCGCTGACCGCGGTGCCGATGCTCTTCTTGATCTCGGCGGACACGGCGTCCCAGCTGGTGTCGCCCAGCGGGTAGAAGGAGGCCTGCGGGAGCAGCGCGAAGAAGGGCTCCAGGTCCTTGTGCTTCCCGCTGGAGGTCATGTCGGCGAGGGTGTCCTGGGTGACCGGCATCAGGTTGTAGGTCTCGTCGAACTTCTCGGTGTTCGCCTTGGAGTACACGAAGTCCAGGAAGGTCTTGATCTGGTCCTTGTGGCCGTTCTGCTTGAAGGCCATCATCCAGTCGGCCACGCCGAGGGTGGACTTGAGGGCGCCGGTCCTGCCGGGGATCGGCGCGACACCGTAGTCGACCTTGCCCTCGGTGGACATCTGGATCAGTGAGGGGTGGCCGTTGAGCATCGCCGCCTTGCCGGCGGCGAAGTCCGCGAAGGCGGTCTTGCGGTCGGTGGTCGCCGGGTTGGCGTAGGTCAGCCCGGGGTCCACCAGGTTGCTCTTCAGCCAGGAGAAGGTGTCCACGTCGGCCTGGCTGTTCAGCGCGTACTTTCCGGCAGGGTCGGTGACACCGCCGCCGTTGCCCAGCTCCCACATCATGCTCTCGCCCTGCGCCTCCTCGGGGCCCAGCGGCAGAGCGTAGGGGGTGACGCCGGGGACCTTGGCCTTGATCAGCGCCGCGTCGGCCTTCACGTCGTCCCAGGTCTGCGGGGGCGCGCTGATGCCGGCCTGCGCGAAGACCGCCTTGTTGTAGAAGAACGCGCGGGCCGAGGAGACGAACGGGATGCCGTACTGCACGCCGTCGACCCGGCCGGCCTTGGCGAAGGTGTCGATGAAGTTGCCGGCCGTGGCGGTGGAGAGGACGTCGGAGGTGGGGTAGAGCAGCTTGTCGGCGACCTTGTCGGCGTAGCCGCCGGTCTGCAGGACGTCCGGTACGTTGCCGCTCTGGATCATCGTCTTGACCTGCTTGTCGATGTCGTTCCAGTTGATCACCTGAACGTCGACCTTGATCGTGGGGTTGCTTGCCTCGAAGGTCTTGACCAGGTCGTTCCAGTACAGCGTGGAGCTGTTGGACGCCTTGTCGCCGTAGTCGGCCGCGACCAGCTTGAGAGTCACCGGGCCGCCGGCGGAGTCCCCGCCGCTCCCGCTGCTGCCGCACGCCGTGAGCGCGAGAGCGCTGATCACACAGACCGCTGAGATGCTGAGTACACGCTTGTTCACTGCCGGAACCACCTTCGTGCCGATGGACCCACACCGTGACAGGGTCCGCTCCTGGGATGTGCAGAGCCGGGAGCAGTCGTCGAAACCGCTGCCGCGTGAGCCAACTACGGGAATGGCCTTGCCCACGGCCGTCGCACCTGCTGGTTGCCTGGTCCGAGTGGGAGGGGTCTGCGCAAGGCGCTGCCCGCGCTGCGCGAAGTTGCTCACAGATGGCTTATTTCGAACAGATCCGAAACTCTGCCGTGTCGCGAAGTATTCACCAGACGGACCAGTAGGTCCAGGCGCTGTTATGGGACCGTTGCCATCACCTGTGCACGTCAACCCGATTCGCCGGTCGTGGACCGTGGTGACGGGTGCCCCGTGTGCTCCGGGCCGCGGAGCGGTGGCCGGACCTGGACCCTCTGCAGTGCACCGCCAGCACTCTGATCCGACCCGCGCCGGGTGCCCTAGGGTGCCTTTGCAGAGCCGCGGGACACGCTCCCGATGCAAGGAATACACTTCCGGCATGCTCAAAGCTGATCGAACCGCGCGCATCCTCGACCACGTCGCCACCCAGGGCGGCGCCGATGTGCACGCGTTCGCCGAATTGCTCGGCGTGTCCAAGGCGACCGTCCGCCGCGACCTGCAGACCCTGCACGAGCAGGGGCTGCTGCTGCGCACCCGCGGCGGCGCGGTGATCGGCACAGTCAACCTCGAACTGCCCCTGCTGCACCGGGCCGGCCGCCAGCAGGCGGAGAAGCGGCGGATCGCACTGGCCGCCGCCGCCCTGGTCCCGGACGGGGCGGTTGTCGGGATGACCGGCGGCACCACGGCCACCGAGATCGCGCGTGTGCTGGCCGAGCGCAGCGGCATCACCGTCGTCACCAACGCGGTCAACATCGCCGCCGACCTGATCGTCCGCCCCGACATCCGCCTCGTGGTGGTGGGCGGCAATGCCCGCACGGCCAGCTACGAGCTTGTCGGCCCGGCCGCCGAGCGCATGCTGGCCCAGTACCACTTCGACATCGCCTTCATCGGCGTCGACGGCCTGACCGCGAGCGAGGGCTGCACCACGCACGACGAGATGGAGGGCCAGACCGACCGGGCCTTCCTGCGCAACAGTGCCCGCTCCGTCGTGGTCGCCGACAACACCAAGATCGGCCGGGTCACCTTCGCCGCGATCTGCCCACTTGCCGAGATCGACGACCTGGTCACCGACGACTCGCTGGATCCCGGGCACGAAAAGGCCATTGCGGAATGCGGCGTACGGGTGCTGCGCGCCTGAGCCAGGCTGAGCCGTGGCAATGAACGAGCGTCCGACGGCGTTCCACTGACACGCCGTCGGACGCTCGTCCCGTTCCGGTGCCGCCGCCTCGCGACGGCGCCGGGGTCAGGCGAGAGGTGTTCAGCTACAGGTGACGCCGGCGGTCTTCCAGGTGGTGGCGTCGACCATGGCGGTGGGGGCGAAGGCCTCGGCAGGCATGGCCTTGCCGTTCCTGAGCTTGTCGTACATGGTCTGGACGGCCAGCGCCCCGACGTCCCTGCCGTTGATGAACAGGGCGGCCTTCATACCGGTGGGCCTGCCGCCGTTCCAGTCCTTGCACGCGAGGTAGGCGCCGAGGCCGACGCCGATCACGTCGTCGGGCTCGTAGCCGGCGTTCTGCAGTGCGGTGACGCCACCCTGCACGTTCTCGTCGTTGCAGCCGAGGACGATCCAGTGCTTGACGGCGCGGTTGGCGGTGACGGCGGCGGCGACCTTGTCCTGCGCCCCGGTGGGGGTGTTGTCGGTGGCGACGTCGATCCGCTGGATGCTCGCGCCGGCGGTGTCGATGAACGTCTCCTTGGCGGCGTTCACCCGGTCCGCGCACACCGTCACGTCGTGCTTCCAGGCGGAGATGACCCGGGTGTCCGCCTGGTTCCAGTCGGTCTTCTTGTACTCCTCGCCCGCGCGCTTGCCGACCTCGCGGCCCATCTGGGCGCCGGAGAAGCCGATCCGTGGCACCAGGTCGCTCTTGGGGCAGGCGGACGGCTCGGGGCCGGTGACGCAGATCTGGTCGTCGGAGGTGAGCAGGGCGACCTTGGCGTCCCTGGCGGTCTGCACCACCTGCGGGCCGACGGCCGGGTCCGGGACCACGATGATCAGGCCGTTGCTCTTCTGCGCGATCGCCGACTGCACCTCGCTGACCGTCTTGTTGGCGTCGTTGCCGAGGTTCACCACCTTGAGGTCGATCCCGAGCTCCGCGGCCTTGGCCTTCGCGCCGGCGGCCTCGCCGATGAAGTACTCCTGGTCGCCCTGCTTCTGCAGGTAGGTGATCGAGATCTTCCCACTGACCTTGGCGACATCGTCGTCGCCGGGCTTCCCGGCCGTCTGGCCGGTCGAACAGGCCGTCAGGCCCAGAGCGACCGTGAGGCCGAGGAATGTGGACGCACGGAAGCTGCGTGTAGTGGACATGTCGGTGCTCCGTAACGGTGGTGTGGCGCCGTCCGGCGAGGGCGAGGGGTGCGGCGTCGTCCGGTGAGGGCAAGGGTGTGGCGTCGTCCGGCGACGGGGAGGGTGGTGTGGCGTCGTCCGGCGACGGGGAGGGCTGTGGCGCCGAGGGCGGAGGTGGTGAACCTGGCACGGCGCGAAGGATTCTGATCTCAGGTCAGCAATCCATCAGAACAGACACCTCTGGAGAGATGCGCCATATGACAGCCTCCGACATGGGGTGGCGTCAAGGGGATGGCAACCATCCGGTTCGCTCGAGATGCTCTTGTGACAATGCACTGATCTTGCAAGGCGCCCGCGTCGGTCGGCCGGCCGGCCCGAGCGCACTCCCGTCCGCCCCCGGCGCCCGCACCCGTACTCCCGCACCCGGCCGCGGTAGCGGTCTCCCGCTGCCCGCGGCCGTCGGTTCCTGCTGTTCCCCGGGCCTGCCACGCCGATGGCGTGCGGCGACGCGGTCCGAACGCGCGCCGCGTACCGTGCGACAAAGCCGCCCACGAACGGACAAAGCTACGGCCGGGTAGCCCTTGACTCACCCGGGACCCCCTGGCACCTTCATGGTTAAAGTTGCTCGCAACCAGCCAGGTTGAAGCAGTTATGAGCAATTCAGATGCTCCGTAGCAGTGCGCGCCGCATGTTCCGCTGCCAGGCCCGAACCGGCCCGCGGTGCGGCATGTTCCCGGCGGAGGGCGTGTCGGCGGCGTTGCCGGGACGAACCCCAGCGGTCCGATGCCCCGTGCACGTGCCCTCGCCACCGGCGCACATCGCGCTCTCCCGGCCGCCCACATGGTGCGCGGCCCCGCGTCTCCCATCCGAAGGAGCCCAGCATGAGCTGGTCGCACCGGCGAGGCCGAATCCTCGTCGCCCTCACCACAGTCGCCTTCACCCTGCCGCTCACGGCCACGGCCTCCCAGGCCACGACCGCTCCGTCCTCGCCCGCCCCGGCCCCCTACGCCTTGGTGCCGCAGCCGGTCTCGGAGCGGGCGGTGGACGGCCCGGGGTTCGCCCTCACCCCCCAGACGCGGATCTCCGTCCTCTCCCGGGACTCGCAGGCGATCGGTGTCGGCACCTACCTCTCCAAGTTGCTCGCTCCCGCGACGGGCTACGACCTGCGCGTGGTCAAGGACACCCAGGCGCCCAAGAACGCCGTCGTCCTGGACCCCAACGGCCCCAAGAACCTGGGCGCCGAGGGATACACCCTGACCTCCGACAAGAACGGCGTCGTCATCAGGGCGCACGGGGCCGAAGGCCTGTTCCGCGGCGTGCAGACCCTTCGCCAACTCCTCCCTGCCGCGGTCGAGTCCCGCACCAAGCAGACCGGTTCGTGGACCGTCTCGCCGGTGCAGATCTCCGACTCGCCGCGGTACGAGTACCGCGGCGTGATGCTGGACGTCGCTCGCCGCTTCTTCCCCGTCGACCAGGTCAAGCGCTATATCGACGAGGCCGCGGCCTACAAGATCAACACCCTGCACCTGCACCTGACCGACGACCAGGGCTGGCGCATCGCCATCGACGCGCTGCCGGACCTGACCAAGATCGGCGCCACCACGCAGAGCGGGTTCACCGGCGGCACCGACTGGTACTACACGGCGGCGGACTACAAGGAGATCGTCTCCTACGCCTCCTCCCGCTTCATGACCGTGGTGCCCGAGATCGACGGCCCCGGCCACACCGACGCCGCCCTGGCCTCGGTGCCCGGACTGAACTGCGACAACAAGGCGAAGGCGCCCTACTCCGGCTTCGATGTCGGCGTCAGCCTCTACTGTCTGGAGGACGGGACGCACACGGGGAACGTGAGACGCTTCCTGAACACCGTCATCAAGGCGGTGGCCAAGCTCACCCCCGGCCCCTACATCCACATCGGCGGCGACGAGACCCCGGACGCCACCCCGGAGGAGTACGCGGCCTACGTCAAGGCGGCCACTGCGGCGACCGTCGGCCGGGACAAGACCGTGATGGCCTGGCACCAGCTCGGACAGGCTCCCATCCCCGCCGGCAGCCTCCTGCAGTACTGGGGCGAGGACGACGACCGGGAGAGCATCGGTACCTCGGAGGAGAGCGACAGCGTCCGCTTCGTGCGCAACGGGGTGGCCCAGGACGCCAAGTTCGTCATGTCCCCGTCCGACCACGCCTACCTGGACATGAAGTACGACGTCTCCACCCCCTACGGCCTCAGCTGGTCCGGCTACGTGCCGGTGCAGCGTTCCTACGACTGGGACCCGGCGACCATCACCGGCAAGATGGACGGCACCGGTTCCCTCGTCCCGGCCAAGAAGATCGCCGGCGTCGAGGCCGCTCTCTGGGCCGACCGCGCCTACGAAGGCAGCGGCTCGCTGCCCACCCCGGCCACCAACTGGCCCGCACCCAAGGCCTACGCCGACTACATGAGCTTCCCCCGCCTGCCCGCCCTCGCCGAGGTCGGCTGGAGCGCTCAGTCCGCCCGCGACTGGAACAGCTTCCGCCAGCGCCTGGCCCAGCAGGGACCGCGCTGGACGGCGGCCGGTATCGGCTACTTCGCCGCCCCGGGCATCCCTTGGCCCGGCACCGTCACGACCGTGGAAGGCGTCCACGCCATCGAGACCGGAGGCGTCGCCCTGGAGAACGGCGGCTCCACCTCCGACGGCTCCGAACTCCTGCTGTGGGCGACCAACCGCGGCGACAACCAGACCTGGACCATCGCCCGCCAGTCCGACGGCACCTACACCATGACCAACAAGAGGTCCGGGAAGTGTGCCGAGGCGACCGGCGGTGCCGGCGCCGCCGTCGTCCAGCGCGCGTGCAACGGCCAGACCGGCCAGCGCTGGAAGATCACCCCGGGCGACAACGACCAGCAGATCATCACCTCCGCCGGCAGCGGCCTCGTACTCACCGCCGCCTCGGCCGCCAACGGCGCCAAGGCGACCCAGCAGCCCGACACCGGCTCCGCGCTGCAGCGCTGGTCCGTCGACTGACCGACCCCACCGCGAACCACCACCCCAACCCACCCGACCCCAACTCACCCCGCCCCGGCTGCACACCCGCCGGGGCGGGGTGCCTCCCCGCGGTCCACGCCCGCGTCCCTCGGCTGCGGAGGTGGTCTCCTGACCGATCGAACGTTTCCGCCGAGTAGGCCTTGACGAGCCGGTGCAATGGGCGTTTTATGGTGTTCATAAGTGTTCGAACGTGTTGGAAGATGAGGGATTCGACGAGCTCCCCCTTGGTTCTCGGCCATACCAGCTGGGCCCACCCCGCTGGGCCGCACCGTCCGAGCCGCCGGTCCGAAACGCCGCTCGGCAAGGGAACCCGCCATTCGGAAGACAGCACGGTTTCCGCAGGCACGTCACACCCGGAGAAAGCCATGTTCGCGTCCGTCCTCGCCCCGCCCCCGGAGTCCGTACCGGCACCCAGGATCTCCAACGCCGACCGGCAGGCGAGCCAGGGCGCCGCTTGGGCCAGTGGTACCGGCAGCCTCTGGTACGTCACTGTCCCGGTGACCCTCCCCGACGGCCGGCCCGGCACCCAGACCTTCGTCGAACGCGCCGACACCTGCGACCAGGCCCGGGAGGCGGCCCTCCGCAAGGCCGACACCCCGGACGCTCTGCGCCGCCGCCGCAATGCTCTGATCCTGCCGACCGACCAGGTGAGGACAGAATCCTGGCAGTGCCCGGGCTGGTGGTAGCAGCGCCGCCCACCCGCCGGGCGAACGACGGTTTCGACCGCGGCCCGGCAGTCGGCTGGTCCGGACGGTCATGGGCAGGGTGCGCAGGCACCCCGCCGACCGGCACGCCGACACCCCGTCCGTGCCCACCATCACCTCCGACGTCGCCCACGGCAAGAAGGCCGGCGCCACCCCGGACGGCCGAAGGGCGGGTGAGCCGTCCTTCGGGGGTCAACCCGATGAACGGGCGGGACCGGCACGGCTGCGTCGCCAGCGCCCTGGGCGTCACGGACCGTCCGGGCGGTGAGGTGACCGCAGATGTTCGCGGTGGTGGACAGGGTGGCGAGCCGGAGGGACTTGGCCCGGAGCCTCCCCCACGGAGGTGGCCGTGGAGGGCGTGGTCAACCATGGACGACCTCGGTATGGGCGGAAGCGTCGCAGAGCCCCGCGGGCCGCTACTCGC
The DNA here is from genome assembly GCF_040678895.1 of Kitasatospora sp. NPDC049258. Lineage (NCBI taxonomy): Bacteria > Bacillati > Actinomycetota > Actinomycetes > Kitasatosporales > Streptomycetaceae > Kitasatospora > Kitasatospora sp. NPDC049258. The sequence continues at coordinate 13,758 of NZ_JBFAQT010000058.1, forward strand.
ACCTACGAGCGGTGCCGGTGTCCGTGCAAGCAGCGATCGCCCTGGGCTCCGGGGCACCGGCTCCCACACGGTGCGCCGCCGAGGCCGATCGCGACGACACCTTCGCCGCCGGCCGCGCCGGGGACAGTCTCCGATCGCAGAGCGGTGAGTGAAGAGTCCTGGTCGATGGCGGGCCGCGGCGTCTCAAGCCAGCCATGACAGGCCGAGTCCCTGCTGGCCCGAGAACGGCTGACGTGGGCAGGACCGCTCCGCGAGCTTGCCGTCTGCGACGTGGAGGAGCACGCGGTCGGCTGGCTCGTCTTCTGGAACTCGGCAGAGTACGCCCGCACCCGTGATGTCCGCGACAGCCTCGTTGGCAGCGGCCCTTACCTGGTGGACCGGCACGACGGCAGCATCCACCACATCCCTGCTATCACGTGGATGGCCGAGAACCGGGAGGAGCTCTACCTCCAGCGGATCAAGGGCATCCGACCGCCTGACCCACTGGCCTCGTCCGTTGGCGCACTGATGCGCTCCGCCGGGGTCGTGGCCGCGATGAGCTACCTGCGGAAGCAGGCTCCGCGGCTGAGTCTGCGGGATGCAAGGGCATACAGATCCGGTTCAGTAGCCGTGCGACCGTCCAGGCCGGTGGAACGGCGGGCCGCAACGCGGTTCGAGCACCCACCGAACCAAGACGATCTCCGGCTACGAAAGTCTTGCCAGAGCCACGTTCCTGCGTACGCCGACACCCGGTGCCGGTCAGGGGCACCCGAGGCGGCCGGCGCCGTGGTAGCGCGTCAGATGTGAGGGGGCGCGCAGGGTGGCGCGCGCACCGGACCGACTGCACGCACGTTCTGGCGGCGGTGCGGCGCCTGGACCGGACCGAGCGCGTCGCCTTGGTCGTCGGGCTCCTCCGTGGTCGTGCCCGGGCGCCGCGACCATGCGCACCGCACGACGGCGCAGCTCAGGCGGGTAGGAAGAGTGACGGCCTCGAGTGGAACGGGCTGACGCCGCACCTCGCTGATCCGAGCTTGCCGTAGTGCTCAAACTTGTATATAAATTGGAGCATGTCATCGACGAGAGTGCTGATCCTCGGCGCACTGCTCGCTGGGCCGCACCACGGCTACGAGGTTCGCAAGAAGCTTGAGCTCTGGGGCGTCGAGCACTGGGCCAACGTTGCCTTCGGTTCGATCTATCACGCTCTGACCAAGCTGTCCCAGGAAGGGCTGCTCGAGGTCGTGGAGCGCGGCACGGGCAGCAAGACCGTCTATGCGATCACGGACGAGGGGCGAAGCGAGTTCCGGCGGCAACTCGACGGCTACTGGCGGAACATCATGCCGATCGTGGACCCGTTCCTGGTCGCGATCACCTTCATGGACCAGCTTCCCAAGGACGAGCTGCTGGCCGCGATCCGGGATCGCCGGAAGGTTCTCCAGGCGGGGTTCGCCATGGCGGAGCGGGCGTTGGCCACCGAGCATCAGAAGGGCGCTCCTCGTCATATCGATGAGGCGTTGCGCCTCACCTCGGCCGAGTTCCGTGCGCAGTTCGAGTGGCTGGAGGGCGTGGCAGGCCGAGTGGAACGGGACGAAGTTCCCTAGGTCGGGTCTGACAATTCCCGGGCGCGCGACACTTCCCCCGCCTTGGGCCGGGGGCACCCTCAGGCATCCTCGCTCGCCGTTCATCCCGCGCGAATTGTCGGACACGGCCGAGCCGGTCCGCCTTCGCGCGACGGCCAACCTCACTCAGGAGAAGGGACATAGCAGTGATCATCGAGGTGCAAGGCTTACGGAAGACGTTCCGCGCGCGGGCGCGTCCACAGCAACCGCCGGTGGTTGTCGAAGCCGTGAAAGGCCTCGACATCGCGGTCGCGCGGGGTGAGATCTTCGGAGTTCTCGGCCCCAACGGTGCCGGGAAGACCACGACGATTCGCATGCTGGCCACGCTGGTTCAGCCCGACGGCGGTTCCGGCACGGTCGCCGGCCACGATCTGTTCAGCGCTCCCGAGAGGGTCCGGCCGCACATCGGATACGTCAGTCAGGCGGGCGGCGTGGACGAGAACAACGGGGCGAGGGCCAACATCATGCTCGCCGCTCGGCTCAACGGGCTGTCCACGCCCGAAGCGGTGGTGCGCACCGAGGAGATGCTCGAGGCACTGGATCTGACCGCGTTGTCGGATCGCCCAGCGCGGACTCTTTCGGGTGGCCAGAAGCGACGGGTGGCTCTGGCGATCGGCCTGGTCCACCGTCCGCCGCTGGTGTTTCTCGACGAGCCCACGACCGGCCTCGACCCGCAGAGCCGGGCCAATCTGTGGGACCAGATCCGGACGCTTCGGGACACGGGCACGAGCGTGCTGCTCAGCACGCACTACCTCGACGAGGCCGAAGTCCTCTGCGACCGGCTCATGATTGTCGATCACGGCGAGGTCGTCGTCGAGGGCACTCCCGCCGCGTTGACACGCGAGATGGCGGACGATGTCGTGACCCTCCGCTTCGCGGAGGAGCTCACCTCGGACGACAAGGTCTGCAGGATTGTCAATGCGCTGCCGTACGTGCGCGAGACGCGGATCGACGGACCGCTGCTGCGGATCTACCTCGACGACGGCGAGCAGGCCGTTCCGCTCCTGCTGCGAGCGTTCGGCGACCACGGGGTGGCCGTCGGGTCGATCTCGTTGGATCGGGCCACCCTCGATGACGTCTTCCTCCGCAAGACAGGTCGCTCACTTCGAGACGGCGGCTGACCGCACAGTCAGACCTGCGGAACTCCCGCCACAGCCTCACAGTCAGGAAGTACCCGTGTTCAAGCACACACTGATGTTCCTCGGCTACGAACTGGGGAAGTCGGCGCGAAATCCGGTGTGGCCGCTCTTCGGCATCCTGCAGCCCGTCCTCTACCTGTTGCTGTTCGCGCCCCTGCTGGCCAACACCACGGTCGGCGAGTCCCAGGCACGCACACTCCTGCAGTTCACGCCCGGCGTCATGGTCATGGTCGCTCTGTTCGGGTCTCTCTTCGTGGGATTCGGGATGATCGCCGAGATTCGCTCGGGGGTTCTGGAGCGGCTGGCGGCCAGCGCGGCGAGCCGGCCGGCCATTGTGCTCGGCCGGGTCCTCCGCGATGTCCTCATCCTGGTGGTCCAGGCACTCCTGGTGGTGCTGGTCGCGATGGCCATGGGTATGCGCCCCAGCCCGGGTGGCCTGGTGATCATGTTGCTCCTGATGGCCGTTACCGGTGTCTTCGCTTCCGGGGTCTCGTACGGGCTCGCCCTGGCGGTCCGTCAGGAGACCGCCATGTCACAGATCCTCCAGCTCTTCTCGCTCCCGCTGATCCTGCTGACCGGAATCCTGCTTCCGATGTCGCTCGCTCCGCACTGGATGCAGGTGGTCGCGAAGGCCAATCCGCTCTACTACACCGTCCAGGCCGGTCGCGCGCTGTTCAGCGGAAACCTCTCCGACTCGTCTGTTCCGGTCGCCTTCGGGCTGATCGCGGTGCTGGCCGTCCTGACGATGAACTGGTCGGTCCGATCCATCAGGAAGATCGCCGGATAGCGACGGCCGATCCGTCTCGTCGATCACCAGAATAGGAATCCTTGAATGTCAACCTCACCACCCGACAACAGTGTGATGTCCGCTGCTGAGCTGCTCGAGAAGCTGTCGGACCCGGAACGCAGTGTCCGCAACACCGCGGCGCTCACCATCGGGTCGCAGTCCGAGATCGGGTGCGCCGATGTACTCGTCGACGCCCTGTGGGCGGAGCAGGACTTCTTCGTGCGGGAGACCATGACCTGGGCGGTCACCCGGCTGGAGGAGGCCACCCGGCCGGCGGTGCTCGCCGCTGTCGGGGAGGACCGGCCATCGGAGGTGCGGGTCCGGGCCCTGCACGTGGTCAGCAAGTTCGCCGATCCGGAGACGGTGGACGCCGTTCTGCCCTTTGTCACGGACCCGGACGGAGCGGTGGCCCGCAAGGCCCGGTGGGCGCTGGGTCGCATCAAGGAGCCCCGCGCGGTGCCGTACCTGCTCGCGCTGCTGGGCGAGCAGGACAGCGAGGAGCGAAATGCCCTGACCGACGACATCGCCGCATTCGGATCCGCCGCGGTGCCGGCATTGGTCGCAGCGCTCGGGTCGGACGACCGTGCGGTACGGCGGCATGCGGCGGACATCCTGTGCTACATCGGGCACCCGGATGCCGAGGACGCGGCGGAGGCCCTGGGCGCGGCCGTGGCGGATCCGGAGGCGCCGGTGGCGATGGCCGCGCTGATGGCCCTCGGCGAGCTGCGCGGTGATGTGGCCCGGGCACAGATCGAGGCCGCGCGGGAGGCCGGGGATCCTCGGGTCAGGGGGGCCGCTGAGCGGCTGGCCGCTCGCAAGCCTCGGCGGCCTTCGGTCCGGGCCCGTTCGGCCGGCTGAGTGGGCCCGGACAGTTGCGACGCGGGCCTGCGGGCGGGTCCCGTGACCCGCTGTGGTTTCTGGTCATCGGTTTTGAACGCGTGACCTAGAGCCCTGAGGCCAGCCATGCTGAAGACAGCTCCTCGAATCCGGGGTTCGAATTCTGATTCACCTGGAGCTGGACCGTATTCATCATCAGTGGAAGGAAGTCGCAATGATCCCCGAGGACTACTTCGTCGACGTCAACGACCTGTCCATCGACGTTTTCGACGTCGTCGAGCAGGGCGGTGCGGTGACCGCGCTGACCGCTGACCACGGCATGCCGGAGGTCGGTTCGTCGACCAACTGCTTCTGCTACATCTGCTGCTCCTGCAGCTCCAACTGACCTCAGGTCGTTTCGGGGTGGAGATGCTCCGGTAGATCCTCCCGGTAGCTGAACGTACACGGTTCCGCGGCGCCCCGGGCGCGCCGCGGGACCGTGGCATGTCTTCGTGTGCCCGGTGTGGGCCGCGGCGTTGTTGGATCATGTTGGATTGCGATCGACCTTGCGCGGTCGATGTGCGACGCTTAAGATCGAACTCGGCTGACAGCGAATGAACTTGACTGTCAGTCAGATATCGGCAACTCGCGGGGGTGAGTGCGGAATGGTGGCGCACGACAACGGTCAGGAGAAGTGCTTGCGTCGGTGGCTGCCGGGGCTGAGCGCTTGGTGGGCCTCGATCCCCTGATTCGACAGATGTTTCGTTTTTCGGCGGCGTGCTGAAGCCGCTCGCATGTTGCCGGATGCGTCTTCGCGCCAGCCGGCCAAGCACATTCTGAAATGCCGATCAGTGGGCGAATCACGGGGGTTGGTCACAGGTGAACTCTGTCCGGAATCCTGCCATCTTCTCCGGACGGGCCGCAGTGGACGAGGTGCTCCTCGTTCGGGTGGCCGGTCTGAGTCGAGATGCTCTCAGAGGCTTTCACCACCGAAGTGTCGAGCTGGCATTGGCCGAGGAGGCCGAGGCCCTCAGGTTACTGGTCGAGTCCGCCGAACAGGCTGGCGCGGCCCTGTTCCAGGACATCGGCGCACACACCGGACATGAGCGGGCCGTGCTGGTCGCCGCCCGCAGAGGCGTACACCAGGACGACCTGTCGCGGCGGGTCGCGCAGGAGGCCGTGGCACTGATGTCCGAGCGGGCGGTCGCCGCGGTCAGTTCCTGGACGGCCGCGCGGGACCGGGTGCACTCCCTGGACGCGCAACTGGACGCCGAGTGGGCGGCGGCCGAGGCGGACGACCTGCGACATCTGCGCGAGCTCTGCCTCGATCGGCGGTTCCGGACCGGCCTTGAGGCCACCAGCCGGGAGCTGGCCGACATCGCACAGCGATGGGCCGTGGGGACGACGGGGGCACCGCAGCGCAAGAGGCAACTCCGGCTTGCTCGGATGGCGGCCCGCGCGGCCGCGAAGACCAGCCCGTTCAGTTCCTGGATGGTGACGATTCCGGCCCGCTGGGGCCTGCCCGGCGGCGTGGCGGCCCGAGAGCGGCTGTTGGTCGAGCTGGACGGCGCGGTGATCGGCGCGCTGACCCAGGCTCTGCGTGCCGTGGTGCCGGTAACTGCCGAGCTCGAGGTGCGGGTCAACCCGAGTCTGGTACGTGTCGAGGGCGGTTGGCTGTTCATCCGGGCCGGGCAGCGGGAGCAGACTGTTCGAGTGGCGGAGCACCCCGCGATCGACGCGATGCTGCGTGCCCTGGCCCCCGGGGACACCGTGGCGGACCTGGCTGCTCGAGTGATCGGCGGAGCGGGCCTGGTGAGCAGGTGCTTGGCCGCGGGGATGATCGAACACCGTCATCCGGTGGCGGACCACCACCCCCGGCCCTGGGCCGTCTGGGCAGCGCTCGCCGACGAGCAGGGCACTGCGGATCTGTCCGCCGGGCTGGCTGCGTTGGACAACGCGCTGTGTGACTCGTCTGCAGCGGCGGCGGAGGCTGCCACCGTGCGGTTGGGACGACACCTCGGGATCGAGCTGCCCGCCGTCAAAGCGCACGAGATGTCGGTCGCGGCCGACTGGCCCTACGAACTTCCCGACCGCCCCGACGGCGCTGTGCTCGACGAACTCGACCAGGCCCGGCGGCTGCTGGCACTCTACGACCTCAAGCTGCCGGCGAAGGCGGCGGCAGCCGAGCACCTGGAAAAACGATTCGGCGCCCACTACGACGTGTCGCTGACCGTTGCCCTGGACAGCCTCGGGCGGGCGCGTCTGGACCCGCACGGCGATCTCGGGAGGATCATCGGGCCGGCGGCGCCCCCCTGGGGAGCCGATCTGGCCACGTGCTCCGGCCGCATGGTGCGGGAACTCGGCCGGGCTTTGTCCGCTCTCACCGGCGAGGTGCTCGGCCGGGCGGCGCAAGGCTCGCTCGCCGTGGGGGAGCTGGACCAGCTGCTCGACGACTTTCCCTTCGTACACCCGAACCGCTCAGCCACCTTCTACCTGCAGGAGGTCACCGAGGCCGGGATCCGCCGCGTGGTGAACGTGGTGCACGGCGGGCACGGCCGCGGCCGGGGGCGGCTCGCCGCGCAGGCCGGCCTCGCGATCGCGGACCTGGTCCCCACCGTGGACCAGGATGTCGTCGAGATCAGCGGCTTGCTGGGGTCGGCACTCAACTCGAGGACGGGCACGGCGCCGCGCGAGCTGCAGTATCCCGGCACCACGTCCGACCGGCCGGACGGGGAGCGCCTGCCGATGGCGTCGGTTCGCGTCGTGCCTGGTGCGTACGGCCTGCCTGTGCTCCGTGACAGGGACGGCCGGGACGTGCGCCTGGTGCACCTCGGCATGGCCGCGGACCTCGCGCTGCCGCCGTTCGTCAGACTGCTCGAGCAGGTCTTCGGAAGCGCCTACCTGATGCACCCGAGCATCGCGGTGTTCACCCCTGCGATACCCGGCCGGGCCGGTGCGGCGCGGTCGGCCACCCCGCGGGTGGTGCTCGGGGCCACCGCGTTGCAGCGGTCGCGTCGGCTGCTGCGCCGAGAGGAGTTCCCGGGTGGGCGCGGGCCCCGGGAATCGCTGCGTGCCTGGCACCGGTGGCTCGCAGCGCACGGCCTGGGCAGCCGGTTCTACCTCCGGGCGTGGAGTTCCGCCGACCACGGCGGGGCCCAGAGCAAAGCGCGTAAGCCGGTGTTCGTCGACATAACCAGCCCGCTGCTGTTCGCGGACGCCGAGAAGATGCTCCGTCAGGCCCAGTACGCGATCGTCGAGGAGTGCCTGCCCGATCCGCTGGCCGGATCCGGACACGTGACCGAGTTCGCGGTCGAGGTGGGTTCGCGGTGTTGACGACCTGGAGCTCTTGGCACGTGCACCAGCATCAGGGGCAGGACCGGCTGGTGACCGAGGCGGTCGCGCCGCTGATCGAGACCGTGCGCTCCGAAGGACTCGCCGACCTCGCATTCGTCCTGCGGTACTGGGAGGGCGGTCCGCATGTGCGGCTGCGGCTGCGGGCACCGTCGGACGCCGCCGCAGCGGTACTGGAGCGTCGAGTGCCGACGGAGCTGCGGCGCTGGTGCCGCGAGCATCCGTCCGGGCGCGGCATGACCGCCGGGGAGTACGCGCTGCTGCGCGGCCGGATCGGCGGATCGGATGCGACGGCCGAGCTGGTCCCGGACGGCTCGGTGGTGTCGGCGGTCTACTCCCCGGAGCACGAACGGTACGGCCGCGGGGCTGCGTTGGAGGCATGCGAGGAGCACTTCGACGAGAGCACCGGGATCGCCCTGGACGTGCTCGCGGCGGATCCGCCGGCGGCTGCGCGGGACTCCTTGGTCGTGTTGATCCTGGCGGGCTTCTTCGCGGCGCGCGGGCTCACGGCGGGCGCCGACTGGGCCCGGCGCGTGCAGGCCACAGGTGTTCCGGTCGTCACCCGGCTGGACCTGCGCCGTGTCGTCTCGCTCATGGAGCGGCCCCCCTCCGCGGCCCACCGCTTCGCCCGCTCGCTCGAGCGGCTCGAGGCCGCGTTGCGCACCGCTGCGGACGACTACCGCCCGCCCGCTATCGGTTTCGGCGGCCTTACGTTCGCAACCACCGACGCCGATGACCCGATCGCGACGCTGGACATCTGCATCCACCTCTTTGCCAACCGGATAGGAGTGACGTTGCCCACCGAGTTGATGCTGCGCGCAGCACTCGCACAGGCCCTGCTCACCGAGACGAAGGCGGACGCGTGAGCGCCGCGCAGCAGCAGGTCGTGACCCGGATCGGCAGGCCGGTCGTGGACTGGAAGGGGCTGCTCGCCTACCACGACGAGAGCCGTTGGAACGCTCTGCTGCTCGGGCCGCTGTGGGAGTGCGCCGAGGCCGCGGAGCAGGCAGGCTGCCAGTTCCGGCTGACCCGGGAGTGGCAGCGGGGACCGCACCTACGCCTGGGGGTGCGCGGCCCCGTCGAGGCCGCGGCCGAGGCACGGGCGCGGATCGACCAGCGGCTGCACGGGATACTGCGTTCCAGTCCCTCGGCCCGGACCATGACCCTCGTGGACGTCCGGGACCGGGCACAGCAGGCCGCAGACCGTGCCGGCGTCGAGCTGCGGGAGGACTGGCTTGCGGACAACTCCCTCACCTGGACGGCCGGCGCTCCCGACGGGACGTGGGGAACGGACCCCGGGGTGCGGGCTCTGCTGGAGGACTTCCACTACGCGGCGAGTGTGCCGGCGCTGCGACTGATGCGCGCCGCTCCCGAGGCCCGGCTCGGACCGGCCTTCGCCGACCTCATGGCGGTCACCGCCCAGGAGTTCGGCCGGGGCGGGCTCGCGTCCGCCGCGATGTCCTTCCGGTCGCACGCCGAGGCCTATCTGAACCTCGAGGCCGCGCCGGACGTCCGAGCGGCGTGGGACAACGCCGCCCGCCGCTCGGCGCCGGCGCTGCGCCGCCGGCTGCTCGCGGTGGCGGCCGGCCCGGACCGGCCGGCGTACGTCCGGGACTGGCTGGAGGCGGTCACGCCGGTGGTCCGGGCCGCCCAGCAGGCGCAGTCCCGCGGCGAGTTCGCGCTGCCCGCGGTGGCCGGCGGCTTCTCGGCGGACCTGACCGATCGCAGCGCGTTCCACCGAGAGCTGGCCGGGTCGGCCCGCTGGGAGGACGTGCGCTCCTCCGACTGGTTCCAGATCTACCGCTTCGCGATCAGCCTGCTCTACCTCCAGCTCTCCCGGATGGGAGTGGCACCGGTCGGCCGGTACCGGCTGTGCCACCTGTTGGCCACGGCGTTGACCCGGAGCGAAGAGCCGACGACGACCATCGAGGGAGGTGACCGGTGACCCGGGCACAGGACGCTGTCGCACAGCGGACCGAACGACTGAGACCGGGTGTGTTCAGCGCCGAACGCGGCGGGCGCACCCACTTGATGGCCTGGCCGCACCACGTCAGCCTGCCCTCCGGCGAGTCGACGGCGGAGGTCGTCGCACGGCTGGCCGGCACCGGGCAGCCGGCCGATGCGGCGGACCAGGTCACCGGGCTGCTGCGGCGAGAAGGCTGGCTCGAAGAGGAATTCGCCGACGACCGCGGGGTTGCCTTCGTGGTGCGTCCACTGCGCGCCCGCGAACCCGCGCCCGCCGCCGAAGGGCGGCTCGACCTGTCCCGGTACGCGGTCATCCGGGCCGAGCACGGTGCGCTGATCCTGGAATCTCCCCTGGCCAGCGCCGAGATCACGATTCATCGACGGGAGCTGCTGGCCGCCGCGCTCGATCCTGCGTCCGACGTGGCGCCGGTGCTCGGCGGGCTCGCGGGGGCCCTCCGCGAGCAGCTCTCGCTCGCCGGCTTCCTGGCCGACCCGGACGGCGAGCAGGCCCAGGAGCTGCGCTACCGCCAGTGGGCGCCGCACGAGTTGCTGTTCCACGACCGCAGCCGGCTCGGCTACCGCGGGTACGTAGGCGACGGGTTCGGCGGCACCTGGTGGGGCCGTTCGGCGGGCTTCGCACCGGAGCCGGCCGCCCCGCCGCCCTACCCGGGGCCGCGCGTCGGGCTCGCCGTACCGGACTTCGCCGACCGCCGACAGGGTGAGGGCTCGTACTTCGACGTGGCCGAGGGACGCCGGTCGGAGCGGGTGCACGACGACGAGTCCCCGGTCTCGGTCGACCAGCTCGGCGAGCTGCTGTACCGCACCGCGCGGGTGCGGCGGATGCACGAGGAGGACGGGGTCGAGTTCGTCAGCTCCCCGCGTCCTTCGGGCGGTTCGGTGTACGAGCTCGAGCTGTACCCGGTGATCAACCGGTGCGAGGGACTGGACAGCGGCTTCTACCACTACGACGCGCACCGGCACGAGCTGGAGCTCGTGCAGCCGCTGCAGCACCACGCGGTGCGCCGGATGCTGCGGGTCGCCTCACAGGGATCGACGACCGGCGCGTTCCCACAGGTGCTGCTGGTCGTGGCGGCCCGGGTCGGCCGGGTGATGTGGAAGTACGAGGGGATGGGCTACGCAGTGGTACTGAAGAACACCGGGGTGCTCTACCACGCGCTCGCGGGGACGAGCAGCGCGATGGGACTGGCTGGCTGCCCGCTGGGTACGGACGACGCGGCCGCCTTCACCGAGGCCACCGGCCGTGACCCGCTCGTCGAGGTCAGCGTCGGCCAGTTCATTGTGGGATCCAGCCTCCGTCGGCGTGCGGAGCAGGGCCGATGAGCGCTCCGCGGCGGATGAACGCCTACACGATCGACCACGAGGGCAGGACCTACGGGCTGGCCGAGTCCGGACCGCTGGAGCTGTCGGCCGGGCTGTCCGGCTGGATCCGCCTGGTGTCCTCCTGGATCGAGCAGGGCCGGGATGTCGAGCAGGCGGCCGATGAGCTCGGCGGCGCGCGTGCGGCGCAGGCGCGCCGGGTGCGGGACGCGATGGTGTCCGTCGGGATCCTGCGGTGGCCGGCCGTGCCCGGCGAGGTGAGGTTCACGGGTGAGAGCGCCGAACTGGAGGGCGCGGTGGAGCGCAGCGGGCTGACGCTGCCGGCCGTCGTCCTAGGAGCCGGACCCCTTCGCGGCGATTGGTTCGAAGGCGTCCGTGCCGCGTCCGGGGCGGGCCGTGCAGGCGCCGTACTGTACGCCGAGGGTGCCGCGGTGGTCGTCGGCCCCATGGACGCCGAGCAACTGTGCGAGGTTGTGGCCGCCCTGCGCTGCGGCGACCTCGCCGACGGGCTGCCCCACCCGACCGCGGCCCGGACCGCCGCGGCCCAGTTGGTCCGGCGGGTCGCACTCGGGTCCGCGGAGGTCTGGAGCGGTCTCACGGTCACGCGGGAGGAGACCACGTCCTGGCGGGCGCTGTCGCACCCGTGGCGGCCCGCGTCGCCGGACCGGGTCGCCGAACCGTTCGACGAGCGGGTGATGGCGGTCATCGACCCGGTCCACGGCGTCGTGCGCGAGATCGGCGAGGACGACCTGCCCCAGGTGCCTCGGCACCTCGCACGGGCCCGGGTCGTTGGTCGGGCCTCGATCCGCCCGCTGGACGTGGAGGTCGTCGCGGACGGCTCCGACTACGGACAGGCCCGGCGACGGGTCGTGCTCGCAGCTCTCGCGGTGCACCTCGAGTCGACCCTCGACCCGCGCGCCGTGGTCGACGCGGCCGGACGGCCCGTCCTCGACGCCACCGACGACCTGTCCGCGCTACGCGCCGCCACGGACCGGATCGCCACCGCTCCGGGGAGCCACTTCCTGCGCGCCCGCCGCCTCGCGGACGACAGCCCGGCGCTGGTACCGGTCGGCCGGGCGCGGCGCTGCGAGGCCGGCGCCGGGCCGGCGCCCGGTACCGCGGCGGCCGAGGCGCGGGACGACGCACTCGCCACGGCACTGCTCGACCTCCTTGAGACCTGGGCGGTGGACGCACCCGGACCGGTCGTGCGGGTGCACGACAGCGAGGGGCTGCCGGCCGAGGCGCGCGAAGCGCTGGACCACCTACTGGTGAGCGATCGCCAGGCCTGGTTCGGTGTGCTGCTCGAGGAGACCGTCCCGACCGCCGTGGCGACCACCCGGCACGGCACCGTCTACGGTCGCGGCACCAGCCACGCTGCCGCAGCCGTCCGTGCGATGGAGCAGGCCGTGCTCACCGACCAAGTGCTGATGCACGGCCGCGCGGACCTGGCGCCGCGGACCCTCGGCCGGGCGTTGCCGCTGCCCGACCGAGTGGCCGACCTGCCCGGTTCGCCGTCGATCACGCTCATGGACCTGCGCCAGGCGGTGGCGCTGCGCGCTCCCGGCACGACCGTGGTCGACCTCGACCACGACCCCGGCATCGCCCGACTCGGAATCACGGCAGTGAAGGTGGTAGTGGACTGATGACGGAGACGCTGACGAATACCGCCGGCGGCGCGGCCGTTCGGCCCGGAGTGCTGGCCCGCACCCTCTCCGACGTGCTCGCGGACCTCGGTGTCGAGGTGCTGGCGAGCGACACCTGGCATGTCCCGGCGGACGGCCCGACCGACCGCCCCTGGCTGAGTGTGCACTCCGAGGTCGGTCAGGTGGTTGTCGGACCGCTCACCCGCCCCGGCGTGCCGGGCTGCCCGAACTGCCTCGACCTGCGGCGGCAACGCGTCGACGCGGGCAAGGCGTGGCTCGCCCCGCTGCGCGAGCAGTACGCCGCCCGGCTCGGACGGGACGTGCCACAGCTGCTCGACGGACTCGCCGCCCAGGTGGTGGCCGATGCGGCCGCCGCGTTGGTGGTGGACGAGCTGGCCGGCCCGGAGGACCGGCGCCTGGTGGCGGTGGTCGGTCTGGCCACCCTGGCCACCACCCGCCACCTCTTCCTGCCCGATCCCTTCTGCCCGCAGTGCGGAGTGCTGCCGCAGGACACGGCGGGCCTGGCTCAGCACGTCCTGCGGCCCGCCCCCAAGATCACCCCGTTCGGGTCGCGAACCCGCGATGTGATGGCCGAGTTCGAGACCGTCCGCGAGCTCTACGTGGACCCGTTCAGCGGCCTGATCCGGCACACCGACCGCGGCGCGGAGGGCGGGCTGGTGATGGCCGGCGCGTCGATGCCCCTGCGGTTCGACAACCTGGCCGAGCCTGGTTACGGCCGCAGCCGCGACTACCGGACCAGCGAGCTGACCGCGATCCTGGAGGCCCTGGAGCGCTACGGCGGCGTGGCCCCGGGCGGCCTGCGGTCCTCCGTGCGAGGCACGTGGCGCGAACTCGCGCCGCACGCCGTGCACCCGGACGTGTTCGGCCACCACCCGGACGAGAGCTACGACGACCCGACCTTCCGCTACCGCGTGTTCGATCCGGACCGGCCGCTGTGGTGGGTGTGGGCGCACTCGTTCGTCTCCGGGAGCGCCCGGCTGGTGCCGGAGGCGCTGGCGTACTACTACTGCCACCGCCTGCGCGGCGACGATCCGGTCTCCTACTACGAGGTGTCCAACGGCTGCGCCCTCGGCTCCTCCTGGGAGGAGGCGACGCTGCACGGACTCATGGAGACGGTCGAGCGCGACGCCTTCCTGTGCACCTGGTACACCCGGACCACCCCGCCGACCATCGACCTGGACTCCTGCCACGACCGGAGCGTGCCGCTCCAGGCGGGCGCGATCAGGTCGAGCACCGGGTACCGCGTCCATGCCTTCGACATCACCACGGACTACGGGATCCCGGCCGTCTGGGTGATGGCGGAGCACCCGGACCGGAAGGGGCCCGCACTGCTGTGCACCGCGGGCGCCGGCCTGGACCCGGAGCGGGCGCTGCTGAACGCGCTGAACGAACTGGGGCCGATCCTCAGCGACGTGATCCGGCGCTACCCGGACGAGGCGGACCGGGCCGCCGAGATGGTGCGCGATCCCTACCAGGTCGTCACCATGCCGGACCACTCGGCCGTCTACGCGGACCCCGAGGCCGCGCGCCGCCTCGACTTCCTCTTCGGCGGGCCCACCATCGGCGTCGACGAGATCGGCGGGCCGGACCGGCTGCGGCCGGACCGCGACGACCTCACGGTGGACCTGCGGGCCGCCGCCGAGCGGGTCGGCGAGGTGCTGGTGGTCGACCAGACCACGCCCGAGCACCGGGCCGGCGGCTTCAGCTGCGTCAAGGTCCTCGTCCCTGGCGCGGTGCCGATGACCTTCGGCTACCGCAACCGGCGGATCGACGGGTTGCCGCGGTTGCTCACCCTGCCGCGCCGGCTCGGCAGGCTCGGCACCGACCTGACCCGGGACCAGCTGAACCCCGACCCCCACCCGTTCCCGTGAGGGCCGGGACAGCGGCCGGACTCCCGGCACTCACCGAACTCGACGGCGCGGGGTGGACCAGGCTGGTGCACTGGCTCGCCGATGCCCGGCACCACACGCCGGTCCTCGCACTCGGCGGCATGCACCACGTGTTCCGAGCCGAGGACGTCCGCACCGTGCTGGCGGACAGCGGGCTCTTCTCCTCGGACCGGACCCGGCTGATGCCTCCCACCGCGCAGCTCGGGCGCGGCAACCTGACCATGATGGATCCGCCGGACCACACCCGGATCCGGCGGATCGTCAACCAGGCCTTCACGCCGGCCTCGGTCAGCGGCCTCGCCCCGGCGATCGACGAGATCGCCGACGAGCTGGTCGACAGCCTGGTCCCGGACCGGTTCGATCTCGTCCGCGACCTGGCCTATCCGCTGCCGATCCGGGTCATCTCCAGGTACCTGGGACTGCCCGAGGACAGGATCGACCGTTTCCGTACCTGGTCCGTCGGATTCAGCCGGGGCGACGCCGCGCAGATGGACGAGATGCACCGGTACCTGGCCGAGGTGGCGGGGGCGAAGCGGGCTCGGCCGGGCGGGGACCTGATGTCCCGTCTGGCGACGGCCGAGGTGGACGGCGTACCCGCGACGATCGACGAGATCGCCTCGCTCGCGGGCCTGATCCTGCTGGCCGGGCACGTCACCACCACCTCCCTGATCGCTGCGGCGGTCCACGAGCTGTGTGTCCAGCCGGCCTTGGACGCCGAGGTACGCGAACACGACCGGGTCGAGGAGCTGGTGCTGGAGGCGTTGCGCGTCCGGCCGGCCTTCGCCCAGGTGACCCGGATGGCGGAGGCGGACACCACCCTGTCCGGCACCACCGTCCCGGCGGGGGCGCTGGTCGCCGCCTGGATCCTGTCCGCGAACCACGACCCGGGGCTGAACCCGGACCCGGAGCCGTTCCTCCTCGACCGGCCGGCCCGTCGCCACCTCTCCTTCGGCCACGGTGTGCACTACTGCCTCGGCGGCCCGCTGGCCCAGATCGAGGCGGTCGCCGCCGTCCGCGCGGTAATCCGCCGGTTCGCCCGGCTGACCGTCATCGCCCCGGTGGAGTTCCACCCACTGCCCACCCTCGCCATCCGGCGGCTCGAACTCGAAGGGCGGGCCGATGCCACCTGAACAGTTCCCGAGGCTCCTCGCCGGCGTGCACGTGATCGCGGCCCGGGAGGGCACGCTGCTGACCACCCGTACCGGCCGCTACCGGGGTCCGGCCGAGCTGCATCCGCTGCTGCACCGCCTCTCCCCGCTGCTCGACGGCAGAACGGCGGAGTCGGCACTCCTGGCCTTGGTACCGGAGCCCCGGCGCCTCGCCGTCGGTCGATGTCTGGACTACCTGGAGTACAGCGGGGCGTTGCGACGCGAGGAGCGGCCGCGCCCCGAGGACCTCCCCGACCAACTGCTCGCCGTCGCCGACCTCGCCGACCCGGCCGAAGCCATACCCTATGAGCGATGCGCGGCACTGCTCGCCGCCGCGGCTTCGGTGTCCGCGCCGGCCGACTGGCTGCCGCTGCTGGACGCGAGCCTTCGCCAGTTGTCGGTGCGGGCCGAACTCTCTGCCGCCCCGGACGTCCTGGTCCGGATCGGCGAAACCGCGGTGGCGCTGCCGTCCGACGGTGGGCGGCTGGTGGAACCGACGGGCCCGGTCGAGCGGGCCGTGATCGCCGCGGCTGTCGCGGCGGAGGCCGTGGGCCGGTTCCTCGGCCGTCCCGCCCGTCCGCTGCCGGCCGCCGGGGCTCTGCCCGGCCTCGAACGCAGCGGCCCGCGGACGAGCGCCGACGCGCCCTTGCTGGAAGCGTGGCCGACGTCGGATCAACTGCAGACGCTGCTGCTCGATCCGTCCACGCTGCTGCCGACCGGTGAACTCGCGTGCGAACGGCCTGCGGCGATCCGGCCGGTCGAGGCCGACGCGGGGCCGAGCGTCCCCGAATGGCTGCTGGCCGTGCTGCGGTGCGTGCACGTTCCGCTCCGCTGGGAGTCGGGCAACCTCGCACACTCCGGCGGCTGGGCGCACCGCGGGCTCGCCTCGGCTCGGGGGTTCTACCCGATCGAGCTCTACCTCGTGACGGACACCGGAGCCTGGTACGTCGAGCCGGGGGAGCTGCGGCTGCTCCCGGTCTCCCGCCCCGCGTCCGAGGGACCGGGCCCGGCGGGCCTGGGCACGCGGTTCACGCTGGTACTGACGGCGCGTGAGAGCAAGGTTTCCTACCGCTACCACCGGTACGCGACGAGGCTGTGCCTCCAGGAGGCGGGGCTGGCCCTGGCGGCGATCGGCGACGCGGCTCGCACCACGGGCGTCGGAGTCGACGAGGTGGTCGAGCTGGCCGAGCGAGGCCGCAGCGGGTCCTGGGGTGAACTGCTCGACCTGGGACCGGACGAGCGGCCGGTCGGCCGGGTCGTGCTGGATCCGCCGCGACGGTTCGGCAGCCGGTCTGCGATCGACCGGCACCTGGACCTGGTACGGCGCCGGCACTCCGGGCACCGGGTGTTCAACGCCCTGGGCACGGACCGGCTCGGCCGGCTCGGGTCGCTGCCCGCCGAGCTGGCGGGAACCCCTGACGGCACACTCAAGTCGTACCTGGTCGTTCACCGCTCCTGCCTCGATGACGCGGGCGGCTGCTGGGAACCGGGGTGCTATCGGGCCACGGAGAAGGGCCTGGTGGTGGTCCGAGCGGGCCTGGCGCCCACGGAACAGCTCCAGCGCGGCCAGGACGCGATGGGCTGGCTCGCACCGGACTACGCCGCCGCCTCGGCGACCGTGATCGTCGCGGCTCCGATCGGCGAGGCCACCGCCGACCTGCGGCGGCTGCACACGGCCACCGCCGCTGCCGCACGGGTCGCGCACCGGGTGCTGCTCGCTGCGGCGGCGGCCGGGGCGGCAGGGCGCATTCACAACAGTCTGCGCGGCGATGTGATCGCCGCAGTGACCGGAGACGCGCGGATCGCCGCGCTGTTCCAACTGATCGTCGGGTGCCCGGGCCCCGACGGCACCATCAGCGTCGGTCTGGGCTAGACCGGGCCAGGCCGCGTTCACCGACGCCAAACGCACGACATCCACGGGGAGCAGACGATGTTGATGACCACTCGGCAGTCCACTGTCCAGCCGCTCGGCAACTCGATGACCGGTTCGCTCCGCACCGGGCCGGCGGGCGGCGACCCCTGTGGCCGATCCGCCCGGGTCCTCGACGCCATGGTCGATCTCGTGCTGCGGATCGGGTACCCGAAGATCAGCGTCCAGGACGTCGCCGAGCACGCGGGGATCGGCAAGGGAACGGTGTACACGCACTGGAACAGCAAGGAAGACATCATCGACGATGTGCTGGTCCGGGAATTCGACCGGGTCCACGAACAGTTCATCGCACACCTGCCACATGATCGCAGGCTCGCCAGCCTGCACGCGGCCGGCTGCGTGCTTTACCAGCAGGTCATGGCGAATCCCGTACTGCGGGCCTACAACACCCGCGACGCACGAGTCCTGGGAACCCACGTGGCGCCACCGGTGAATCCGGACGCCATGGGGATATCGCTCGCGTCCGTCCTGGCGCGGCAGGAGTATTTGGAGCTGCTACGGGTGAACGGCCTGATCCGGGAAGCGGTCTGCTCCGAAGAGGGTCAGCTTTCCATCGAGGCCGTCGTCAACGGCTTCGTCGCGCGACCGGGCGCGGGGGATGACCCTAAGGAGTGCAAGGCATCCTCCCGTCTGCTGGCGACGGTGCTGCGCCGGGCGTTCGAACCCGTCGAGCCGCCGACGCCGGCGAATCAGAACCGGATGATCGCGGAGCTTCTGGCCGCCCGTCCGCTGCGGTCCGGGACATCGATGCGGCTGGCCGAGGCGCGCATGACGGGCCAGCGGTGACGGCTCTGCGGCTGCCGGACTGGGCCCCGGCCCTCTACGAATCCCTGCACCGCGGCCCCGAACTCGGGTTCCAGGAGCACCGCACCGCCGGGCTCCTTGCCGAGGTGCTCAGCCGTGAGGGCTTCGCGGTGACCCGGGCGATCGGTGGCACCGGCCTGGTGGCGGTGCTCGACCGCGGCCCCGGGCCCGTCGTCGCGGCGCGCGCGGAGCTGGACGCCCTGCCGCTCCAGGAGCGGACGGGAGCCGCCTTCGCCAGCGAGGAGGATGGGGTGATGCACGCGTGCGGGCACGACCTGCATCTGGCGGCGCTGGCCGGGGCGGCCGCACAGCTGGCGGGCCGCCCGGATCTGCCGAGCGGACGGATCGTCCTGATCCTGCAGCCGGCGGAGGAACTGGGCAGCGGTGCCGCCAGGATGGTCGACGACGGACTGGTCGAGGCTGTCCCGCATCCCGACGTCCTGCTCAGCCAGCATGTGTCGGCCATGGCTCCGGTCGGAGTGCTTGCCTCCACACCCGGAACGGCGCTGGCCGCCGCGGAGACGCTGACCGTCACGGCAGGTGCTCCGGGCGGGCACACCGGCCTCCCGGATTCCGGCCCCGACCTGGTGCTGTTCGCCGCGAATCTCACCCAGCGCCTGCACACCGTGGTGGGCCGTGACGTGCCGCCGTTCGAGCAGGCGGTGGTGTCCGTGCCCGCCATGGTGGCGCCGGCCGCACCAGGTCTGCGCGCGCCGAGCGTGGCCGTCACGGTGAACATCCGCACCTTCGAGGAACGCGTACGGGAACTGATCCTCGGCCGCGTCGACTCGGTCGTGCGGGCGGAGTCGGCCGCCGCCGGACTAGCCTTCGGCGAGGATGTTCAACTGGCACAGCACAGTCGCGTCCCCCGGGTGGAGAATACGGCGCGGGTCCGTGACCGTCTGGCCGCGGTGCACGAGGCCCGGCTGCCGGTACGTCACCTGACCGTCCCGCCCGCACTTGCCTCGGATGACGTCAGCGTTCTCGTCCGGGCCTTCGGGACGGCGGCCGTGTACTGGTTCGTCGGCTCGGGCGAACCCGGCAGCAGACTCGGCCCGGTGGGTCCGGCATGTCACACCGACGCGTACCTTCCCCATCCGGCGACCCTCGCCGTCGCGACCGCCGCGATGCGCGAGGCCATGCTGGCCGGGCTGGCCGGTGATCTGGGCAGCGACTGATCCCTACCGTCCACAGGACTAGTCCGCGACCACGGGTGTTCAGCCGGCCCGGGGCCCCGTGGGGTAGCAAGGGTTTGCGCCTGAATCTCTGCTGAGCATGAAGAGGTTCGGCGTAGCCTCCGGTGATGGCAGAGAGCACGGCACGGAAGGCACTGGCGAAGACCGTGGTGAACAAGGCGGCGGTGGAACCGAGGAAGCCGGAGCCGTACCTGGCGATGGTGCGGCGGGCGCGGAGGATCGACCGGGAGCTGGCGGAGCTGCATCCGTAGGCGCACCCGGAGCTCCGGGAGGGTGTGACTGTCGAGGGCGATCGTGCGGACGCTGCTCTGACCCGCATCTGCGGGTGCGCTCACGCTCGGGCACCACCGGGGGGGCAGGGCGTGCAGGGCGACCTGGACGCGGCCGGCGCCCGCCGACCTGAGCGCCTGCGAGGGGCCGGGGTCCGCGTCCTCTGACGGATCGACGGGGCCTCGGTCGGGCATGGCGAGATGGCCCGGAGGGTGTCGGTGCGCGTGGCTGAGACCGCGGCCTCGCCGAGGGCGCCGCGCGGCCACGGTCCGTACGGTGAGCCTCTCGCTGCTGCGCGGACCTGAGCGCACCTCAAGGGTTCTCGGCTCGGAATCCCCCTCTGGCGCGCGGTCGGGAAGGGTGATCGGGGCGCCTATCGCGGACCTGCGGCGGTACGTATTCGATCGACCACGCTGCGGATAGCGGCCGCCGAGCGCGGCTGGCACCGGAAAGGATGTGATCCACGTCACGTTTGAGCGGCGCGCATCACTGACTATCGTTCGTTGAAAGGAACGCCCATATCACTGGCCGTGCCGTCCGCTCGCGGATTGTCGGCCGGCGCCGGTACGGAGAGTTGACTGCCGCGGCAAGGCAGTCGTCAGCCGTCGACTCACTTTCGCGAATGCCCCAGCTGCCCGGCACCAGCCCCTGCCAGGGAGACGCCACATGAGCCTCGAAGACCGCGGCACCCGGCCCGAGCCGGCGACCCGCTCCGGCAAACGCGACCGGCGGACGTACGTACTCGACACCAGCGTGCTCCTGGCGGACCCCCTCGCCATGACGCGCTTCGAGGAGCACGAGGTCGTCCTCCCGGTGGT
>NZ_JBFAQT010000059.1:0-33054 GCF_040678895.1 Kitasatospora sp. NPDC049258
TGAAGCTGCCGCCGCCGAGCGCCTGGGCGGCGCGCAGCCAGACCGTCGCGGTGCAGGGTTCCGACGACGGGGCGAGCTTCTCCGCGGTGCTCGATCCGGGTCCGGCCCCGGCTACATCGGCTGCGGCTTGAGCACCGCGAAGGCCGCGCCCTGCGGATCCGCCACGACCGCCATCCGGCCGGCCGGCATGTCGAACGGCGGGGCCAGCACCGTCCCTTGCCGCTTGACCAGCGCGTCGACCGTGCTGTCCACGTCGTCCACGGCGAAGTAGGTCAGCCAGTGCGCGGGGGTGCCGGGCGGATCGTTCGCCAGCCTGGTCGTACCGCCGACGGCGCGGCCGCCGACGTTGAAGGCGAAGTAGTCGTCCATGCCCTCCATCAGCGCGATCTCGGCGCCGAAGACCGCCCGGTAGAACGGTTCGACGGTGCCGGGGTCAGCGGTGTGCAGCTCGTTCCAGACCAACGCCCCGTGCTCGCCCGCCACTTGGGCGCCGATGAAGTCGGCCGGCTGCCAGACCCCGAACACCGCACCTGCGGGGTCGGCCACCAGCAGCATCCGGCCGGTGCCGGGGACGTCCATCACCGGCATCAGCACCGTCCCGCCGGCCTCGACCACGGCGCGCTGGACCGCGTCCGCGTCGGTGCAGGCCAGATAGGTGGTCCAGGCGACCGGTGGCTGCGGCAGGCCGTCGGGCGCCAGCTGCGGGCCGATCCCGGCCACCGCCCGCCCGTTGAGGCTGCACACGGCGTAGCCGCCGAGCTCCGCCGGCCCGATCTCACCCTGCCAGCCGAAGAGGTCGCGGTAGAAGCCGAGCGCCGCCTGCTGGTCGGCTGCGGTCAGGTCGACCCAGCAGGGCGTGCCGGTCGCGTACGCGGTGGTGATCTCGGGCATCTTCGTCCTCCCGGGTCGTGGCGGCCCCGTCGCTCACCTTCCCGGCCGCTGCCCGTTCCCGCCACCGGAGGCGGCCGATCCTGTCGCCGTCCACCCCTCACCGTCCACCCCTCACCGTCCACCCCTCACCGTCCACCCCTCACCGTCCACCCCTCACCGTCCACCGCGCGACGCTTCGAGCTGCCGCCTCCCGGGGCCGATGGCACGCTGGGACGCATGCCCGTCCCAGTCGCCGGATCCCGTGGGAGCGCCCGATGAGTCCGACCGGAAGGCTGGCCGCGCTGCCGTGCGGGCGCCGCAGCAAGTGGATCGTGCTGGGCCTCTGGGTGATCCTGCTGGTGGTGGCCGGCCCGCTCGCCGGGAAGCTGATGGACGCCGAGGACAACGAGGCCTCCAGCTGGCTGCCGGGCAGCGCCGAGTCCACCCAGGTCCTGGTCGAGCAGCGGACCTTCCAACCGATCGACACCGCCCAGGCGGTGGTGGTCTACGAGCGGCCCGACGGCATCACCGCCGCCGACCAGGCCAAGGCCGCCCAGGACGCGGCGTCCTTCGCCACCGTGCCGCACGTGGTGGGCCGGGTGATCGGGCCGCAGCTGTCCGCCGACGGCAAGGCGATGCAGACCGTGGTGCCGGTGGAGATCGGCAGCACCGGCTGGAACGACCTGCGCTCGGCCGTGGACGACATGCGGGCGACCGCCGCCGCCGGCAGCAACGGCATGGCCACCCATGTGACCGGCCCGGCCGGCATCGGCGCGGACCAGGCCGAGGCCTTCGCCGGGATCGACGGCACCCTGCTGTTCGCCACCGTGGCGGTGGTGATCATCCTGCTGCTGCTCACCTACCGCAGCCCCACCCTGTGGCTGCTGCCGCTGCTGTCGGCCGGTGTGGCCCTGTTCGTCGCCCAGGCGCTGATCTACCTGCTGGCCGAGCACGCCGGGCTGACCGTGAACGCCCAGAGCGCCGGCATCCTGATCGTGCTGGTGCTGGGCGCGGGCACCGACTACGCGCTGCTGCTCACCGCGCGCTACCGCGAGGAGCTGCGCCGGCACGAGGACCGGCACGAGGCGATGGCGTACGCCCTGCACCGGGCCGGGCCGGCGATCCTGGCCAGCTCCGCCACCGTGGTCGCCTCGATGCTCTGCCTGCTGGTCGCCGAGATGAACTCCACCCGCGGCCTCGGCCCGGTCTGCGCGATCGGCGTCCTGGTCGCCCTGGTGGCCATGCTGACCCTGCTGCCGGCCCTGCTGGTGATCTGCGGCCGCTGGGTGTTCTGGCCGGTCAAGCCCGGGTACGGGACGGCGGAGCCGACCAGGACCGGCCGCTGGGCGCACGTCGGCGCCTGGATCGGCGGCAAGCCGCGCAAGGTCTGGATCGGCACCGCCCTGGCCCTGGGCGCCTGCTGCATCGGGCTGGTCTCGCTGAACGCCAACGGCCTGTCCACCGCCGGCACCTTCACCGGCACGCCGGACTCGGTGGTCGGGCAGCAGGTGCTGACCGAGCACTTCCCCGGTGGCACCGGCGCACCGCTCACGGTGATCAGCGCGACCGGCCCGGCCGAGGCCGTCCGGGCGTCGGCCGCCGCCACCCCGGGCATCTCCGCGACCACCCCCGTGGTCGCCCACGACGGTCTGGCCGTCTTCCAGGCCACCCTGGCCGACCCCCCGGACAGCCAGGCCGCCAAGGACACCGTGGACCGGGTCCGCACGTCCGTGCACGCGGTGCCGGGCGCGGACGCCAAGGTCGGCGGCAGCACCGCCGTGATCCTGGACGCCGGGCGGGCGGCCTCGGCCGACAACCGGGCGATCATCCCGCTGGTGCTCGGCGTGGTCCTGGTGATCCTGGCCCTGCTGCTGCGGGCGGTGGTCGCCCCGCTGGTGCTGATCGCCACGGTGGTGCTCTCGTACGCGGCGGCGATGGGCATCAGCGCCTTCGTCTTCGCGCACGGCTTCCACTTCGACGGCCAGGACAACGCCTTCCCGCTGTTCGTGTTCGTCTTCCTGGTCGCCCTGGGCATCGACTACAACATCTTCCTGATGACCCGGGTGCGGGAGGAGTCCGTCCACCGCGGCACCCGGGCGGGTGCGATCGCCGGGCTGGCCGCGACCGGCGGGGTGATCACCTCGGCCGGCCTGATCCTGGCGAGCACCTTCGCCGTGCTGGGTACGCTGCCGGTGGTCGGGTTCGCCGAGATCGGCTTCGCGGTGGCGCTCGGCGTCCTGCTGGACACCCTGGTGGTGCGGTCGGTGCTGGTGACCGCCCTCGCCATCGACCTGGACCGGCACATGTGGTGGCCGAGCGCGCTCTCGCGCCCCGGCCCGCCGCCCGAACCGGTCGGGGCCGCCCCGGCCGACGCCCGCTGACGGCGACGGCCGGCCCGGCCCCGTACGGTGCGCCGGGCCGGCCGTCGGGTGGCGTCAGGACCCGGCCGGGACCAGGGACTTGCCCAGGCAGATGCTGTCCGGGTGGTCCTTGTAGTAGCCGAACTTCACGATCGGCAGGTAGCCCTCGGAGGTGTAGAGGGCGATCGCCTCGGGCTGCTTGTTGCCCGTCTCCAGCACCAGCCTGGTCCGGCCGGCCGCCAGCGCGGCCTGCTCCAGATGGCGCAGCACGCCCCGGGCCAGCCCGCGGCCGCGGGCGGTGGGCACCACGTACATCCGCTTGAGCTCGGCGTCGCCCTCGCCCAGCCCCTCCTCGTCCTTCTCGTTCACCCGCCAGCCGCCGCAGGCGGCCGCCTCGCCGTCCAGGTAGGCGACCACGAACAGGCCGTAGGGCGGGTCGAAGTGGTCGGGGTGGATCGAGGTCTGGTCCATGTCGCCGTAGCGGCGCACGTACTCCTGCTGGACCTCGGCCGACAGCTTCTCGGCGTCCGGGTGGCCGAACCCGGTGGTGCGTATCTCCATGGTGGTCAAGCGTAAGGGGAACCGGTCAGCGCGGGTCGAAGCGGGCCACCAGGTCGTCCTTGCCGAACATCCGGGCGGTGTCCAGCGCGGACGGCGTACCGGCCAGCGGGTCGGCGGCGCCGGCCAGCAGGGCGTCGATCACCGCGGCCTCGCCCTTGAAGACGGCGCCGGCCAGCGGGGTCTGGCCGCGGTCGTTGGCCCGGTTCGGGTCGGCGCCGCGCTCGATCAGGGCCCGCACCGCGTCGGCGTGGCCGTGGTACGCGGCCAGCATCACCAGGGTGTCGCCCCGGTCGTTGGTGAGGTCGGCCGGGGCGCCCGCGTCGAGGTAGGCGGCCAGCAGCGCCGCGTCGCCGGCGCGGGCCGCGTCGAACAGCCTGCCGGCCAGCGCGAGGACCTCGGCATCGGGCGCGTCGGGCGTCTGGGGTGCGGAGTCGGCCATGAGGGACCTTTCGTGGAGACCTGCGGATGGGCGCGTGGGGCGTACCGGGCACGGTAGCGGACGAGGCCGGGGCCAGGTGGTAACGCATCCGTTCGAGCGAATTTCGGCTCGGGGAGGAACCAGGCGCGGCAGGGCGGGGAGGCCTCTTGCGCGGCGCGAAGGCGCAGGACGTACACAGTCGACCGGCCCGCCCCGGCAAGATCCACCCATTTGCCACATACCATCATCTATTACTTTTTGTCACGATTAGGGCACTTTCTGTAACCACCTGTCCCCCCTCTTCGAGGAGCAGACCCGTGATCCTCTCAATCTCCGGCATCGTCCTGTTCGGCACCATCGCCTTCCTCTTCTTCCGCCGGGACGGCCTGAAGATCTCCCATGCCGTGGTGTGCGCGCTCCTCGGCTTCTACATCGCCGGCTCCTCGATCGCCCCGAGCATCCAGGCCGGCGGCGCCAGCCTGGCCAGCCTCATCGGCGGCCTGAAGTTCTGAGCCGCAGCTCCTTCAGGGACGGCCCGGGCGCGGATCCCACCGCCCCGGGCCTTCTGCCAACCCGCCACCTGCCGTCCCACCGCCCGGGGAGTCCCACCATGCCAGTCACCCGCCACCTCAGCCGGGGTCGCGATCTCGCCCGCACGGCCGGCGACCACGCCGCCGACATGTTCGCCCCGCTCGCCCTGATCGGGCGCGGGCTGCACCGCCACGCCGAGTGGGCCAGGGCCCGCTGGGCGGCCACCCCGAAGGACCGCCGCGGGCCGACGCTCTTCCTCACCGCCGCCGCCCTGCTCGGCGTCGTGCTGCTGCCGCACGGGCTGCTGCTCGCCGTGGCGGCCCTGATGGCCAGCGCCGCCTGGGTCGGCCGCCGGCCCAAGGCCGCCAGCACCCCCACGCCGGACATCGCCGAGCTGAAGCTGACCGCCCTGTACGCGGCGCTCACCCCGTACCTGGCCGGCCCGGAGGAGATGGGCTCGCTCTACCGGCCGGACGGCGAGCACAAGGACGCGTTCCACTCCTGGGAGTTCGACGCCGAGGGCCGGCTGACCTCGCTCGAGCTGTCCTACCCGGTGTACTTCACCGACACCGAGCCGGCCGCCCGGGCCCGGATCGAGCAGGTGCTGCAGGGCAAGGCCGGCCGGGCCCGCGAGTACCGCTTCGACTGGGACGAGGAGTCCAACCGGCTCAAGGTCAGCGCCCTCGCCCCGCTGGCCACCGACATCGCGGCCCAGAGCTTCGTCACCTCCCCCGGCGAGATCGTGCTGGGCTTCACCGACAGCGACAGCAGCCACCGCGCCATCCCGGTGATCCAGGGCGGCGCCGCGGCCCAGCAGCCGCCGGTGGTCTGGCGCACCGGCCCGCGCTCCGCCGAACCGCACCTGCTGGCGCTCGGCTCGGCCGGCACCGGCACCTCCTCGCTGCTCCGTTCGATCGCCCTGCAGGCCCTGCCGCACGGCGACCTGGTGGTGATCGACGGCGCGGGCACCGGCGAGCACGCCTGCCTGGTCAACCGGCCGGGCGTGCACACCGTGGAGACCAGCCTGCACGGCGCGCAGGCCGCGCTGGAGTGGGTGGCCAAGGAGACCGAGCGCCGGCTCACCGTGCTCAACGCCTCCCGGCACCACGGCATCGCCGCGCCGGAGGACGTCACCCGGCCGCTGTGGCTGCTGCTGGACCACCCCACCGAGCTGTCCGAGCTGGCCCAGGCCGAGGGCCGGACGGACCCGCAGGACCTGCTGGAGATCCCGCTGCGGCACGGCCGGGCGGCGCGGATCACGGTGGTCTTCGCCGATGACGTCGAGGCCCGGGACCGGGTCTCCGCCACCGTCCGCTCGACCTGCCGGGCCCGGGTGGTGCTCGGCCCGACCACCCCCGACGCCGCCGCCGCAGCGCTGGGCGCGCCGCTGGACATCGCACCCGCCGCGCAGACCCCGCCCGGCCGCGGCTACGCCCGGATCGGCGCCGGCGCCCCCGTCCGGCTCCAGGTGCCGACCACCGTGGACCCGCTGGACGAGGAGGCCGCCCCCCAGCTGCGGGACGCGGTGAT
The DNA here is from genome assembly GCF_040678895.1 of Kitasatospora sp. NPDC049258. Classification (NCBI taxonomy): domain Bacteria; kingdom Bacillati; phylum Actinomycetota; class Actinomycetes; order Kitasatosporales; family Streptomycetaceae; genus Kitasatospora; species Kitasatospora sp. NPDC049258. The sequence goes on from NZ_JBFAQT010000059.1 coordinate 6,271, forward strand.
CGCGCTGCTGCCGCACCGCGACACCCGGACCGAGGCGCCGGCGCCCGCCCAGCCGCCGGCGCAGCCCGTCCTGGCCCCGGCGCAGCCCGGTGAGCCGGCCGAGCCGCCGGTGGCCGCGGTGATTCCGGTGATTCCGGTGACGGCCGAGCCGCCGGCGGCGGCACCCGCCGCGGTCGAGCCGGTCAAGGAGCCGCAGCCGCTCCAGCCCGGCCCGGCCTGGTGATCCGGGCGGCGGATCCGCGCCGGCTCGACCGGGTCGGCGCGTCATCACCAAGCGAGCATCAAGCGCATGACGATAGGCTGTCGCAGCGTCGACCATGCGGTCGCAATGTGCACAAGATGTGACACACAGGGTGATATCACCGCTCAGATGTGACAAATCGGGCGGCGATGGGTACAAACAGGGGCGGCACGACAGGCGACGCCCGTCCCGGGACGGGAATCTTCGTCGGCGGCCGAGCGTTGGACCGAACGACGAAGACAGCGACCACTAGTCCTGTGGGCCAGAAGCCCGGGAGGCACGATTCATGAGCGAGCGAGCTCTCCGCGGCACGCGACTCGGGGCGACCAGCTACGAGACCGACCGCGGCATCGATCTGGCTCCCCGCCAGACCGTCGAGTATGCATGTCAGAACGGACACCGATTCGAGGTTCCCTTCTCCGTCGAGGCGGAGATCCCCTCGGTGTGGGAATGCCGGTTCTGCGGCCAGGAAGCAATGCTTCTCGACGGTGATGAGCCGGAGGAGAAGAAGACCAAGCCGACGCGTACCCATTGGGACATGCTGATGGAGCGTCGGACCAGGGAGGAGCTGGAGGAGGTGCTGGCCGAGCGGCTGGCGGTGCTCCGGTCCGGCGGGATGAACCTCGCGATCCACCCGCGTGACACCCGCAAGAGTGCATGATCGGTTCTCCGCCTCGGCGGTAGGGCCAGGAGGAAGGGCCCCGGGCTACCAGCCCGGGGCCCTTCCTCACTTCTGACCCAGTGGCTTTGACCTGGTGGGTCATGACCTAGTGGGTCAGCGGCGGGCGGTAGGCGGTGTCCGGCCCGTCGGCGCCGGGCTGCGGGTGGTCGACCACCTCGCCCTGGATCACCTTGCCGTCCGGCCGGTGGATGCGCAGCTGCTCCTGGAGCCGCAGCGCGTCCGCGAACGGGGCCGCCCCGGCCGGGGCCGTCCCGTTCAGCACCCGGCCGGCCGTGCGGCGGCCGAGTGCCCGCCAGAGCGCCCTGGTCGGCGGGAACAGCAGGGTCAGGCCGAGCAGGTCGGACAGGAAGCCGGGCAGGATCAGCAGCACGCCGGCCAGCACGGTGAGGCTGGTGCCGGTCTGCGCCTGCGCGGGCTTGGGATCACGGCTCTGCTCGACGGCCGCCGAGAAGGCCTTCCGGCCCGCCCGCTTGATCAGCGAGCCGCCCAGGAAGACCCCGGCGACCAGCAGCACCAGCACGGCGAACCAGCCCACCACGCCGGCCACCAGCGTCAGCAGCCAGATCTCCAGCAGCACCCAGGCCACGACGGCGAGCGGCAGAAAGCGCCGCACTCGGCCCTTGCGGGCCGGGCGGACCTGGTCGGTTGTCTGGGCCACGGTACGAATCCACTCCATCGGGGTGCTCTGCTGTGCACCGCCGGCGGACTCCGGCCGTGGCTACGGCACCTGTGTGGTCAACGGCTCGGACGCGGGGGATGTTCCACCCGGGCGCCGCCGGCGCAGACCGGCGGCGGCCGCGAAGCCGCAGGCCAGCAGGCCCGCGACGGCCAGCGTCCACTCCGGCGCGGCGCCGAGCCGGTCGGCCACCGTCTTCCCGTCCCGCAGCGGCACCACCGCGTTCAGCACCGCCGGGGTCAGCTCCTCGGTCCGCGAGACCACCGAGCCGTCCGGGGCGATCACCGCGCTGATCCCGCTGGTGGCGGCGATCAGCACCGCCCGGCCGTGCTCGACCGCGCGCAGCCTGGACATCGCGAGCTGCTGCTCGGGCTGCCCGCTGCGGGCGTAGGTGGCGTTGTTGGTCTGCACCACCAGCACCCGGCCGCCGTCGTTGACGGTGTCGCGGACGATCTCGTCGTAGGCCACCTCGAAGCAGATCACGTCGCCGATCCGGGCCGGGCCGAGCTGCATCACTCCGTTGTGGGTGCCGGGGTAGAAGTCCCGGGCGACCCGCTGGAGCCGCGCGATCACCTTGGACAGTTCGGCCCGGAACGGCACGTACTCGCCGAACGGCACCGGATGCTGCTTGGTGTACGAGGCGCCGGGGCCGAGCGCAGGGTCCCAGACGATCCCGTTGTTCTGGACGTGCTGCGCGTCCGGGCCGTCCACCAGGGCGCCGACCAGGGTGGGCACACCGACGCTGCGGACGGCCTCGTCGATCCGGGCGTAGGCCGCCGGATCGGTGTACGGGTCCAGGTCGGAGGAGTTCTCCGGCCAGATCACCACGTCGGGGCGCGGGGCGCGGGCGGCCGCGATGTCGGCGGCGAGCCTCTCGGTCTCGTTCGCGTGGTTGTTGAGCACCATCATCGGGCGCCCGAGGAAGTCCATCCCCGGCTTGGCCACGTTGCCCTGCACCAGGGCCACCTTGACGGTGTCGTCGGCGGCGGTCGGCACCGGCACCAGGTACCCGGCGAGCAGGGCCGCCAGGGCGCCGCCGGCGCCCACCGCCGCCACCGGGAACGAGCGGCGCGGGCCGCCGCGCAGCCGCAGGGCGCCCCAGGCCAGCAGGGTGCCGGACAGCGCGGCCGCGAAGGTCACCAGCGGCGCCCCGCCGAGGGCGGCCAGCGGGGTGAACGGGCTGGCGGTGTTGGCGAAGGCCAGCCGGCCCCAGGGGAAGCCCCCGAGCGGCAGCCGGTCGCGGGCCCACTCCTGGGTCACCCACAGGCAGGCCGCCCAGAGCGGCCAGCCGGGGAGCCGGGAGGTGAGCGCGAGCGCCCCGCCGAGCAGCGCCAGGAAGAGCGCCTCCACGACCGACAGGCCGACGGTGGCGTCCCAGCCGATCACCCGCAGCCAGGACAGCAGGGCCAGGAAGAACGGCAGCCCCAGCGCGAAGCCGGTCCAGGCCCCCTGACGGACGCTCCGGCCGCGGGTGAGCAGCGAGAGGCCGGCCACCGCGAGGATCGACAGCGGCCACAGGTCGTACGGGGGGAAGGAGGCGGCCAGCAGCAGGCCGGCGAGCACGGCCAGACCGGTCCGGGGCAGGCCGGCGCGGATCCGGGCGAGGCGCCCGGGGCGCTTCGGGACGCCGTCCGTCGTCTCGTCCACTACCGGCTGCTCCTGCTGCACGGGCAGTGCCACCTGCGCACCACCTCTCTGGTCGGTCCGTCCGCTCGATCCGGCCGCCCACGATCGAGAGCCGTCCGACGAAGGTACCTCGCACCAGTATCCGCCCGGCTCACGGGGTGTCCCAGGTCACTCCCGCCGCCGAGCGGCCGGCTCAGGCCCGGTGCACCGTGCGGCCGCGCACCACGGTGCGCAGGCAGACCGGCAGCGGGCGCCCGGGGGTGAGGTCGGGCAGGCCCGGGGTGCCCGAGCGGGGGTCGGTGGACCAGCCGGCCACCCGGTCGTCGGGGGCCTGGACGACCAGCTCGGCGGCGTCCCAGACGGCGAAGCTGGCGACCGCGCCGGGCACCAGCACACCGTCCTGGTCGCGGCCGAGCGCGCGCCAGCCGCCGCGGGTGTGCGCGGTGAAGGCGGCCCGCACCGAGATCCGGTGCTCCGGGGTGCGGTGGAAGGCGGCGGCCCGGACGGTGCCCCAGGGGTCGAGCGCGGTGACCGGTGCGTCCGAGCCGAAGGCCAGCGGGACGCCGGCCCGCAGCAGGGCGGCGAACGGGTTCAGGGCCGCCGCCCGCTCAGCGCCCAGGCGCTGGACGTACATCCCGTCCGGGCCGCCCCAGGCGGCGTCGAAGGCGGGCTGCACGGAGGCGGTCAGGCCCAGCTCGACGAAGGCGGCGACGGCCTTGTCGTCCAGCGACTCGGCGTGCTCGACCCGGTGCCGGGCGGCCTTCACCCGGGCCGGGCCGACCCGGTCGGCGGCGGCCCGGACGCCTTCCAGCACGGCGGCGACGGCGGCGTCCCCGATCGCGTGGAAGCCGGCCTGCAGGCCGGCCTCGGTGCAGGCGGCGACGTGGTCGGCGACCTGCTCGGCCGTCAGGTAGGCGGCGCCGGTGTGCTCGGCGTCGGCGTAGGGGGTGTGCAGGCAGGCGGTGTGCGAGCCGAGCGCGCCGTCCACGAAGAGGTCGCCGCCGGCGCCGACCGCGCCCAGGCGGCGGGCGGTCTCGATGCCGCCCAGCTCGCCCCAGTAGCCGAAGACCTCCGGGCCGTCGGCCTCGGCGGCCAGCGCCAGCAGCGCGGCGAGGTCCTGCTCGGAGGAGATCTGCGGGCCGGCGCACTCGTGCAGGGCGCCGATGCCCAGCTGCGCGGCCCTGGCCAGGGTGGCCAGCTGCGCGGCCCGGCGCTGCTCGGACGACAGGTGGGCCAGCGCGGCGGCGCGCACCGCGTGGTGGGCGTCGCGGCTGAGCGGCGCCTCGGGGTGGTACCCGGGGAGCGCCGCGAGGCCCTCGGTGAGCCCGCGCAGGGCGGTGGTGGCCAGCGCGGAGTGCACATCGGTGCGCGACAGGTAGAGGGCGGCGCCGGCGGCGGCACGGTCCAGCTCGGCCAGGGTCGGCGGGCGGCCCTCGGGCCACTTGCTCTCGTCCCAGCCGTGGCCGATCAGCACGCCGGCGGGCGCGCCGGCGGCGAAGGCGGCGATCCGGTCGAGCGCCTCGGCCAGGGTCGGGCAGCCGGTCAGGTCCAGGCCGGTGAGCGCGAGTCCGGCCGAGGTGGCGTGCACATGGGCGTCGACGAAGGCCGGGGTGACCAGCGCACCGGCCAGCTCCACCACCTCGTCGGCGGTGTCCGCGTACGCCTCGGCGGCGCCGTCGCTGCCCACCCAGGCGATCCGCTCGCCCTCCACCAGCATCGCGGTGGCGAACGGGTCGGCGGGGCTGTAGACGTTACCGCCACGGAGCAGGACGGTGCGGTTGGTGCGTTCGGTCATGGCCCCAAGTCTGCACCCGACCCACCCGGGTCAGAGCTTCGGGGGGCGGGCCTCGTACGGGGTGGACAGGACCACCGTGGTGCGGGTGGAGACGCCGGCGGCGGACCTGATCCGGGCCAGCAGGTCCTCCAGGTCGCCCGGGCCCGGCACCCTGACCTTGAGGATGTAGTTCTCGTCGCCGGCCACGCTGTGGCACGCCTCGATCTCGGGCAGGCCGATCAGGCGGTCCGGGGTGTCGTCCGGGGCGCTCGGGTCGAAGGGCTTCACGGAGATGAACGCGGTCAACGCCAGGTTGACGGCCTGGGCGTCGACGATCGCCGTGTAGCCGCGGATCACCCCCCGCTGCTCAAGACGGCGCACCCGCTGGTGCACCGCCGAGGTGGACAGGCCGGTGGCCTTGCCCAGGTCCGTGTAGCTCATCCGGCCGTCTTCGAGAAGCAGCTGGACGATGCGCTGGTCGAGATCCTCCACAAGGCGCAAACCTAGCGCCCCGGAGCTCGGATCGCCGACCCCGCAGCTCACGCGACCCGTGGACGGCCCGCCGGCGGCCCGCACCGGCGTGCGGGCGGCCGCCCTACCGAACCGGCGCAGTGCGGGCGGCACATGCCGGGAGAATGTGGCGAAGGACACACCTCGTGCATCATCGTGCGCCGACCTGCAGGGTTATGACGGCCCGTCGGCGGGAAGTGCTGCTGTTGGCCCGGGCTTCACCCGCGGCCGGCCCGATCCGAGGGGGATCCCGATGCCTGCTACTGACCAGCGCTCGCTCAGCGCCGCGGACGAACGCACCGAGGAGGACGGCTACGCCGAGTTCGGCCCCACCCCGGGGGCGGACCCGGGCGAGGCCGAGACCTGGGAGATCGTCCGGGTGCACTGCCCGTCCTGCGACCGTCCGATCGCCCTGGTGGGCGACGAGGAGCGGCTGCCGCTGCACGCCGTGCTGCCGACCGCCTGGCACCCGTTCTCGCCCGCGGTCTGCGCCGGCTCCGGCGCGCCGGCCGACGACCTGGCCGAGTGCGACACCCCCGAGCACGGCGGGCCCGACCTGGCCGCCCTGCTCGCCCTGCCGGCCGAGCTGGACTGGCGCACCCAGCCGTTCTCGCACGCCGGGCCGCGGCGCACCGTGGAGCACGCCCCGCAGGTGCCCGCCCAGCGGGGTGCCGCGGCGCGGCGCTGACCCGGCCGACGGGCCCGCGCCGCCCTGCGGCGGCGCGTCAGCGCCCGGTCAGGTGCCGGCCGATGACCAGCCGCTGCACCTGGTTGGTGCCCTCGACGATCTGCAGCACCTTGGCCTCCCGCATGTAGCGCTCGGCCGGGTAGTCCTGGGTGTAGCCGTACCCGCCGAGCACCTGCACGGCGTCGGTGGTCACCCTCATCGCGGCGTCGGTGCAGAACAGCTTGGCCATCGCCGCCTCCTTCGAGAAGGCCAGCCCGGCGTCCTTGAGCCGGGCGGCCGCCAGGTAGAGCGCCCGCCCGGCCTCGATCTGGGTCGCCATGTCGGCGAGCATGAAGGACAGCCCCTGGAAGTCCGCGATCGGCCGGCCGAACTGCTGCCGGGTGCCCGCGTAGTCCACCGCCAGGTCGAGCGCCGCCTGGGCGACACCGATCGCGCAGGCGGCGATGCCCAGCCGGCCCGAGTCGAGGGCGGCCAGCGCGATCTGGAAACCCTGCCCCTCCTCACCGATCAGCCGCTCGCGGGCCACCCGGACACCGTCGAAGTGCAGCTGAGCGGTCGGCGAGGAGCGCATGCCCATCTTGTGCTCCGGCGGGGCCGCCGACAGGCCGGCCGCGCCGCCGGGCACCAGCACGCAGCTGATGCCGCGGGCGCCGTCCTCCCCGGTGCGCACCATGGAGCTGTAGAAGTCGGCGTGCCCGCCGTGGGTGATCCACGCCTTGGTGCCGCTGACCACGTACTCCTCGCCGTCGAGCACTGCCCGGGTGCGCAGCGAGGCCGCGTCGGAGCCGGACTGCGGCTCGGAGAGGCAGTACGCGCCGAGCTGCTCGCCGCTCAGCATCCCCGGCAGCCAGCGGTCGCGCTGCTCGTCGGTGCCGAAGACGGCCAGCGCGTGGCAGGACAGCGTGTGCACGCTGACGCCGAGGCCGACGGCCAGCCAGCCGGCCGCGAGCTCCTCCAGGACCTGCAGGTAGACCTCGTAGGGCTGGTCACCGCCGCCGTACTGCTCGCCGTACGGGAGGGACAGCAGGCCGGCCCGGCCGAGGGTGCGGAACACCTCGCGCGGGAAGCGGTCGCCGGCCTCGTCGACGGCGGCGTGCGGGGCGACCTCGTTCTGCACCAGCTCACGGGTCAGCCCGAGCAGCTCTCGGGCCTCCTCGCTGGGCAGCTGACGGTCCACGGGCTTGGCGGATACGGCGCTCATGGCTGCGTCTCCTCGATCGGGCGGGCCCAGGTGTGGCGGGCCCGGTACGGGGCTGACGGGTCGGGTGGACCGTCACCGGCCGAAGTGAACGGTCGTTCACACGGGGCGGCGAAGCGAGTATGCCCGATATCGGCCTGACCAGTCACTGTTACGGGTCGGTCACTGCCCGGACGGCACCTAGAGTGACCTGGTGGCCGACCTCCCCCGCACCCCGGACGAGCAGGACGCCGCGGCCGAGCTGCCGGCCCTGGCGGCCGGGCTGCGGGCGCTGGCGCCGTCGCTCGGGCCGGTGCGGCTGATCGCCGTGGACGGGCACGCCGGCTCCGGCAAGACCACCTTCGCGGGCCGGCTGGCCCGCGCGCTGGGCGGCGCACCCGTGGTGCACCTGGACGACCTGGCCACCCACGAGGAACCGTTCGGCTGGGTCGGCCGGCTGCGCCGCCAGGTGCTGGAGCCACTGGCGGCCGGCCGGACGGCCGAGTACCGGGTGTACGACTGGACGCTGCGCCGGTTCGAGGCGGTGCGCCGGGTGCCGCCGGCGCCGGTGGTGCTGCTGGAGGGCGTCGGCGCGGGGCGGCGCGCGGTGCGCCCGGCGCTGGCCCGGCTGATCTGGATGGACCTGGACGCGGCCGCCGCCCGGGCCCGGGGCGAGCTGCGGGACGGCCCGGAGCTGGCGGGATTCTGGGCGGGCTGGGCCCGCGCCGAGCACGCGCACTTCGCCGCCGACCCGAGCCGGCCGGCCGCCGATCTGCTGGTCGACGGGGTCACCGGGCGGATCGTCCGGGGCACCCTCGGTGAACCCGCGCACGGCCCTTGACCTGGGGCGTCACCAGGACTTAGGTTCACATCACGCGGGAGATAGTTGATCCCGCAACATCAGACTCGGCACCTCCGGCTTGTTCCCCCGTGAGCCGGAGGTGCCGTCTGCTTTCCCCGCACTCCCCCGCTTCCACCCCCGCGCGCCCCCGCCACTCCCCCGGCGGAGGCCAACGGCCCAGCCCCCGCTTGGATTTGAAGCGGTGCGGCACCCTTCCGGATCAGCGCTGCGCCGGTACGATTCCAGTCAGGCGCGCAGGCGCGCAGGGGGTTACGGACGGGCGGGTGTTGCCTGCCGCTCGTCGACCGACCTGGCCTCGATGCACTCGGCGGGGGGCGTGAGTGGCGGTGGAGACGTCCGACATCGGTTCCGGCGGCACGGAACCCGGCCGGCAGGCCGACCGCGCCTGGCTGCGTGCGACGGACGCCTACGCGGCGGGCTCCTACGCCCGGGCCGAGGAGGAGTTCCGCACCGCCGTCGAGCTCGATCCGGCGATGGCGGACGCCTGGCTCGGCCTGCACGCGCTGCGCAGCGACACCTCCGGCGCGCTGCTCGCGATGTACCGGCACCAGGACCGCTTCGGCGAGCAGCGGCGCCGGCACCGCCGCCCGCTCAGCTCCTGGTACTGGCTGGGGTGGTGGGTGCAGCCCGTGCTGGAGGACCTCCGCGACCTGCTGCTGGCGCACGCCTCGCACTGGCTGGACGGCCGGCACCTGGCCGAGCTCGACCGCGCGCTGGCGGAGTGCCCGCCGCCCGAGCGGGACCCTTCGGTGCGCTTCCTGCACGCCTGCCGGTCCTACCTGGTCAAGGATTGGGAGCAGCTGATCAGGGACACCGACCGGCTGCTGGACGACCCGGTGCTCGGCATCGAGGCCGGGCTGTTCGGCGGCATGGCCCGGGTCCGGCTCGACATGTGCGCCCAGGCGCAGGCCCCGCTCGCCACCTCGCTGGCCCGCTGCCGCTCCGAGCAGCCGCAGCGCAAGGAGCTGCGGTACTGGCTGGCGAGAGCGTACGAGGGCGCCGGGCGCAGCGCGGCGGCGCTGCCGCTCTACCGGGCGGTGCACCGGGCCGACCCCGCGTTCATGGACACCTCGGCGCGGCTGGCGGCGATCGCCTCCGACGGGGTGCTGGACGCGCTGCTGGTCACCGAGGCGGACCGGGCGATGCTCGAACCGACGCTGCCCGACTCCGAGTTCACACCCGACCTGGTCACACCCGACGCGTTCGCTCCCGACCCGTTCCCGCCCGACGCGTTCGCAGCCGACGCGTTCGCAGCCGACCCGGAGCCGGCCCCGACCGGGCCGGGGGCCGGCACCAGCGCCGGGCCGCCTGCCGGGCCCGGCGCCGGGCCCGGCGGTGGCACTGGGGCGGAGCCGGCCGTCGAGCCGCTGGCCGAGCGCTCGGGCTCGCCGGGCAGCGCCCCCGGCGGCGAGCAGTGCGCCGACCGGCTGCCGCGCGCCACCGCCGAGGCCCAGGCCGCGCCGGCCGCGGCCGGCCTGGCGTACCCACCGGCCGAGGGCCTGCGCCCGAGCGACGAGGGCCAGCTGGACGAGGCGCTGGCGGCGCTGGAGCGGATGGTGGGGCTGGAGCCGGTCAAGCGCCAGGTCCGGGCGCTGTCGGCGCAGTTGCGGATGGCCCGGCTGCGGGCGGACCAGGGCCTGCCGGTCCAGCCGCCGAAACGTCACTTCGTGTTCTCCGGCCCCTCCGGCACCGGCAAGACCACGGTGGCCAGGATCCTCGGCCGGGTCTTCCACGCCCTCGGTCTGCTCTCCGGGGACCATCTGGTGGAGGCGCAACGGGCGGACCTGGTCGGCGAGTTCCTCGGGCAGACGGCGGTCAAGGCGAACGAGCTGATCGACTCGGCGCTGGACGGGGTGCTCTTCATCGACGAGGCCTACAGCCTCTCCAACTCCGGCTACAGCAAGGGCGACGCGTACGGCGACGAGGCCCTCCAGGTGCTGCTCAAGCGGGCCGAGGACAACCGCGACCGGCTGGTGGTGATCCTGGCCGGCTACCCGGCCGGGATGAACCGGCTGCTGGCCGCCAACCCCGGGCTCAACTCCCGCTTCACCAGCCGGGTGGACTTCCCCAGCTACCGGCCCGCCGAGCTGACCGAGATCGGCCGCACGCTCGCCGCGGCCGACGGCGACAGCTGGGACCAGGACGCGGCGGAGGAGCTCGCCTCGATCTGCGGCCACGTGGTCGGCGAGGGCTGGATCGACGAGCTGGGCAACGGGCGCTTCGTGCGGACGCTGTACGAGAAGTCCTGCGCCTACCGCGACCTGCGGCTCTCCGCCCAGGGTGAGCCCCCGACCCGCGAGGACCTGGCGGCCCTCCGGCTCCCCGATCTGCTGCAGGCCTACGGCGAGCTGATCGACGGCCGGAACGAGTAACGGGGCACCCCGGGCGGGAGGAACCGCGCGAGGCGGAAGACCGCGGCGCCGCACCTTCCGTCCCCGCGCAGTTCCTCGCACCCCTCGAGGACGCCCACCCAGGGCCCCCGGTCCGGTCCCTTCGCAGCCCCCCGGAGGGGTCAGGGGCGGGGGGTGGTGGGGCGGCGGTGGTCCGGGTCGTGGACCTCGCCGACCAGTTCTTCCAGGACGTCCTCCAGGGCGACCAGGCCGAGCTGGCGGCCGTCGGGGTCGACCACCACGGCCAGGTGGGTGGCGTCCCGCCGCATCGCGCCCAGCGCATCGTCCAGCGGCAGCCCGCCCCGCAGCACGGTGACCGGGCGCCAGAGCCGGGCCGGCACCGGGAGGTCCTGGTCCTCGACCTCCAGGATGTCCTTGACGTGCAGGTAGCCGCGGACGATCCCGTCGGCGTCCACCAGCGGGAAGCGGGAGAAGCCGGTACGGACGGCCAGCCGCTCGATCTCCCGGGCGGTCACCTCGGTGCCCACCGTCACCAGCTGGTCGGGCGACAGCAGTACCTCGGTGATCGGCCGGTGGCCGAGCTCCAGGGCGTCCTCCAGCCGCTCCTGGCGGCTGCGGTCGAGCAGACCGGCCTCCTGGGAGTCGGTGAGCAGCAGGAGCAGCTGCTCGGTGGTGTACACCGAGGCCACCTCGTCCCGGCCCTGCACCTTGAACAGCCGCAGCACCGCGTTGGCGAAGGTGTTCAGGACGCGGATCACCGGGTTGAGCAGCCTGGCCAGGCGGTCCAGCGGCGGTCCGAGCCAGAGCGCGGCCTTCTCCGGGCCGGCCAGGGCGATGTTCTTGGGCACCATCTCGCCCAGCACCATGTGCAGGAAGACCACCACCGCCAGCGCCAGCGCGTAGCTGAGCGGGTGCATCAGCGAGTCCGGCACGCCGAGCGCGTGGAACGGGCCCTCGACCAGGTTGGCGATGGTCGGCTCGGCGAGCGCGCCGAGCAGCAGCGAGCAGACGGTGATGCCGAGTTGGGCGGCGGCCAGCATGGCGGAGACGTTGGACAGCGCGTGCAGCACCGTCCTGGCGCGCCGGTCGCCGGCCTCGGCGAGCGGTTCGATCTGGCTGCGGCGCACCGAGATCACGGCGAACTCGGCGCCGACGAAGAAGGCGTTGCCGAGCAGCAGCAGGAGCGAGGCGGCCAGCAGGAGCACGGTCATCGGGTCTGGTCCTCGTCGTACCGGTCGTCTCGGGTGCGCCGGATCTCGACCCGGCTGGTGCGGTGCCGGTCGACGGCGAGCACGGTGAAGCGCCAGCCCGGCAGGGCGGCCTGCTCGCCGACCTCGGGCAGCTTGCCGAGCAGGTCGGCGAGCAGCCCGCCGAGGGTCTCGTACGGGCCCTCGGGGGCGTGCAGGCCGATGCTCTCCAGCTGGTCGATCCGGGCCCGGCCGTCGGCCTCCCAGACCGGCAGGCCGCCGACGGCGGGCAGCGGGCGCAGCTCGGGGACGTCGGCCGGGTCGTGCTCGTCCTGCACCTCGCCGACCACCTCCTCGACGATGTCCTCGATGGTGACCACGCCGGCGGTGCCGCCGTACTCGTCGACCACGATCGCCATCGGCTGCTGACGGCGCAGCAGGTCGAGCAGCCGCTCGGCGGGCAGCGTCTCGGGCACCAGCAGCGGCGGGACGCCGATGCCGGCGACCCGGGTGGCGGACCGGCGCTCGGCCGGGACGGCCAGGGCGTCCTTGAGGGTGACGGTGCCGATGACCTCGTCCAGGCCGTCCCCGTAGACCGGGAAGCGGGACAGGCCGGTGGCCCGGGTCAGGTTGATCACGTCGGCGGCGGTGGCGTCGCGCTGGAGGGCCGAGACGGCGACCCGCGGGGTCATCACGCTCTCGGCGGTCAGCTGGCCGAGGCCCAGCGTCTTCACGAAGAGGGTGGCCGACTCCTCGTCTATCGCGCCGGCGCGGGCCGAGTGCCGGGCGAGCGCGACCAGTTCGGCGGGGGTGCGGGCGTGGCCGAGCTCCTCCTGGGGCTCCAGGCCCAGCGCCCGGACCACCCGGTCGGCCGCGCCGTTGAGCACGGTGATCAGGGGGCGGCAGACGGTCGAGAAGACCCGCTGCGGGCCGACCACGGCGTAGGCGACCTGGATCGGGCGGGCGATCGCCCAGTTCTTCGGGACCAGCTCGCCGATCACCATCTGGACCACGGTGGCGAGCAGCAGGCCGGAGATCACCGCGATGCCGCGGGCGGCGGAGGCGGGGATGCCCACGGCGGTCAGCACCGGGGTGAGCAGCTCGGACAGCGCGGGCTCGGCGAGCATGCCGACCACCAGGGAGGTGACGGTGATGCCGAGCTGGGCGCCGGAGAGTTGGAAGGAGAGCTTGCGCAGGGCCTTCAGCAGGCCGCTCGCCCGGCGGTCGCCGGCGGCCGCGGCCCGCTCGACCTCACCGCGTTCCACGGTGACGAAGGCGAACTCGGCGGCGACGAACAGGCCGTTGGCGAGGATGAGCAGCACGGCGGCGGCGAGCATGAGCCAGGCGGAGGTCACTGGGCCGCCGCCTTCCTGCCGTACGTCGGGAGAGAGGCGGCGCTGGGACTACCGGACGGATCGTCCATCGAGGGGAGGTGTCACTCCTCAGGTCGGGATGGGCTCGTGGCGCCAGGTGCTTTGCCCCGGCTTTACCAGCGTAGACGATACCCGAACGAGTGTAGGGATCTTGTTTCGGCCGCTGTGCGGCGGCACGCCGGACGGTCAGCCGGCGTGGTGCTGCTCCACCAGGTCGCGCAGCGTACGGGCGGCCGCGATGGCCCGCTCGCGACCGCCACCGGCCTGGATGCCCACGGCGGCCAGCGCGGTGCCGTCGGCCAGATCCAGCGTCACCCAGGGGTCGCCGGCCCGGAAGTTGACCCGGACGATCTCGGCCCAGGCCAGCCGGCGGCTGCGGACGAAGTTGACCACCGTGACGCCCTCGGCGTCGGCGCTCACCCGCGGCCGGGCCAGCATCAGGGCGACGCCGGCGAAGAGCAGGCCGCTGACCACCATGGCCACCCGGTCGTTGAGGTGCCAGTTGGCCGGCAGCGCGAAGGCCATCGCGGTGAAGACGGTCACCAGCACGCCGCACATCGGCAGCAGCACGGCCCGGGTGCGGCGGGGGGCCCAGGTGACGGGAAGGGGGGCGGCGACGGTGGACACGTGGTGCTCCAGAGGAACGGGCGGGGGCCGTCGGGCCCCCGCCCGAAGCGGGTGCGGTCAGAGGCGGCAGGCGTGGATGTTGGTCACCAGGATGGCCCGGGCGCCGATGCCCCACAGGTCGTCCATGATCTGCTGGGCCTCCTTGCGGAGCACCATCGACCGGACGGCCACCCAGCCCTCGGTGTGCAGCGGGGAGACGGTCGGCGACTCCAGGCCGGGGGTCAGCGCGACGGCCTTGCCGACGTTCTCGGCCCGGATGTCGTAGTCCATCAGCACGTAGCGGCGGGCCACCAGCACGCCCTGCAGCCGGCGCATGAACTGCTCGACCCGGCTGTCCTCGCCGGCGCCCTTGGGCCGGATGACCACGGCGTCGGAGATCAGGATCGGCTCGCCGAACACCTCGAGACCGGCGTTGCGCAGGCTGGTACCGGTCTCCACCACGTCGGCGATCACATCGGCGACCCCGAGCTGCACCGCGGTCTCCACCGCGCCGTCCAGCTTGGTGACGGTCGCCTTCACGCCCTGCTCGGCCAGGTGCTGCTCGACCAGGCCGGTGTAGGAGGTGGCGATCCGCAGCCCCTCGAGGTCCTGCACGTCGCCGACCTCGAGGCCGACCGGCTTGGCGAACCGGAAGGTGGAGCCGCTGAAGCCGAGCGCCAGCACCTCCTCGGCGTCGGAGGCGGAGTCCAGCAGCAGGTCACGGCCGGTGATCCCGACGTCCAGCCGGCCGGAGCCGACGTAGACCGCGATGTCGCGGGGCCGCAGGAAGAAGAACTCCACCTGGTTGCCCGGGTCGACCAGCACCAGTTCCTTGGGGTCCTTGCGCTGGCGGTAGCCGGCCTCATGGAGCATCTCCGCCGCGGGACCCGAGAGCGAACCCTTGTTGGGGACGGCGATGCGCAGCATGAGCGGAGGTTCCTTCGCTGAAAGGGGGGTGGAACAGGGCGGGCGGGTCGGAACTCAGAGGTGCGAGTAGACGTCGTCGAGCGTCAGCCCGCGGGCGACCATCATCACCTGAAGGTGGTAGAGGAGCTGGGAGATCTCCTCGGCCGTCCGCTCGTCGGACTCGTGCTCGGCGGCCATCCAGACCTCGGCGGCCTCCTCGACGACCTTCTTGCCGATCGCATGGACGCCCTGCTGGACGAGCTGCGCGGTACGGGAGGACGAGGGGTCGCCGGTGGCGGCCTTCTGCTGGAGCTCGGAGAAGAGCTCCTCGAATGTCTTGGAAGCCATGATGAGCTCACCTTACGGCTTGCGGGCTGACCGACGGTAAACAGTTCCGCACAGTGGACAGTACGTTGGACACCCGCCGGCCGGCGCCCCGGCGGCCGGCGGGCGGCCCGTCACCGCCAGGGCTCGGAGACCGAGCGCAGCGCTGCGGCGGTGGCGACGGCGGCGGTGACCGCCTCGTGGCCCTTGTCCTCCGCCGAACCCGGCAGGCCCGCGCGGTCCAGGGCCTGCTGCTCGGTGTCGCAGGTCAGCACGCCGAAGCCGACCGGGACGCCGGTCTCCACGGCGACCTGGGTCAGGCCGAGGGTGGCGGCCTGGCAGACGTACTCGAAGTGCGGGGTGCCGCCGCGGATCACCACGCCGAGGGCGACCACGGCGTCGTAGCCGCGGCCGGCCAGCTGCTTGGCGGCGACCGGCAGTTCGAAGGTGCCCGGCACCCGGATCACGGTGGGCTCGTCGATGCCGAGCTCCTTGAGGGCCCGGTGGGCGCCGTCCAGTAGGCCGTTCATGACCTCGTCGTGCCACTGCGCGGCGATCACCGCGACCCGCAGGTCGGCGCAGTTCTTCAGGTTCAGCTCGGGGGCTCCGTGGCCGCTCACGTCTCTACTTCCTGTTCGCTCTGGTCGGGATGGTGGTGGGAGGGAGGGAGGCCGGTGCTCAGGCCTGGTCGTCGTCCAGCCAGGGCAGCTGGTGGCCCATCCGGTCGCGCTTGGTGCGCAGGTAGTCGAGGTTGTGCTCGCTGGTCCGGACGGCGAGCGGCCGGCGGCCCTTGACCTTGAGGCCGTGCTCGGTCAGCGCGGCCAGCTTGTCCGGGTTGTTGGTGAGCAGGGTCAGCGAGCGCACGCCCAGGTCGGCGAGGATCTGGGCGCCGATGCTGTAGTCGCGCCCGTCGGCGGGCAGGCCGAGGTCGAGGTTGGCGTCCACGGTGTCGCGGCCCTGCTCCTGGAGCTCGTAGGCGCGCAGCTTGTGCACCAGGCCGATGCCGCGGCCCTCGTGCCCGCGCAGGTAGAGCACCACGCCGCGGCCGGACTCGGCGACCTGCTGGAGCGAGGCCTGCAGCTGGGGCCCGCAGTCGCAGCGCAGCGAGCCGAACACGTCACCGGTCAGGCACTCCGAGTGCAGCCGGACCAGGACGTCCTCGCCCTCCGGCAGGCGCCCGTCGGCGTCCAGGCCGCCGGCCACCAGCGCCAGGTGCTCCACGCCGTCGATGGTGCCGCGGTAGCCGACCGCGGTGAACACGCCGTGCTCGGTGGGCAGCGCGGTGACCGCGGCCCGGTCGACGTGCAGTTCGGTGCGGCGGCGGTAGGCGATCAGGTCCTCGATCGAGATGATCGCCAGGCCGTGCTCGCGGGCGAAGACCACCAGCTCGGGCAGCCGGGCCATGGTGCCGTCGTCGTTGACCACCTCGGCGATCGCGCCGGCCGGGGCGAGGCCGGCCAGCCGGGCCAGGTCGACGGCGGCCTCGGTGTGGCCCGGGCGGACCAGCACCCCGCCCTCGACGGCGCGCAGCGGGAAGACGTGGCCGGGCCGGGTGAGGTCGGCCGGGCCGGTGCCGGCCGAGGCCAGCAGCCGGACGGTACGCGCCCGGTCGGCGGCCGAGATGCCGGTGGAGACGCCGTCCCTGGCGTCCACCGAGACGGTGTAGGCGGTGCCCTTGCGGTCCTCGTTGACCCGGGTCATCGGGGGCAGTTCGAGCCGGTCCGCCTCGTCGCCGGTCATCGGCACGCAGATCACGCCGGAGCTGTAGCGGATGGTGAAGGCCATCAGCTCGGGGGTGGCGGCGGAGGCCGCGAAGACGATGTCGCCCTCGTTCTCGCGGTCCTCGTCGTCCACCACGATCACCGGGCGGCCGAGGGCGATGTCGGCGATGGCGCGCTCGACCGGGTCGAGCACCGGCTCCTGGTCGATCTGGTCGGTGGTCATGCCGTAGCTCCCTGGGGGATGTCGGCGCCCGCGGGGCGCAGGGTGCGGCTGCGCAGCCACCAGGCGCGCAGGCCGAGCAGCACCAGCACGAAGTAGATGCTGTAGGTCAGGCCGGAGAAGGCGTAGCCGCCGTCGAAGGCGAGCGGGACGCCGACCACGTCGACGGCGATCCAGGCGAACCAGAACTCGATCCAGCCGCGGGCCTGGGCGTACATCGCGGCCAGCGTGCCGACGAAGATGTACGCGTCCGCCCACGGGTTCCAGGACCAGCTCGGGTTGGCCAGGTAGAGGCCGGCCAGCGCGACCGTGCCGGCGGCCAGCGCGCCGGCCAGCGCGGCCCGTTCGGGCCAGGAGGCGAACCGGACCGCGATCTCGCCGGCCGTGCGCCGCCCCCGCTGCCAGCGGGTCCAGCCCCAGGCCGCGGCGGCGATCACGATCACCTGCTTGCCGATCAGGCCGGGGTTGGGCGAGTCGCCGCCGAGGTAGGCGGCGATCAGCACCGCGCCGGAGAGCAGCTGGACCGGCCAGCTCCACACCGAGCGGCGCCAGCCGAGCGCGAGGCCGGCGAAGCCGAGCAGGTTGCCGATCATGTCCGCCCAGATCACGTGCTGGCCGAAGGCGGTGAAGGCGGTGCCGCCGAGCCAGTTCACGAGGCGTCCTTCGGGGCGAGCGCGGCGGGCAGGGTGCGGGTGTCGAGCAGCCGCTCGACGTACTTGGCCAGCACGTCCACCTCCAGGTTGACCGGATCGCCGACGGTCTTGGCGCCGAGCGTGGTCAGTGCGAGGGTGGCCGGGATGAGCGAGACGGTGAAGGAGTCGAGCGCGGCCTCGACCACGGTCAGGCTGACGCCGTCGACCGTGATCGAGCCCTTCTCCACCAGGTAGCGGGTGATGCTCTGCGGCAGCGAGAAGCGCAGCACCTCCCAGCGCGGGGTGCCGTCGGTGTCCAGGTCGCCGGGCTCGCGGGAGAGCAGGGTGCCGGTGGCGTCCACATGCCCCTGGACCAGGTGGCCGCCGAGCCGGGCGCCGAGCGACATCGCCCGCTCCAGGTTGACCCGGGAGCCCGGCCGCAGCACGCCGAGGCTGGAGCGGTGCAGCGTCTCGGCCATCACGTCGGCGCTGAACTCGCCGGTGCCCGCGGCCAGTTGCTCGGGGTTGTCGAGCACGGTCAGGCAGACGCCGTTGACCGCGATGGAGTCGCCGTGGCGGGCGTCGGAACAGACCACCGGGCCGCGCAGGCGGATACGCGAGGATTCGCCGATCTCCTCGATGGAGACGACCTCGCCGAGCTCTTCGATGATGCCGGTGAACACCCGGGTTCTCCTCGCGCTTGGGGCGCGGACTCCGGGGCGGCACATGGGAGATGACGCGGACAGCGGCACGACCGGGCTCCCCCTGGTCCGGCGTCGTCGCCGAACGAGAGCTCTCCTGTCGCACCTGCGGCACGGCACACGGACGAGCCGTGGCCACACCGATCCGCCGCGCACGCCTCCCATCCGGACTTTAACCGTCGGTCCAGGAATTTCACCTGGTCAACCGGCCGCTGGCTGCGGACGGGTCGCGGACTGTAACCGCCGGTTCGGATTTTCACCGACCCCGGAGTGCGCTGAACGTCACTACTACTACTGCCGTCATTCTGCCATGATCGACCGCTCGGTAGCAGACCTTTGTCATGTGGCCTGCTTCACTCGGCGATCGGCCGGTCACGGGAATAGCGCGGGGGTGGGCGGCAGACCGGGCACCGGCACCCGCACCGCGTGCAACTGCCCGGCGTGCGGGGAGAAGTCGCCGTCGGGGCCGGGGCGGCGGGCGGTGGTGATGTAGAGCGTGCGCAGGCCCTCGCCGCCGAAGGCGCAACTGGTCGGGTGCGGGACGCCGGTGGGCAGCACGGTGTCCAGGGTGCCGTCCGGCAGGTAGCGGTGCAGCGCGGCGCCGCCCCACAGGGCGACCCACAGCGCACCCTCGGCGTCGACGGCGAGACCGTCCGGGAAGCCGCCCTCGACGGCGGCCAGCGGGCGACGGGCCCGCAGCGAGCCGTCCGCGAGGTCGAAGTCGAACACGTCGATCCGACGGGTGGGGGTGTCGATCCAGTACATCCGGCTGCCGTCCGGGCTCCAGCCGAGGCCGTTGGAGATGCTCGCCCCGGGGATCACGGCGGTCGCGCTGCGGCCGTCCAGGCGGAACAGCGAGCCGCGTCCGGGCAGGCCCTCCGGGGCCATCGTGCCGAGCCAGATCCGGCCGGCCGGGTCGGTCTTGGCGTCGTTGCAGCGGCTGGCCTCGCCCAGCGGGACGGGGATCCCGGCCGCCTCCGCGGTCCCGGCCGTCCCGTCCAGCTCGGCCACCCGGTCGCCGAGGACGGCGGCCCAGCCGGTGACGGTGGGCAGGATCGCGCAGGCGGGCGGCGGGAGACGGAGGCTGGCGCCGTCGGTGCGGTGCACCAGGCCGGCCGGGATGTCCACCCAGCGCAGGGCGCCGGTGCGCTCGTCCCAGACCGGGCCCTCGCCCAGGTCGCTGATCCGGTCGTCGACGGGTTCGGGACGCACTGGGCGCGCTCCTGTGGCAGGGACGGCGGGCGACGCCGTCGACGGATCGGCGGGCCGCGCTCCCGCGCCCGCCCGGGAGCCGGCGCCCCCGCGGCGAAACTAGCAGAGCGGGCCGGCCGGTGACAGGCGTCGGGCCTGCGGCGGCAGGGGTTCCCACAAGATCGGCGGTCGGCTAGGTTGCCGGTACGTGACCACACCACCGCAGCCCCGCAGCCAGGTCTTCCACGCACTCGCCGCAACGGCCGTCCGCGACGACGCCGGGCTGCGCGAGCTGTACGAACCGCCGAGCGAACTGGTCCGGCACAAGGAGGTCGACCGGATCCACGAGGTCGCCCGGCAGGTGATCGGCCGGTCCTCGCTGATCTTCCTGGCCACCGCCGGCACCGACGGGAGCTGCGACGTGACCCCGCGCGGCGGGCCGCC
This sequence comes from Kitasatospora sp. NPDC049258, assembly GCF_040678895.1. NCBI lineage: Bacteria > Bacillati > Actinomycetota > Actinomycetes > Kitasatosporales > Streptomycetaceae > Kitasatospora > Kitasatospora sp. NPDC049258. Next base: position 26,163 of record NZ_JBFAQT010000059.1, read on the forward strand.
CGGCTTCGTCGCCGTCCTGGACGAGTACACCCTGGCCATCCCCGACGCCACCGGCAACCGGCGGCTGGACTCGATGCACAACATCGTGACCACCGGCCGGGCCGGGCTGCTCTTCGTCATCCCCGGCCGCGAGGCCACCCTGCGGGTCAACGGCCGGGCCTGCGTGTCCACCGACCCCCGGCTGCTGGCGCAGCTGACCGCGGTCGGCAGACCGCCGCGCAGCGCGGTCGTGGTGGAGGCGGAGGAGGTCTACGGCCACTGCCCGAAGGCCTTCCTGCGCGGCTCCGCCTGGAAGCCGGAGAAGTGGCTCGCGGCGGACGCGGCACCCAGCTCGGCGGAGGTCACCCTCTCCCATCTCGGTGTCCCGGGGCTGACCTTGGAGCAGGTCCTGGCGGCCGAGGCGGAGTCACTGCTGCACCGCTACGAGTGAGCCGGGGCGGGACCCGCTACGAGTGAGCCGGGGCGGGAGCCGCTCCGGGCGAGCCGACTCCGAGCGGGAACCGCTCCCCCGCCCGGTAGCTGCACAGGGTGACGGCATCGGCCGTCCGCCCGACCAGGTGGACCCGGCCGAGCCCGCGGACCTCGGCCCGGCCGTCGGCGATCGAGAGCACGGTGTCCTCGTCGATGGCCACCCCCCGCTCGGCCGCGCCCCGGGCCACCGCCTCGATCAGCCGGGGCAGGGTGCCCCACTGCGCGGCGTGCACGTCGACCGCGAAGTCCACCAGGCCGAGCCCGTCCCGGACCTCCAGCTCCTCCAGGTCCTCGCCGGTCTCCTCGGGGCAGAGCGGAACGCCGTCGGCCAGCCAGCCGCCCACCACGGCGCGGCGGGCGGCGATCGCGGCGCCCGCGGAGAATCCGGCGTACGGGATCGGGCGGCGGGCCAGGTACGCGCGCAGCGGGACGGTGAGCGCGGCCTGGTAGGCGGGGGTGAGCCCACCGCAGACCAGCACCGCGTCGGCGGTGTCCAGTGCGGCCGCGTCCAGGGTGTCGCCGATCCGCACGGCGACCGGCACCGGGCGGCAGGGCGCCACCGCGCGCAACCGCTCGGCCCACTCGGCGAACTGCGCCGCCGCCTCGCCCTCGTCGATCAGCACGCAGGCCACCACCGGGTCCGCCCCGGCCGCCGCGAGCAGCGGCCCGTAGAGCGCCGGGAAGGCGGCCGGCGTGCGGCCGCCACCGATCAGCTGGACAGTGGTCATGCATCCCCCCGGGGTCGGCTCGAACCGGCGTACCGTACCAAGCGGGTGGCCGGTCCGGCGCCGGGATTTTCCGCGCCGGGATCTCCGCACCACGGCGGCCGCGCCCGGCCACGGTCAGCGCGCGAGCCCGAGGGTGCGGACCAGCTCGGCCCGGCCGCGGACCTGGTGGCGGCGGTAGAGCCTGGTCAGGTTGGCCTCGACCGCCTTGACCGACAGGTGCAGTGCGGCGGCGATCTCGCGGTTGGTCGCAACCTCCCGGAGCAGGCCGAGGATGTGCGGCTGCACCGGGGCGGCGTCGGCCGCGTACACCACCAGCTCGACGTCGGACTCGGCCGGCGCGGTGGCACCGCGTACGCTCCTGGCGCTGCCCACGGCGGTCCGCGCGGCCTCGGCGCGGGTGAGCTTCGGGGTCACGCGCGGCAGCACGAGCTTGCCCCGGTGGGCGAGGTCGCTGCCGGTGATCCGGCCGTCGGCGGCGCGGTGCACCACCAGGTCGCCGCCGACCACGGGCAGCCCGCGGTGGCTGCGGTCGTACCGGACGTGCCGGGCGCCGTCGCGGTCGATCTGCACGTCGCGGGCGGTCGACCGCTCGTCGGGGCCGAGGCCGAGGGCCTTGGCGGTGGCCGCCGTCTCTTGCTCGGCCGTCCGTAGCGCGGCGGCCCGGGCGTCCGGGGTCAGCGCCCTGGAGCCCGGGTCCGCGGCCGCCCTGGCCGGTGTGGGGGTACCGGCCAGAGCGGTGGTCCGGTGCGGGCGCTCGGCCCGGGTGGATCAGCTGGTGGCGTCGGGCGCCGGGTGGACCGGCTGGGCCGGCGCCTGGGTGCCGCGCTCGCTCAGGCCCTTCACGAACTTGACGATCAGCAGCACCGGCAGGATGAAGGCCTGGAAGAACATCCGGTACTCGCCGCCCTCGAAGATGAAACCGAGGTAGACCGCGTAGCCCAGGAAGGCCGCGCCGAACAGGCCGTTGAGGGCCCGCATGCCGCCGCTCTGACCCGCCGCGACGATCGCGAGCACGACCATGGCCAGGCCGCTGACGGCGAGCAGGACCACGTACCAGGAGAAAAGGGGCTCGGCAGTGAAATCGAGGTTCAAGAAGAATTCCCAGGTGAGGTGAGAGGAGAGACGATGCGCGACCCTAGCGGCTTCCGGTGGAATCCGCTCCACCGGGGCCCCGTCGGCATTCCGCCGGGCCAGGGGACAGCCCTGTGGCCGCGCCAGAATGCCACGTGACCCGCCCGTCCGGCCATGGAATATGCGCGGCGAGGAATGTCGCTTTGGGAGCGTATTACCGGTCTTTGACCGAATATCCGGCGAGAACTGTGCGCATCCTCCGGGCCGGGCGAAATCCCCGTCCGGCGGCGTGGCCGACGGGCCTTTCGTGGTGATCGTCCGTCAACCCGGGCCGCGCCAGGGGTCATCCGATCGGTGGGGCACCTGGCCCGCCGCGCCGCGCGGCGCCCCCGGCCGGGGATACTCCCTGCCGTGCGCATTCTGATCGCGACCGCCGGCTCCCGCGGCGACGTCGCTCCCTTCCTGGGCCTCGGCCGGCGGCTGGCGGCCGCCGGCCACCCGGTGGCGCTCGCCACCCACACCGGCTTCGAGCACCAAGTGCTGGCGGCCGGGCTGGAGTTCCGGCCGCTGCCGGTGGACCCGAGGGCGGAGCTGGCCGCCGAGCACGGGCAGCGGATGCTCCGGGCGGGCGGCGGGCCGCTGGCCATGGCCCACCTGCTGCGGATGGGCCGTCGCTTCATGCCGGAGCTCGCCCGGGGCGTGCTGGAGGCCGCGCGGCAGGGCACCGACCTGCTCCTGCTCTCCGCCCCCACCGCCCCCCTCGGGCAGGTCGCCGCCGAGGCGCTGGGCGTGCCGAGCGCCGGGCTGTACCTCCAACCACTCGACCCCACCGGCGAGTTCCTCCCGGTGATCGCCGGCACCACCCGCTCGCTGGGCCCCTGGGGCAACCGGGCCGCGGGCCGGGTGGCGGGCCTGACGGTCGACCGGCTGTACGCCCCGGCGGTCCGGGCCCTGCGCGCCCAGCTCGGGCTACCCCGGGCCTCCGCCGGCCGGCTGCGGCGCCGGTACGCCCGCGGCGGCTGGCCGGTCTTCCACGGCTTCTCCCCCACCGTCGTCCGCCGCCCGGCCGACTGGGCGCCCGCCGCCCGGATCAGCGGCTACTGGTGGCCCTACGAGGCCCCCGGCTGGCAGCCGCCGGAGCCCCTCCGCGCCTTCCTGGCCGCCGGCCCGCCACCGGTCTACGTCGGCTTCGGCAGCCTGGTGGTGGGCGACACGGAGCAGCTGGGCCGCACCGTCGGGGACGCGCTGCGGGCCGCCGGGGTGCGGGCGGTGGTCCAGCGCGGCTGGACCGGGCTGCGGGTGGAGGGGCCGGACGTGCTGACCGTCGACGAGGTCCCGCACTCCTGGCTCTTCCCCCGGATGGCCGCCGTGGTGCACCACTGCGGGGCCGGCACCACCGGCGCCGGTCTGCGCGCGGGCGTCCCGGCCGTACCGGTGCCCGCCCAGCTCGACGGCTCCTTCTGGGCCGCCCGGTTGACCGAACTCGGGGTCGGCCCTGAGCCGGTGCCACTGCGCCGGCTCACCGTCGGCCGGCTGGCCCAGGCGCTGCGGCGCGCGGTGGACGACCCGGGCCACCGGCAGCGCGCCGAGCGGCTCGCCGCCCGCCTCGCGGCCGAGGACGGCGCCGCGGACGTGCTGCGCTTCGTGGCGCGGGCGGCCGCGGCGGGCCCCGCCGGCACCTAGACCCTCACCCGCGGCATCGGCGGCGCGCCCTCAATCCTTCGGCGGGAAAAGTGCGTTGACGTACTAGCGGCGGTGGGAGATCATCGCTGCTCATGCTTCAACGTGAGATGTGGGACGACCGGACCGCTCGGAGCTATGACACCCCCGGGGCGGGCATGTTCGCGCCCGCGGTGCTCGGGCCGGCGGTGGACCGGCTCGTGGAGCTCGCCGGGGGCGGGCGGGCACTGGAATTCGCCATCGGGACCGGGCGGGTGGCAGTGCCGCTCGCCGAGCGCGGCGTCCCGGTCAGCGGCATCGAGCTGTCGGAGCCGATGATCGATCGGCTCCGCACCAAGGCGGACGCGGCCGTCCCGGTCGTCGTCGGCGACATGGCCACCGCCCGGGTGCCGGGCGAGTTCCAGCTCGTCTACCTGGTCTACAACACCATCTCCAACCTGCTCACGCAGGCCGAGCAGGTCGCCTGCTTCCGGAACGCCGCACGCCACCTGGCACCCGGCGGCCGATTCGTCATCGAGCTGTGGGTCCCCGAACTCCGCAAGCTGCCGCCGGGCCACCTCGGGCTCGACACCTACGACGTGCTGCGCCAGCAGGTCGTCTCGCACCACGTCCGGTTCGACCCCGAGGGCGGCCGCGAGGCCCGGCTGTCCCGCAGCCCGCACCGGTACATCTGGCCGGCCGAACTCGACCTGATGGCCGAACTGGCCGGCATGACACCGGAGTCCCGGCACGCCGACTGGACGGGAGGGGAGTTCACCGCGGAGTCGCGCTCCCACGTCTCGGTCTACCGCACGGCCGGCCCACGCTGACCCGACGGGCCCGACGGCCCCGACGGCCCCGGGCCGCCTAGTCCGGCAGCAGCAGGTTGACGTCCCCGAACTCGTGCCAGAGGTAGCGGCCGGCGACCGCCTCGGCGTAGCAGCGCTCCAGCAGCGGCAGGCCCGCGACCGCGGCCAGCATCAGCAGGTGCGAGGCCTGCGGCTCGTGCCAGCCGGTCAGCAGGCCGTCGACCGCCCGGACGCCGCGCTCGGGGGTCACCACCAGCTCGGTCCAGCCCGCGGCCGGCCGCAGCCGCCCGTCCGGGGCGACCGCCGACTCCAGCGCCCGCACCACCGTGGTCCCGACCGCGATCACCCGGCCACCGCCGGCCCGGACGTGCCCGACCAGCCCAGCGGTGGCCGCCGGGACCAGGAACCGCTCGGCGTACGGCGTCTCGTGCGCCTCCGGCGAAGCCACCCCGGTGTGCAGCGTGACCGGCGCGACCAGGATGCCGCGGGCGGCCAGCCGGGCCACCGTACCGGCGGTGAACGGCCGTGCCGCGCTGGGCATCTCGCTGCTCCCGGGCTCGGCCGCGAACACCGTCCGGTACGCCTCGATCGGCCACTCGCGGTCGACGTAGCCGTAACGGATCGCCCGCCCGTACCGGCCGAGGTAGCCGATCACCCCATCTACCCCGTCGACCCCGTCGGGGAGGGCGAGCCGGGCGTGCCACAGCCTCGGGGTGTGCGGGGCGGTCAGTTCCGCGCGGGCGCCGCCCGGCAGCTCGATCCGCAGACCGGCCCGGGCGGGTGAACTGCCCGGCGGGAAGTACTCGGCGGCGCCGGCCGCCGGGCGGCGGAGCTCGACCAGGTGGTGGCCGAGCGGATCCGGCCGGGCGGTGGACAGGTGCAGCACCACCGCGCCGCCCGCCGGCAACCGTCCGGGGAGCGCGGCCGGCACGGTGGCGGAGTTGTTGACCACCAACAGATCGCCCGGGCGCAGCAGTTCGGGCAGCTCGTGGAAGTACCGGTGCTCGGTGTCCAGGGTGTCGCGGTGGCCGACCAGCATCCGGACGCCGTCCCTGGTGAGCCCGCGGGCCTCGGCGGGGGCGCGGGCGGACAGCTCCGGGGGCACCGACACGTCCAGGGCGCCCGGGCCCTCGGTGGCGACGGACATCTCACTCACCGTCCGCGAGCAGACCGGCGGCGCTGTAGCGGCCGGAGGCGGGGCGGCTCTCCAGCAGGCCGAGGAAGGCGGGCACCACGGTGATCGGCAGCGGCCGGTCCGAGATGTCCTCGCCGGGGAAGGCCTCCTGGTGCATCCGGGTCCGCAGGTCGCCCGGGTCGACGCTCCAGACCCGGATCAGCGGCTCCTCCCGGCCGAGCACCGCCGAGGCCTGGTCCAGGGCCGCCTTGCTGGCGCCGTAGGCACCCCAGCCGGAGTAGGCCTCCACGGCGGCGTCGGAGCTGAGGTTGACCACCGCCCCGCCCCGCGCGCGCAACTGCGGCAGCAGCAGCTGGGTGAGCACCAGCGGACCGAGGACGTTGACCTCGAAGGTCTCCAGCAGTGCGGCCTTCGGGTGCTCGGCGAGCGGCGGCAGTGGGGTGCCGGCCAGCTCGTAGCCGGTCAGCGTGGAGGCGTTGTTGACCAGCAGTGAGGCGCCGCCGAGGGTGGCGGCGGCATCGGCGATCCGCTCCCGGTGCTGGTCGTCGACCACCGATCCGGCGAGCGCGACCACCTTGCCGTGGGCGGCCAGCTCGGCTTCGGCGGCGGCCAGCTCGGCCTGGTGGCGGGCGGTGACCACGAGCTGCCAGCCCCGGATGGCGAGGGCGCGGGCCAGTTCGAGGCCGAGGCCCCGGGAGGCCCCGGTGACGACGGCGACCCGGGCGGTGTTCTGCGTCTCGTTCATGCCCCGAGCCTGCCTCCCGGCAGGCCCCCGGCAGATCGGCCGTGGGCCGCGACCGCCCAGGGCCCTTGGTCCTAGGCCCTGTCCTCGGTCGGGGTACGGCGATGGGCCCGCCCCCGGGGTGGGGGCGGGCCCTGTCGCGTGCTGGGTGTTACTTGGTGAGGCCGGCCTTGACCGAGCAGACCGGCCAGGCGCCGGGGCCCTGGGCGGCGAGGACCTTCTCGGCGACGGCGATCTGCTGCGCCTTGCTGGCCAGGTTGGCCTGCGGGGCGTAGGA
>NZ_JBFAQT010000060.1:0-32290 GCF_040678895.1 Kitasatospora sp. NPDC049258
GAGTCAGTCATCAATAACCGGACGCTACTCGCCCCGCCAAGACACCACCACCGACTTTCAGCACCACCTCAGCCCTTGGCATCAATCATCTAGGCAGAGCGGACCCTACGTATTGCTCCACCTCGGTCCAGTCATCCGGGTTTGCCTGCCGGTGGGCTGGCTCGCCCAGCAAGGCCCGCAACTCATCCAACGAGGACACGCACCGCTCCAACGAGTCGAAGTCGGCGCGCCGGTTCCACTGACGGGCGCCGCCGCCCGCGTCATCACATGTCTTCGGTAGCCCGATGCGCTCCGTGCTCCAAGTACGCGGTCTCCGCGCGTGATCGGGCATCCAGCGCGGCGTGGACGCGGCGGCCGAGACGCGAAATGAGGAGGCTGTCGATGTGATCCGGGTCGTGGAAGGCGTACTCACCGATTTCCACCCCGTGCAGGGTGATCCGGCCACGTCCGTCCGATGAGAGGATCCCGCCGTCGAAGACGAAGAGCAGCTTGTCCCCCTCGGTCGGATGGGGGCCCAGTCAGCAACCAGGAGTCGGCCGACGGGCGGGGTGATGCCCAGCTCCTCCTCCACCTCCCGAGCCGCACCCTCGCTCGGCGTCTCGCCCGGGTGCAAGTAGCCGCCGGGGATCTCCCAGCCGGGCTTGTAGGTGGGCTTGACCAGGAGCACGCGCCCAGCTTCGTCGAAGAACAGCACACCGGCGGCGGTACGGGGCTGGGCTACGGCCTCGTTGGGTTCGGTGTCGCTCATGGCGACGACTGTAGTCGTCCGGCGACGTCTCATCGGATGATGCGGAGCCGTTGAGCCACGCCCGCGAGAAGGTGGCTCGGCTTCCCGCGCTGCTGGCGGATCCACATGTGGCAGCTCACTTGTTCCGGCCCCAGCGGCCCGAACGCCGTCCAGATGTGATTGGCATCGTGGCCCAGACCGTTGTGCCGCCCGATCTGCCTCGGCCAGGCAATCGCACACAGTGGTGCGGTCGCGAGCCGACGGTGACGGGGCTCCCAGCCTCCTGAGGAGCGGCAGGGCTACGGTCTGCGGCGATCCAGGCCAGATCCGGCTCGCCCACCTTCGTCAGCAGCTTGGTAGGCCATCGCCGACCACGCCCGCGCGTGTACCTGTTCGTCACCTCGTAGCTGCGAACCGCTCGCTGGGCTTCCGACAGGATTCCGGGATGAGTCGGGTGGCGCAGGCATACCTGGCGTCCTGGTGGGCGCTGGGTCAGGCGCCAGCAACGGGGACATGGCCTGTAGTCCATGATTCGGCGATCAGGTCACCGAGCTGGACGTCGCGAGCGTCAGCCAGGGTTTTGATCACAGACAGCCGGTCCCGATGCGGCTGTTCTCCGTCTTGCGCAGCCAGTCGGCGGTTCCGCCGATGAGTCCGGCGAGCACCTCCTGGGACAATCCGCGCCGCCGCTACCCGCCATCAGTCAAGGCCACCACTCGAACACGAACGGGGGCCTCAGCCTGCGGCGTACGCCGCGGTGCTAAGCGGCCGCTGCATCTGCACGGCTTCGACGAGTCGCGTGTACACGGGCTCGTCACCGAAGAGATCGGGTTCTGGCGTGAGTCGCACCCGAGTCGCCTTCTCGACCTCCAGAGCCAGCATCTCAGCACCAGCCGCGAATGCGGCGGACGTCGCGCCGCTCTCGGTGACCAGCGTGTAGTGCCTGGTGGACAGCCTGACGCCATCGGCAACCCTCTGGCCAAGGGAGAAGCCAGCTTCCCTGATCAGCCAGCTCGCGCTTACCCGGACGGAACCGTCCGGGAAGTCATTGACCGGGGCCTGCCGGGCGCGCAGGCGCTGCGCGAGATCCGTGTCGATGGCCGGGCTGAGGAAGACGCTGCCGGCCGAGCGGTCATCCGGGTCTCCGGGAGTCCGCACCATGCCTTTGCTCCGTCGCACCGCGAGGACTGCGGCGGCGGCCTCGACAAGCGGGACGCGCTCGCCCTTGGCGATGCCCAGCCGTTCGGCGACCATGCCGTACGTAATCGGGGTGCTCAGCTGCGAGCGGTGCAGTCGGAACACCGCGCGCAGCAGGGTCCAGCGGGTGGATCGCTTGAAGATGCTGGTCCGGTGCCCGAGACCGCAGGCTGCGGCGGAGAGTCGGACCGCGCGGTCGGTCTCCCAGTCCCATGCCTCGACCTCGACGAGCGTGTCGGCGACCTCCTGTCCGTACGCACCGACGTTCTGCACCGGAGTGGCGCCGACCGTGCCGGGAATGCCAATGAGCGTCTCCATGCCGGTTAGGCCCTCGGCGATGGTCAGCTCCACCAGATCCTGGAGTTGGTGTCCTGCTTCCACGGTGGCGAGCACACTCTGGCCGTCAGGCTCCGAACGCAGGTCAACTCCCTGAGTTGCCATCCGGAGAACCGCCCCAGGGCACCCGGTGTCCGCCACCAGGACGTTGCTGCCACTACCCAGAACCAGCGGGCGGATCCCGAGCCGGCGGATCTGGTCGATCGCTGCGGATACATGGTCCAGCTCCGTCACCTCGAGGAGGGACTCGGCGGCCCCACCGACCCCGAGGGTCGTCAAGGGGGCCAGGGGGACCTGGGAGCGGACGTGCACGTGATCTCCTTAGTACGGACCGAGGCCGAGCCTACGCGGACAGGATGTCCTCCACCCTGTCGCGGACCTCGCGAGCCACCGCGGTGTCCCTCGCGCCGAAGCCTGTGTGCAGGACGCGAAGCCGGGCACGGGCCCGTTGCGAGTCAAGGTGCGCGCTCAGATTCATCGCGCTGTGCGCCGCCGCGGCAGCTCCCTCGATGTCCTCGCAGGCGAGCCGCGCCTCGGCAAGCGAAGCGTTGTGCAACAGACGGTTGCGGGGCTGCTCCTGGCCGAACAGCTCCAGTCCGCGCACAAGGTGTTCTTCTGCCTGGGTTGGCCTGCCGAGCTCGAGCCAGGCCCGCCCCGCGTCGGCGGCCAGCACCGCCGGCGTAACCCAGTAGGACCAACACGGGTCTATTGCTCCATCGATGGCCGATCCGGAAGCGGCGGCCTGCTCCAGTGCACGCTCGCATCCCACTACATCGCCGAGCTTCGCGTGCGCCCTGGCCTGACGGGTGGCAAGCAGAGCTTGGACAGCCCCGCTCTCGTGGCCGGCTGCTCCCGTTCGGGCCACCTTGACCAGCCGCAGGGCATCATCGTCGGCACCGTGCCACGCGGCCTGGTAGCTCAGGCAGGAGACGATGTTCGCGCCGAGCAGGCGGTCGCCGGCGGTGTGCGCGGCTCGCAGCCCGGTGAGGAAGTAGCGCTGCGCGAGAGCGACGCGGTCGAGGTCGGTGGCCACCCAACCGGCGAGCTGCGCGAGTTCGGCGAACGCTTCGTGGAGGCGCACGCCGGTTTGGTTGTCGTAGGCGCCGCTGCGGACCAGGGTTGCGGCCCAGCGGAGGTCCTGGGCGACCCAGTCGAGGACGAGCGGGCCGCCTTGGATGTCATCGAGTCGGCAGAGTCGAGCAATGCCGCGTGCCGTTCTGCGTCCACGGCAGATCCAGGCCGTCATCGGCGGACATCAGGACCCGTGCGGCCGTGAACTTGGCGGGCCACAGGTCCTCCGCACTCACTGGTTCGCTGAGCCGGCTGGACAGGATCTCGGCGACCACCTGGGGCAGCCGTCCTCTCGGGCAGGATCCTCGCAGCCACCCGTAGGGCGCTTTACTGCTGATGGTGCCAGGTCCGGACAATCGGTTGATCTCCCGGGCAAGGCGTTCCGGCGACCAGTCCAGCCGTTCCAGGCACCTGCCAAGCAACGATGCCTCCACCATTGCGGTCTGCCACCCGCCTTCCCTCGCCCGGACCGCTCCTCGGCCCCGTTCTTTCGCTTCAGCGTGGCACGGGCAAAGCACCGGATCCCGCTCGATCCGGGAGAGCTGACCATTCTTACCTTCTCGCAGACCACCCTGACCGTCGCTTCATCTTCTCTCAGGGCTTTCAGCGCGGTGAAGTTGATGCATGGCCAGGCGACCCCAGGCGGATCCCATCCTGCCGCCGGAGTCCCGATCAGCCTGCACACAACCAGGCGTTCGGTCCGTCGGTCAGTCCGCTGTCCGAAACGCCATTGACTCTCACAGGAGGGCACGGTGCGCATGATGACCAGCAAGCCAGCCAGTACCGCCGATGCGCTCTCCTGGCACGAGAGCTTCCGCGCCGTACCGGACACCGTCCCCGTCGTGCGCGCTCGAGTCCGTTGCGAGGTTCGCAGGTGGGGCTACTCGGATGTCGTTGTGGATGATGCCGAGCTGGTTGTGGCCGAGCTGGTCAGCAATGCAGTCATCCACGGGTGCAACGGAGCTGACGGACAGTTCGAAGTCATCCTGGCCGCCCGGGCGGGCGGGTTGGAGATCATGGTCGGCGATCCGAGTTCGCAGCTGCCGACTCGCGTCGAGACTGTCGAGGACGACGATCACGGACGGGGCCTCGTCCTGGTTCATGCGCTCAGCGCTCAGTGGGAGACCGTTGTCGGTCCCGGCGAAGGAAAGCGAATCTGGGCACTGATCGCGGCCGAGTCACTGCCGGGAGGCCAGTACTCCGCACAGACCGGTCGAGGGATCGAGGTGATCTCGTGCTGATCATCGCGATGGATTCACGAGCCATCGCCATGCAGGGCGCGAGCTTCCGGTGCAGCAGCACGGCGGCGAGCGTGCGGGACTTCCCCTTGGGCGATGGAACTGTCGAATCGGCGGACGACGCGATCTCTTGGATCCGCAGACGACTTGACGAGATCGCCGTCCCGCTGGATCCCTCCACAGTCCGGATCGTGCGCGCGTGGCTGAGCGACCAGACGGGGTACACCGAGGCTCTCGCCCTTCTCTCGCAGGGATCTGGCTTCGTCATGGAACTGCGCCAGGACGGCGTGACGTACAGCGTCGGCGCTGATCCGTTCATCCCGCCCTAGTCCGCGCTGGGTCACCGAAGTTACAAGCGGCCCACCGCCCCATCGTCTCCTGGCGCGATGCCGAGCCCGGCCAGGGTGTCGCCGTGCGGCGTCTCGCGCATCCGCGGCACGGCGGCACGGCTCGGGGTGGAGCCGGGCGGCCGGACCGTGCGGGTCACGCCGCCGCTGGTGTACTCGGCCACCGGGAGGTCCCGGGCTGGAGCCCGGCCCGGCCGCGCTCCAGGCGTGAGACGGATCTGGGAGGTGGAACGGTGGCGGTCAGCAGATTGCCGTCGTCCGTCTCCCGCGCCGTCACTTGACGAATTCCTGGACCACCTTGGGCGGCCAGATGCCGACCTTGAGCACGCCCATGGAGTAGGCGCGGGAGACGAGCGCGGCCCGGTTGGGCACGCGCAGCTTCCGTAGCAGGCAAGTCACGTGGTACTCGACACCCTGGCGGCTCAGGTAGAGCCGGGCTGCGAGCGGGACGGTGGAGACGCCAGCCGCAATGCCTTCGAGGATCCGGGCGTCGATCTCGCTGAGCAGCTTCTTGCGGCCGCTGACGATCTCGGACTCGCCCGTGTCGGTGCGGCCGCTCGGCATCATGACGAGGATGGACGACTCGTCAGGAGCCCCGCCGCGCACCATGACGGCGGTCAGCGGGGTGGTGAAGGTCTCGTCGTCGGGGCCGACGGCGATCACGTCGGTGGCGAAGCGGTCGCGGCGGCCCTCGATGAGGCCGGAGAACTGCCGCAGCAGCGGCTGCTGCACGCTCGGGTGCACGAGGTCGCTGAAGGTCCGGCCGCACAGGTCGGTGGAGGAGCCGCCGAACTGCCAGAAGAACTCCTCGTTCGCCTGCTGGATGGTCAGGGCCCGGTCGAGGCAGGCCATGTTGAGGCCCAACTGCCCGAGCGGCAGGGGCATCGCGGCCACGGCGCCCGGGTCGGTCCCGAGGTCCTGCGCAACGGCGCCGCCGGTCTCGGCCGGGGCGTAAGCGATGGTCGCCAAGGAAGTCAGATCCCTTCGAGGCGCGAGAGTTCGTCATGAATTCTTCGCGTAATTCTGGGTCGTTTCGACAGACGGCCCGTCAGCTTCTGTCACTGACGGACGGAATGAATGACGTCTGGAACGAACAAGGTCTGGAAAAGACTCTAGATTCGCTGTCGAGAGCCAGTCAACCGCCTCCGCCCCTGGTCGGGCCAACTCTGTGGGCCCGACCGGGGGGTTCGGTACGGACCGCACCGAACCCCCGATCCGTTCGGTACGGTCCGTGTTCTCACAGGTCAGGGCAGGTTCGATACGGCAGGTACGGCCCGGCACGGGGGCGGTACGGTCAGCGGTGACCGGCCGGTCCGGTTCCGGTCAGCAGGGTCACCAGCTCACGGCGCCCGGCTATCCCGAGTTTGCGATAGGAATTCGTCAAATGTTTTTCCACCGCGCGCGCACTCACCCGCAGTTCGGCGGCGATCTCTGAATTCGTCAGGCCGCTGCGCACCAGCGCCCCGACCCGCTTCTCCGCCGGGGTCAGCACGGCCGAGGGCGTGGGGCCGGGACTGCGGGGCCGGGCCGGGCCCACGCCGGCCGCCGACCACCGCAGGCCACAGCCCGCGGCCAGCCCGGCGGCCTCCCGCAGCAGCGCGGCGCCCTCCGGGCCCATGCCCGGGAGCCGGCCCAGATCGCGGACGGCACGCACGAGTTCGAGCGAGCTGCCGGAGGCCCGCAGCACCTCGACCGCCTGCCGGAGCAGCGCCTCCGACTCGCCACCGGCGGCGAGGGCAGCGCGCAGCCGCAGCGCCCGGCCGAGCGCGGCCGGCGCGCCCCAGGCTGCCGAGCACTGGTACTCCTCCTCGGCCAGCGCCCGGCCCGCGTGGACGTCACCGAGCCGACGGCACAGGCTGACCGCCCACGGGCGCCAGGGAAAGAGCACGGGGTTGCGCCAGCCCGCGGACTCCAGCTGACGGCCGCTGGCCAGCGCGGCGTCCAGTGCGAGTTCCGGTTCGCCCTGCTCGGCCTGCCACACGCTGCGGAGCAGGTCGAGCATGGCCGCAGCGGCTAGGCCGGACGGCCCCCGGCGGTCCGCCTCGGCCAGCACCCGGGCGCTGAGCGCCCCGTCCCGGGTGGCCAGCGCGACGGCGGCCAGCACCGCGATCTCGGTCGCCTCGGCCTCCCGGCCGCCGGCTCCGGCGAGCTCGAACGCCGCCTCGGCCTGCTCGCGGGCGGGCGCGAGCCGCCCCCGGGCGAGGTGGAGCAGGGCCTGCCCGGTGTGCCCGAGTGGCCCGGCGGCAGTGCCCGATCGGGCACGGCTGTCTTCTTCCGCGCTGAGCCAGGACTCCGCCGGGCGCAGCGAGTCCGCGGCGACCAGGGTGACCAGCAGCAGTGGCACCACCGAGTCCGGGCTGCTGACCGTAGTGGGCTCCCGTTCGAGGATCCGCTCGGCCTCGTGGGCGAGTTCAGCGGCGGGACGGCCCGCGCCCAGGGTGGCCGCGTGCAGCAGCACGGCCAGCAGCTCGCGCTCGCCGCGCGAGCACAACGCCGGCTCCTCGACCCTCAGCTTCCTGATCGAGTCCGCGAGTTGGGCCTGGTCCTCGCAGCCGGCGTGGCGCAGCCGCGCCTCCAAGCGCAGCGCCGCCTCCCGCGCGGAGCCGTCCAGGGTCTGCGCCGCGCCAAGCTCGGCGGCGGCCCGTCGCAGCAGGTCGAGCGCCGAAGGGCTGGTGCTGCGCAGGAAGTTGGGCGCCAGCTGCAGGACGGCCGCGGCGCGGTCCCGGGCGTCGGCGAGCAGCGGGACGGCCTGGGCAATGTGCCGCTCCCCCGCCTCCTGGTCGAACCACCTTTCCACGGTGGCCAGTTCGATCAGGAGGCGGGCCCGGTCGGGCCCGTGCTCGCCGATCTCCAGCAGGGCCCGGCGCAGGTAGCGGGCCGCCTGGTCGGGCGCACCCCGGCGCAGCGCGGTGTCGGCGGCGCTGCGCAGCACCGGGATCGACCAGGGGTGGCCGAAGGTGGCGACCGCCATCAGTTGGGCGGCGACCTGCTCGGCAGGCCGTCCGTTCTCGTACAGGACGGCGGCGGCGGCCTCGTGCCAGCGCTGGCGCTCCGCCGTGGTCAGCGAGGACTCCACCGCGTCCCGAACCACCCGGTGGACGAACGTCGCCTCGTCCGGGTCGGCCAGCAGGCCGAGTTGGTGCAGCACCCGCAGCGCGGCAGCGCAGCCGACCGCGTCCAGCCCCGCGAGGCGGCTGACCAGCGCGGTGTCGCCCTGCTCGGCGAGGGTGGCAATGGCGGCGGCGAGGTCGCGGACCGGCTGCTGCTGGGTGCGCAGGCAGCCGGTCAGCCGGTCGCGCAGCTGGGAGGGCCGCAGCGAGCGGGCGGCGTCGGCGTGCTCGGCCACCGGCCGGTGGCCGAGCACCAGCAGGCCGAGCAGGACGGACGTCAGGAACAGCGGGTTGCCGAGCGAGGTCTCGTGGCAGGCCCGGGCGAACTCCGGCTCGCTCGCCTCGCCCAGCTGCTCCAGGATCAGCTCGCCGGTGGCGGCCAGGGAGAGCGGTGCGGGGCGGAGCACCTGGACCGAGGCGTCGGCCACCTCGCGGACCAGCGGGTCCCAGGAGGCCTGGTCGCCGTCGCGCAGGGTGCAGACCAGCAGCACCCGCAGCCCGTCGAGCCGGGGCGCGAGGTGGGCGAGCCAGCGCAGCGACCGGACGTCCGCCCACTGCAGGTCGTCGATCAGGATCAACAGCGGTGCCTCGGCGCTGAGTTCGGCCAGCAGCGCGCGCAGGCCGCGCATCACCTCGGTCGGCGGGATGTCACCGCCGGCCGGCCCGTCGTCGCTGAGCAGCCGGCCGGCGGCCCCGGCCGTCGCCAGCCGCCGTGCCCGGGTGCCGGCGGCGGCGCCGGTGAGCACGCCGTCGAAGAGCTGGCGCACCACGCCGAAGGCGAGGTCCTGCTCCATCGGCGCCGCGGCGGCCCGCAGCACGTGCACCTCGGCGCCGTCGGCGCAGGCTGGCAGTTCGCGTAGCAGCGCCGAGCGGCCGATGCCGAGCGGGCCGGTGAGCAGCAGCTGCGACGAGCATCCGGCGGCGGCGGAGCGCAGGGCGCTGCGCACCACGGCGAGTTCGACTCCTCGTTCGAGCAGCATCGTTCAGCTTCCTTCCATCGCGCGGACCAGCACCTGCAGTTCGGGACGGCCCTTGATGCCGAGCTTGTGGTACGCCCGGTGGAGCCGGAACTCCACCGCGCGGCTGGACACCGACAGGGTCGCGGCGATGTCCCGGTTGCTGTGGCCCCGGCCGGCCAGCACGGCGGTCTGCCGCTCGGGGGGCGAGAGGTCCGGCCAGCGCGGTGCGGGCCGGGGGGCAGGACGCGCGCCGTTCTCCAGCGCCCCGGCCAGGGCCCGGGCCCGGACGGCCATCGGGCCGGCCGGGTAGGTCGCGGTCAGCACGGTGAGCTCGGCCAGGGTCGCCGCGGCACTCTCGCGGTCGCCGTCCGCGTCGGCCAGTTCCAGCTCGATGTGCTCGGCCAGCGCGCGGACGTAACCGGGCCCCGCCGGGCCTTCGCGCAGCACGTCGAGGGTCGCCCGGACCCGGTCCCGCCGGCCGGCCCGGTCGGCCACCTGATCGGCGCACAGCTGCGCCCAGCCGAGTGCGGTGGCCGTGCCCCAGCGGCGGGCGAGCAGGATCTCCTGCTCGCCCAGTCTCCGGGCCTCCTCGCGCTCCCCGGCGACGTGCAGGGCCAGGGCGGCGGCGGAGCGCCAGGGCAGCAGCGCGGGGTTGAGGCAGTGCCGGGCGAGCAGCCGCCGGCCGCACTCGCGCAGCAGCTGGGCCGCCTCCTCCGGCCGCCCGGCCCCGAGCGCCACCAGGCCCTGCGCGAACAGCATGTTCGGCCAGGAGTCGCTGCGCTCCGCCTCGGCCGGCAGCGGCAAGCGTGCCAGTGCTTCGGCACGGTCCTGCCGACCGCACTCCAGGTCCACCAGGATTCTGAGCGAGCGCAGTTGGGCGGCCGTCGGCGCGGAGCGGCCGAGCCGTCGCAGGCCCTGCTCGGCCGCCGTGACGTCCCGTTCGGCGGCCGCCAGCCGGCCGCGCCGCAGGTTGACCGCCGCCCGGACGGCGAGCAGCTGCGGTGCCGCGAGGTCGGCCCTGCTGCCGGAGCTCTCGCGCAGCAGCCGGTCGAGTCCGGCCTCGGCCTCGTCGTGGTGGTCGGCGAGGCACAGCGCCTTGCACGCGGCGAGCCTCGGCTGCAGGAGCACCTCGCCGCCCGGATGCCGTCCGAGCGCCAGCCGGGCGAGGTCCAGCGCGAGGTCGACGTCGCGGCCGCGCAGCGCGAGCTGCCAGGCCCGCACCCCCGCCTGAGCGGGCGGGAGCGGGCGCCGGGGCAGCGGGGGGACGTCGGGCACCAGCAGCGCGGTGTCCTCCTGCCCGGTCGGGTCGGCGCACCAGTAGAGCGCGAGCAGGTCGTCCCGTTCGGCGCCGTCCGCCCCGGGCAGGGCCTCGGCCACCGCCCGGCGGACCACGGCCGTGCCTCCGCCGGTCAACCCGAGGTCCGCGGCGGCGGCCCGGGGCGCGGTGCGGCGGCCGTGCCCGCGGATGATCTCGTCGAGCCAGCGGTCGCCGGCCTCGGGCTCCTCGACCAGGTCGGCGGCGGCGAGATCCAGGGCCAGTTCGGCCCGGACCGCGGGCGCCGGATCCTCCTCCAGTGCGCGCGTGAGGAAGGCGACGGCCCGCCGGTGGTCCTGCTGCCGGACGGCGACGGCGCCGGCCCGCAGCGTCCGGACCGCCCAGGGCGCGCCGACCGGGGGCGCCCCGAGCAGCAGCCCGGCGACGGCCAGGTCGCACACGCCGGCCCGGTGGGCGAGCTCGGCCGCCCGGCCGTACAGGTCGGCACGTCCGCCGGCGGTCATCTCCTCCAGCATCCGCGCCCGCACCGCCGGGTCGACCCTCGGCCCGGTGCCCGGCAGCCAGGAGATGCCGGGCACCTGCGACAGCAGCGCCCGTAGCCGAGACTCGCCCAGCGAGCTCAGCCCAGCCAGCGCGCAGACCACCCGGAAGTCCAGGACGTCGCCGCAGACCGCCAGCGCCCGGATCACCGCGACCGCCTCGGCGCTCAGCCCGCGCACCGCGCGCAGCAGGTGGTCACCGGTGACCACTGCGCAGATGGCCCGCAGCTCGGGCACCTGGGCCTCCACCGGCCGGTGGCCGTGCCAGGTGAACTGGCGCAGTGTGTCGTGCAGCACCCCGGGGTGGCCGCCGGTGATCCGCCAGGCCTCCGCGACGAAGCCCTCGTCGCCCCAGCGGTCGCAGCTGTGAGCCACCACCGAGGCCACCTCGGCGTGGCCGAGCGGCGGGAGCCGGTAGTGGTGCACGGTGAGGCCGGGGGCCGGGCAGGCCAGCACGAGCCAGTCCGCCTCGGTGTCGGACACCTCGTCACCGCCGCACAGCAGCGCGACCGGGAGGCCGGCCGAGCGCAGCACCAGGGCGTGCAGCCAGCGCAGCGACTCCGGGTCCAGCCACTGCGCGTCCTCCACGGCGAGCACCGTCGGCCGGTCGCGGGCAGACCGCAGCACCCAGGAGAGCCCCGGCAGCTGCACGGGGCCCTCCGCCGCCCCAGGCGCGTCCGGAGTGCTCAGCAGCTGGGCGGTCACACCGTGGGCCAGCCCGGCCTCGGACTGCGTCGCGCGGGCCCGCATCACCCGCAGTCCGCGCCCGGCGGCCAGCTCGGCGGCCAGCCGAACCAGCGTGTTCTGCCCGAACCCCGGGCGCCCGGCGACGGTGACCACCGCCGGGCCCTTCCGGCCGAACTCCTCGACCACCACGCTCAGCGCGGCCTGTTCACGCTCCCGTCCGCAGGCCGTCGGCTTCACCGGACGGGGAGCCGGCCGGGACTGCCCGAGGGCAAGGGAGTACTGCAACATTCACCATCACCAGATCTCCGGCCCCCGTTGCCGTCATGACGTCTGTGCTCGCCGCTCCCTCAGCCGGCCTCCACCAGGGACCAACCGGGGTCACGCAGCGCCTCGGCGAGTGCCTCCCGCCGCCCGACACCGAGCTTGCGATAGGCGCTGGTCAGGTGCGACTCCACGGTGCGCACCGTGACGAACAGGTGCCGGGCGATCTGCCGGTTGCTCGTGCCGGACGCGGCGAGCTCGGCGACCTTCTGCTCGGCACCGGTGAGCAGGTCGGCCCGGGACGCGGTGATCTCCGGCATCCGTCCGCCGCAGCGGATCAGCTGCAGCCGGGCCGCCCCGGCCAGGGCGAACGCCCCGCACCCGCCGGCCAGGCCGACGGCCTCCCGCAGATGCTCCCGGGCCCCTGGCAGGTCGCCGGCGCACAGCAGCGCCTGGCCGAGGACGTACTCGGCGCGGGCGTGCTCTGCCCGGGCCGGCGAGACCAACAGCAGCTGCACCGACCGGGCGAGCAGGTCGATCCCCTCGGGGCCCGGCGTGACGGCGCCGGCCGCCAGCGCCGCAAGTCCGAGGGCACGCGGGGTGCCCCAACGGCGGGCCAGTTCGCCGCCCTGCTCGGCGAGTTCGCGGCCGGCGGTGCCGTGGCGGCGCTCGCCGAGGAGCAGGCAGGTCTCCACCCACCACGGCAGGAAGACCGGGTTGACCACCCCGCTGGCGCGCTGCGCCGAGCCGCACTCGCGCAACGCCCGCAGGGCGGCGTCCGCGTCACCGGCGGCCTGGCGGATCCGGGCGTGGGTGAACAGGTAGAGCTGACGTTCCAGTCCTGCGCCGTCCAGCGCCACCGACCCGCCGACCCGGGCGAGCAGGCCCTCGGCCTGGCGCGTCTCGCCCCGGTCGACCAGGGTCGCGGCCAGCACCAGTCGTGGCGTCACCAGCCGGGCGTCGGCGCCCGGGGCGTCGGTGGCGCCGACCGCCTCGATCGCGGACCGGGCCGCCGTAATCGCCTCGTCGAGGGCTCCGCAGCGGCGCAGCAGCAGGGCGCGCCCGGCGAGCGCGAGCGCCCCGGTCCAGGAGGCCGGCTCGTCCTGGGTGCTGCGCACCACGAGGTCCAGCGCCTTCGCCGCGTCGGTGGTCTCGTCGGCCAGCACGAGCGCGACGCCCGCGGCGATCAGCGGCCAGCCGCCCCGGCCGCGCTGCCCGGTGACGGCGAGCACCCGCCGGGCAGCCGCGACAGCCGTCTCGCTGGAATGGCCGGACAGCGCGATACGCAGGGCGCCGAGCGCGTGCTCCCAGGGCGCCACGGGGGGCCCGGAGCGGTGGACGGTCGGCGCGGCCGGACGGTCCGTCACCCGGGCGACGGCAGCCGGGCCACGGCCGACGATCAGCAGCGCGCAGTCCAGCTGCCGCCGCAGCCGCCCGTCCACGTCCTGCTCGGGCCCGAGCGCCTCGCGTGCGCCGGTCAAGGCGTCGAGCAGCTCAGTCCGGCAGGCGGGGGCCAGCGGCACCGTCAGGCAGGCCACCGCGTACTGGACGGCGACGGCGGCCGAGCTCGCCGCGTCCCGGGCTCCGGCCAGCGCGGCGCGGAACTCCGGTACCGCGCTGACCGGGTCGGCCTGGGCGAGCGCCAGGGCGAGGCGAAGCCGGGCCCCGCCGTCCGCCGGATCGGCCTCCAGGACTCGCCGCAGGCAGTCCGCGACCAGGGTGAAGGCGCCCCGCTGCTCGGCCTCGGCGGCAGCCGCGCGCAGCACCGGGACCATCCAGGGCCGTGGGGTGCCGGGGACCAGCAGCAGGTGGCGGGCCACCTGCGCGGCGGGGCGGCCGGCGTCACTGTGCAGCAGGGCCGCCCGGGTGTGCAGAGCCGCCAGCCGGACGGCGCCCAGCGGTTCGAGGACGGCGGCGCGCACGGCCGGGTGCAGCACACCGGGGCCGTCGGGGTCGAGCGCGCCCGCGCAGCGCAGCATCGCGACGCCCTCCTGAGCGCGTGGGGCGGACACCCCGGCCAGCGCGGCGACCTGTTCGGTGCAGTCGGCGCCGATGACGGCGACGGCCTCGGCGACGGCCCGCGCCCAGTGGGGCCGGTCGGCGAGCAGCGCGGAGACCGAACGGCCAAGGAGCCGGCCGCCGAGCTCATCGGCGCGCCGGCCGCCCCCGCCGTCCGGTCCGGCGCCCTGGCTGCGCAGCTCGGTCACCACACGGATCGCGGTGCGCGGGTTCCCGCCGCACACGGCGGCGACCCGGGCGGCGACGGAGGGCTCCACCCGGCCGCCGAACCGGTGCCGGACCAGCTCGCCGATCGCCTCGCCGCTCAGCGGCGCCAGACACATGGCGGTGGTGGCCGGCTGGGTGGCGAGGTCCGTCCAGGCGCCGCCCCCTGCCGGTTCGGCGCCGAAGCGCCGCCCGAGGGCGATCAGCAGCGGCTGGCCGAGGGCCCGGCGGAGCAGGAAGTCCAGCCAGCGCAGCGAGTGTTCGTCGCAGTGCTCGGCGTCGTCCAGGGTGATCAGCAGCGGGCCGCGGCTCATCAGGCCGACCGCGTGCCGGTAGAGGCCGTGCAGTACGGGGTAGGCCGCCGCGAGCGCGAAGGGGCCGGCCGCCTCCGGGGCCGGCAGAGCGTGCGGGGCGTCGGCCGGCGCGGTGGCGGGGCCCGGTGCGGTGGTGAGGGCGCGCAGTCCGGCGTAGCCGGTGCCGCCCGGGGTGCAGCGGCCGCGCAGCACCGTCATGCCGAGGCCGTGGGCGTGGTCCGCGAGCGCGTCGAGGAGGCGGCTGCGGCCCAGGCCCGCCGGAGCGGTCAGGACCACGCAGCCGGCCTGCCCACGGCACGCGCCCTGGGCGAACGCGGCAAGGGCTTTCAGCTCACCGTCGCGCCCGAAGATCACCTCCGGTGGGACGGAAATGTGCCCACGGTCCACCAACCCGCCCCCCTTGCACCGCAGACGCCCATCCCGGTATTCCGGCGTCACCCCCTCGAATGAGCCGCAAATACGATTTGACAATCGCCGGTGCAACCGAACGCATCCGTCCGAAATGTATAGGACCCATCAAGAGTCTGACGTGCCACCGGATGGACATCCGGTGGCAACACGCCCGACCGACTCAGGGTGACACTACGTCACAGTCACGGCGCTGCCCGGACCGGCCGCTGCAAACTGCCGAATTCTTAACACAGGACATCGGGCTGAACCGTCACAGAAGCGGACATCGAATCACAAACCGCCCGCCCGACGCCGGGCCGGCGGCGGAGTCTAAGGAATTCCCAACTGCCGCCGTGAGACCAAGGTGGGGTGCAGCCACAGCCCCGACCCCGCCCCGAGGGAGCCCCGTCGATGAGCACCGCCCAACGGCCGATCCTGTTCGTCAGCCTTCCGGAGAGCGGCTTGCTCAACCCGCTGCTCGTGCTGGCCGGTGAGCTCGCCCGGCGCGGCGTGCCGGACCTCTGGTTCGCCACCGACGAGCCGCGCCGGGCCGACGTGCAGCGCCTGGCGGCCGCCTCGGCGGTCGAGTTCGCCTCGCTCGGCGAAGTCTTCTCCGAGCTGTCGGCGGTGAGTTGGACCGACGAGGTCTACCGGGAGGTCACCCAGTCGTCGCGCTTCAAGGCCCACCGCGCCGTCATCCGGCAGTCCTACCGCCCGGACCTGCAGGCCGAGAAGTACCGCCGCCTGGAGACGGTGGCGGACAAGTGCGAGCCGGCCCTGATGGTGATCGACTGCGTGGCCGGCTACGCGGTCGACCTCGCGATCGCGCGCGGCATCCCGTACGTGCTGAGCGTCCCCTTCCTGCCGAGCAACGTGCTCACCTCGCACAGCCCGTTCGGCCCGTCGTACACCCCCAAGGGATTTCCGGTGCCGCATTCCGGGCTCCCTTTCCCGATGAGTCCGGCGCAGCGGCTGACGAACCGTCTCTTCAAGCTCCGCACCCTCGCCCTGTTCCTCAATCCGGCGATGGGGAAGGTGCTCTCCGAGGACGCCCGGATCCGCAAGGAACTCGGCCTCCCCTCGCCCAGCCCGATGACCCGGATCGACCGGGCCGAAATGGTGCTCTGCAATTCGGTTCCGGAGCTGGATTACCGTTTCGACATTCCCGCGAAGGTGAAACTGCTCGGCGCGATGGTGCCGCCGCTGCCCAAGGCCGACCGGGCCGAGGACGACGGCGGGGTGCTGGACTGGCTCGACGCCCAGAGCTCGGTGGTCTACATGGGCTTCGGCACCATCACCCGGCTGACCAGGGAGCAGGTCGCGGCGCTGGTCGAGGTGGCCCGGCGGCTGGAGGGGCGCCACCAGGTGCTCTGGAAGCTGCCGGTGGAGCAGCAGCACCTGCTGCCGCCGCGCGAGGAGCTGCCCGGCAACTTGCGGATCGAGGGCTGGGTGCCCTCCCAGCTGGACGTGCTGGCCCACCCGAAGGTCGAGGTGTTCTTCACCCACGGCGGCGGCAACGGCTTCCACGAGGGGGTCTACTTCGGCAAGCCGCTGGTGGTACGCCCGCTCTGGGTCGACTGCTTCGACCAGGCCGTCCGGGGCCGTGACTTCGGCATCAGCCTCACCCTGGACCGGCCGCAGGAGGTCGATCCGGCGGACGTGGTCGACAAGCTCACCCGGGTGCTCGGCGACCCGTCCTTCCGCCGCAACGCCGAGCGCATCGGCGAGGCGCAGCGCGCCGCCGGCGGCCGCACCGCCGCCGCCGACCTGCTGCTCGGCCTTCCGGCCCTGGCCGCGACCCCGGCATGACGACCTGGCGGCCACCCCGCTCCAGCCCGCTCGACCAGCCCACCAGTGAGGACAGCATGCCGTTCCGCATCCCCGTCTCCCGCCCGAGCCTCGACGGCACCGAGCTCGCCTACGCCACCGAGACGATCGGCGAGGGCTGGATCTCGTCCCAGGGCCCGTACGTGCAGCGCTTCGAGCGGGCCTTCGCCGAGTGGAACGGCAGCGCCCACGGCGTCGCCTGCTCCTCCGGCACGGCGGCGCTCACCCTGGCGCTGCGGGCGCTGGGCA
This sequence comes from Kitasatospora sp. NPDC049258, assembly GCF_040678895.1. Classification (NCBI taxonomy): domain Bacteria; kingdom Bacillati; phylum Actinomycetota; class Actinomycetes; order Kitasatosporales; family Streptomycetaceae; genus Kitasatospora; species Kitasatospora sp. NPDC049258. Next base: position 16,752 of record NZ_JBFAQT010000060.1, read on the forward strand.
TCGGCCCGGGCGACGAGGTGATCGTCCCGGAATTCACCATGGTCGCCTCGGCCTGGGCGGTCACCTACACCGGTGCGACCCCGGTCTTCGTCGACTGTGGCGACGATCTGAACATCGACGTCCGGCGGATCGAGGAGAAGATCTCGCCGCGTACGAAGGCCGTGATGCCGGTGCACGTCTACGGCCGCAGCTGTGACATGGACGCGCTCATGGATCTCGCGCGCCAGTACAACCTGCGGGTGGTGGAGGATTCCGCCGAGGCGCACGGCATTCGCCCGGCCGGTGACATCACCTGCTACTCACTCTTCGCCAACAAGATAATCACCTCCGGTGAAGGCGGCATATGCCTCACCGACGATCCGCACCTGGCCTGGCAGATGGCACATCTGCGCGGCATGGCCTTCTCCCCCGAGCACAACTTCATCCACCGCAAGCTCGCCTACAACTTCCGCATGACCGCCGTACAGGCTGCCATCGCACTGGCCCAGACCGAGCGCCTGGACGGGATCCTGGCCACCCGCCGAGCGATCGAGCAGCGCTACGACCAGGGCTTGAAGGACGTCCCGGGCCTCACCCTGATGCCGCCCCGGGACGTGCTCTGGATGTACGACGTCCGCGCCGAGCGCCGCACCGAGCTGCGCGAGCACCTGGACGCCCAGGGCATCGAGACCCGGCTGTTCTTCCAGCCGATGAGCCGTCAGCCCGGGTACTACGACGCCGGCTGGCCCGAGCTCAACGCGAGCCGGTTCGCCGCCGACGGCCTCTACCTGCCCACCTACACCGACCTCGGCCCCGCCGAGCAGGACCAGGTGATCGAGCAGGTCCGCGCCTTCTACGGCGTGGCCTGACCCGGCACCGACGAGGGAACGACGACATGACGAGTGCCGAACCGCGCGTGGTGGACTTCCCGCTGCGCAAGCCGGGCGAGGCCTTCCCGCCCCCGCACTACGAGGAGTACCGCAAGGAGCCCGGCCTGGTGCTCTCCTACCTGCCGGACGGCCGCAAGGTCTGGCTGGTCACCCGGCACCAGGACGTCCGGGCCGTGCTGACCGACCGCCGGATCAGCTCCAACCCGGACCACCCCGGCTTCCCCAACATCACCGCGACCATGGGCGTGCCCAAGCAGGAGCAGATCCCCGGCTGGTTCGTCGGCCTGGACTCCCCCGAGCACGACCGCTTCCGCCGGGCGCTGATCCCCGAGTTCACCGTCCGCCGGGTCCGCGAGCTGCGCCCGGCGGTCGAGCAGACCGTCGACCGGTGCATCGACGCCATGCTGGCAGCCGGCGACTCGGCCGACCTGGTCGCCGACTTCGCGCTGCCGGTGCCCTCGCTGGTGATCTCGGCACTGCTCGGCGTGCCGCCGGTCGACCGGGACTTCTTCGAGTCCCGCACCCGCACCCTGGTCGCCATCCGCTCCTCCACCGACCAGCAACGCGACACCGTCACCCGGGAGTTGATGCGCTACATCAACCGCCTGGTGGAGATCAAGGCGAAGTGGCCCGGCGAGGACCTGATCAGCCGGCTGCTGGCCACCGGCTCGATCGACCCGCGGGAGATGTCCGGGGTGCTGATGCTGCTGCTGATCGCCGGGCACGAGACCACCGCCAACAACATCGCGCTCGGCGTGGTGACGCTGCTGCAGAACCCGGAGTGGATCGGCGACGACCGGGTGGTCGAGGAGACCCTGCGCTTCCACTCGGTGGCCGACCTGGTCTCGCTGCGGGTCGCGATCGAGGACGTGGAGATCTCCGGCCAGCTGGTCAAGGCCGGCGAGGGCATCATCCCGCTGGTCGCGGCGGCCAACCACGACACCGAGGCCTTCGGCTGCCCGTACACCTTCGACCCGGCCCGCACCGAGCGCCACCACGTCGCCTTCGGCTACGGGGTGCACCAGTGCCTGGGCCAGAACCTGGTGCGGATCGAGATGGAGATCGCCTACCGCCGTCTCTTCGAGCGCATCCCGACGCTGCGCCTGGCCGTGCCGGTGGCGGAGCTGCCGTTCAAGTACGACGGCGTGCTCTGCGGCCTGCACGCGCTGCCGGTCAGCTGGTGACCGCCCCACACCCTGAGGGAGAAACGTTCATGCTCACCGTCGACACCGACCGCTGCGTAGGGGCCGGCCAGTGCGTCCGCACCGCCCCCGCCGTCTTCGACCAGGACGAGGACGGGCTGGTCGCCCTGCGTGACCCCGCGCCCGGCCCGGAGCAGCAGGCCGACATCCGCCTCGCCGCCGCCCTCTGCCCGTCCGGCGCGATCACCGCCACCCCGCAGCACTGACCCCGGCCGGCCCGCGCCCCGCGGGCCGGCCCCGGAAAGGATCCCCTCACCATGACCGCTTCGGAGAGCTCCGCCGCGCTGTGGCTGCGCCGGTACCACCCTGCGCCCGGCAGCCGGGTCCGGCTCGTCTGCTTCCCGCACGCCGGCGGCTCGGCCAGCTTCTACCTCCCCGTCTCGGCCCGGTTCGCCCCCGGCGCGGACGTGATCTGCCTGCAGTACCCCGGGCGGCAGGACCGCCGGTTCGAGCCCTGTATCGACGACATCGGCACCCTCGCCGACCGGATCACCGACGAGCTGCTCACCCTGGACGAGCGGCCCACCGTATTCTTCGGCCACAGCATGGGCGCCGTGCTCGCCTTCGAGACGGCCTGGCGGCTGGAGCAGAAGGGCACCCACGCCCCCCGCTCGGTCATCGCCTCCGGCCGCCGCGCCCCGTCCACCAGCCGAGTCGAGACGGTGCACGACCAGAGCGACGCCGGCGTCATCGCCGAGGTCCGGCTGCTGGGCGGCACCAACCCCCAACTGCTGGGCGACGACGAGATCCTGCGGATGGCGATGCCCGCCATCCGGGGCGACTACCGCGCGATCGAGCGCTACCGCTGCGAGCCCGACCGGGTCGTGAGCTGCCCGATCACCGCACTGACCGGGGACGCCGACCCCCGGACCACCCTCACCGAGGCCGACGCCTGGCGGGTGCACACCACGGGCGCGTTCCAGCTCAAGGTGCTCCCCGGCGGGCACTTCTTCATCGCCGAGCGGCAGGCCGAGGTCAACCAGGTCATCGCGGCCGAACTGGCGTCGGCCGGCTGACGATCCGCTCCTCCGGACGCCACCCCTCCGGCCGAAGCACGTGCAGGACAAGGACTTCTGATGCGCACTCTGCTGGTCGACAACTACGACTCCTTCACTTACAACCTGTTCCACTACCTCGCCGAGGTGAACGGGCGGGAGCCGGAGGTCATCCTCAACGACGACCCCTCCTGGCGGCCCGAACTGCTCGGCTCCTTCGACAACGTGGTGCTCTCCCCCGGGCCCGGCACCCCGCACAACCCGGCCGACTTCGGTCACTGCGCCGAGATCGCCGCCCGGGCCGAGCTGCCCGTCCTCGGCGTCTGCCTCGGCCACCAGGGCCTCGCCCTCGCCCACGGCGCCTCGGTGGGCCTGGCGCCCGAGCCCCGGCACGGCCGCACCTCGCCCGTCCGGCACACCGGCACCGGCCTCTTCCACCAACTGCCCAACCCGCTCGAGGTGGTGCGCTACCACTCGCTCGCCGTCACCCGGCTCTCCCCGGAGCTGGAGCCCACCGCCTGGGCCACCGACGACGGCGTGATGATGGCACTGCGCGTGCGCGACCGGCCGATGTGGGGTGTGCAGTTCCACCCCGAGTCCATCGGCACCGAGGCCGGGCACCAGCTGCTCGCCAACTTCCGTGATCTGACGGACCGCCACGACAAGCGCCCGGCCGCCCGCACCATCCCGTCGGCCGCCCCGGCGGCCCCCGCACCCGCGCCGGGCCCGGTCCGCCGGCTCCGGGTGCTGGCCGAGGAGCTGACCACCGCCTGGGACACCGAGCAGGTCTTCGACCGGCTGTTCCGCGCCGGCGACCACGCCTTCTGGCTGGACAGCAGCCGCCCCGGCGGTCCGACCGGCCGGCTCTCCGTGCTCGGCGACGCCTCCGGGCCGCTCGCCCGGGTCGCCACCGCCGACGTGACCAGGGGCACCGTCACCGTGACCGAGCGCGGCGCGGCCATCGTGCACCAGCGCGAGTTCCTCGGCTGGCTGGACGAGGACCTGGCCGGCTGCCGCACCGAAGTCCCCGAGCTGCCCTTCGACTTCGCGCTCGGCTGGGTCGGCGCGCTCGGCTACGAGCTCAAGGCCGAGTGCGGCGGCAGCCGGGCGCACCCCTCGCCCGACCCCGACGCCGTACTGGTCTTCGCCGACCGGGCGGTGGTGTTCGACCACCAGAGCGGCCGTACCCACCTGCTGGCGCTGGCCGAGGACGGCCGCGAGGAGGCCGCCCGGGCCTGGCTCGCCGCCACCGCCGATCTCCTCGCCGGCCCGGCCGGGCCGCCCCTCGCCGAACCCGCGCCGTCCGGCCACCTGGCCGTCCGGCTGCGGCTGCGCCACCAGCGCGAGGCGTACCTCAAGCTGGTCGACGCCTGCCAGGACGAGATCGTGGCCGGCGAGAGCTACGAGGTCTGCCTGACCAACATGATCGAGGCCGAGACCGACCTCGATCCGTGGCAGGCGTACCGGAGCCTGCGCCGGATCAGCCCCGCGCCGTTCGGCGCCTACCTCGGCTTCGGCGGCCTCTCGGTGCTGAGCACCTCACCCGAGCGCTTCCTGCGGGTCGACCGGCAGGGCGTCATGGAGTCCAAGCCGATCAAGGGCACCCGGCCGCGCGGCGCCACGCCCGAGGAAGACGCCCTGCTCCGGGCCGACCTGGCCTCCAGCGTCAAGGACCGGGCCGAGAACCTGATGGTCGTCGACCTGGTCCGGCACGACCTCGGGCGCTGCGCCGAGACCGGCTCGGTGGTCGCCGACCCGGTGTTCGACATCGAGTCGTACGCCACCGTCCACCAGATGGTCAGCACCGTCCGGGCCCGGCTGCGCCCCGGCTGCAGCACCGTCGAAGGCGTCCGCTCGGCCTTCCCCGGCGGGTCGATGACGGGCACCCCGAAGCTGCGCACGATGGAGATCATCGACCGGCTGGAGGAGGGCCCGCGCGGCATCTACTCCGGCGCCATCGGCTACTTCTCGCTGACCGGTGCGGCCGACCTGAGCATCGTCATCCGCACCCTGGTCCTCAGCGGCGGCCGCCTGCGCTACGGCGTCGGCGGCGCAGTGATCGCCCTCTCCGACGCCGAGGAGGAGTTCGCGGAGACGGTGGTGAAGGCGGCGCCGCTGCTGCGGCTGCTGGGCGCCGAGCTGCCGGGCTCGGCCCCGGAGCAGGTCGGCGCGGCCCCGGGCGCGGGCCGGCTGTAGGCCCTTCCGCCGGGCGTCGGCTCCAGGGCCTTCCCGGCGGCGTCCGGCCGGGCGTCGGCTCCAGGGCCTTCCCGGCGGCGTCCGGCCGGGCGTCGGCTCTAGGGCTTTCCCGGCGGCGTCCGGCCGAGCATGGGAGCGGCAAACCCCCAGGGACTCTTCGGGAGTGATGGTGTCCGTCCACAGCGATGACTACGTGTTCGATCCGTCCGCCGGTGCTCCGGCGGCGCTGGGCGGCCACACGCTCCCGGCCGTGTTCGAAGCGGCCGTCCGGGTGGCCCCGGACGCCGTCGCCCTGGTCGACGGCGAGCAGGAGCTGACCTGGCGGGAGTGGCAGCAGCGGGTGTACGCCCTGGCCCGCGCGCTGCAGGAGCTCGGCGTCGGGCCCGGCGACGTGGTCGCCGTCCAGCTGCCCAACTGCTGGGAGTACCAGGCCCTGCACGTCGCGATCGCGACCGTCGGCGCGGTGCTGCTGCCCGTCCACGCGGGCAACGGCCGCGTCGATGTGCTCGCACTGCTGCGCCGGGTCGACCCGGCCGCGGTGGTGCTCGGCCCGGAGGCGGCCGCCGACGGACACCGGCTGCTCGACCAGGTGCCCTCGCTCCGGGCCGTCCTGGTGGCAGCAGAGGACGAGCAAGCCGTCACCGGTCCGGCCCGACCGCTCGGATCGCTGCTCGCGCTCTGGGCCGGCCACCACCCGCACCGGGTCGAGGTCCGGCCGGAGCAGCCGCTGGTGCTGATCCCCTCCTCGGGCACCACCTCGGCCCGGCCGAAGCTCTGCCTGCACAGCCACGACGGCTTGCTCTCCAACACCGCGCCGGTCGCCGTGGAGGGCGGCGAGGCCTTCGCCGGCGCGATCCTGACGGCCTGTCCGCTGACCCACCTGTTCGGCCTCCAGTCGCTGCACACCGCGCTCTTCCGGGCCTGCCGCCAGGTGCTGCTGCGCGGCTGGGACACCGACCGCTTCCTCGCCCTGGCCCGGCGCAGCCGCCCGAGCGCGGTCTTCGCCGTGCCCGCCCAGCTGCACGACGTGGTCGCCGCCTTGGCCCGCACCGGGCAGTCGGCCGGCTTCCGTCCGTACGAGGTCCGTACGGCCGGCGCCGCCGTTCCCCCCGCGCTGGTCGGCGCCGTCCGGGACATCCTCGGCAGCGCCCTGGTGGTGGTGTGGGGCATGTCCGAGCTCGGCACCGGCACCCGGACCGCCGCCGCCGACCCGGCCGAGGTCCCGGCGCGCAGCGTCGGCCGGCCCACCCCCGGCGCCCGTGTCCGGGTGGTCGACGCGGACGGGCGGGAGTTGCCCCCGGGCGAGGCCGGCGACCTGCAGTACCGCAGCCCCAGCATGTTCCGGGGCTACCACGGTGAGCCGGAGCTGACGGCGGCCGCGATCACCCCCGACGGCTGGTTGCGCACCGGTGACCGGGCGAGCCTGGCGGCGGACGGGCGGCTGCGCTTCCACGGCCGCGCGGCCGAGCTGATCAACGTCGGCGGGCGGAAGTTCGACGCCACCGAGGTGCAGGCCGCGCTCGCGGACCTGCCCGGCATCGGGCCGCTCGCCGTGGTCGGCAAGCGGGACGAGCGGCTCGGCGAGTACCCCTGCCTGGTGCTCACCCGGCAGTCCCCGGTCGGGCTCGGCGCGGTGACGGAGTACCTGCGCGAGCGCGGGGTCGCCGACTACAAGATCCCGCTGGAGCTGCTGACCGTCGAGGCGCTGCCCCTCACCCCGGCGGGCAAGCTGCACCGGCGGACCCTGGAGGAGCTGGTCGCCGCCGAGCTGCCCGCTGCCGCCGGCCCCGGCCCGGACCTGCCGGACTTCGCCGAGGCGCTCGACCTGGTGCGCGCCTGCGTGGCCCGGGTGCTGGACCAGCCGGACGACGCGGAGCCGACCCCGCCCATCGGCCCGGAGACCGCCTTCCGCGCCCACGGGCTCGACTCCGTCCGCACCATCCGGCTGCGGAACCTGCTGGCCGAGGCGCTTGGCCGACCGCTGCCGGTGGGTCTCGGCTTCGACCACCCGACCCCCGCAGCCGTGGCCCGCCTGCTCTCCGGACGGCCCGCAGCGCCGGTGGACCTGCCGGCCACCGCCTCCGCCGAGGACGAGCCGGTGGCGATCGTCGGCATGGCCTGCCGACTGCCCGGCGGCGTCGGCTCGGCCGAGGAGCTCTGGCGGCTGGTGGCCGAAGGCGGCCACGCCGTCGGCGACTTCCCGTCCGACCGGGGCTGGGACCTCACCGGGCTGTTCCACGACGACCCCGAGCACCCCGGCACCTCGTACGCCCGCCAGGGCGGCTTCCTTGCGGGCGCCGCCGAGTTCGACGCCGCCTTCTTCGGCCTCTCCCCGCACGAGGCGCTCGCCGCCGACCCCCAGCAGCGCCTGCTCCTGGAGACGGCCTGGGAGGCCCTGGAGCACGCCCGGATCGACCCGACCACCCTGCGCGGCAGCCGCACCGGAGTCTTCACCGGCGCGATGTACCACGACTACGCGGCCCACCGCGCGGGCGCGGCAGCCGAGTTGGAGGGTCTACTGACCATCGGCACGGCCGGCAGCGCGCTGTCCGGCCGGATCTCCTACAGCCTTGGCTTCGAGGGCCCGGCCCTCACCGTCGACACCGCCTGCTCCTCCTCACTGGTCGCCCTGCACCTGGCCTGCCGCTCGCTCCGCTCCGGCGAGTCCTCGCTGGCGCTGGCCGGCGGGGTGGCGGTGATGGCCACGCCGACGGCGTTCGTGGAGTTCTCCCGGCTGCGCGGGCTCTCCGCCGACGCCCGGTGCAAGGCCTACTCGGACGATGCCGACGGCGCGGCCTGGGCCGAGGGAGTCGGCCTGCTGGTCCTGGAGCGGCTGAGCGACGCCCGCCGCCACGGCCACCAAGTGCTCGCCCTGGTCCGGGGCTCCGCCGTCAACCAGGACGGCGCCTCCAACGGCATCACCGCCCCCAACGGCCCCGCCCAGCAGCGCGTGATCCGCCAGGCCCTCGCCGCCGCCGGTCTCACCCCCGCAGACGTGGACGCCGTCGAGGGCCACGGCACCGGGACCGCCCTCGGCGACCCGATCGAGGCCGAGGCCCTGCTCAGCGCCTACGGCCGGGACCGCCACCCCGGGCGGCCGCTCTGGCTCGGTTCGGTCAAGTCCAACCTCGGCCACACCCAGGCCGCGGCGGGCGTGGCCGGTGTGATCAAAATGGTCCAGGCCCTGCAGCAGGAGGAGCTCCCCCGCACCCTGCACGTCACCGCACCCTCCACCGAGGTCGACTGGGCCTCGGGCGAGGTACGGCTGCTCACCGAACCGCGCCCCTGGCCCCGCGAGGCCGGGCGCGCCCGGCGCGCCGGGGTCTCCTCCTTCGGGATCAGCGGCACCAACGCCCACGTCGTCCTGGAGGAGGCCCCGACGGAGGTGAGGGACTCCGGGACCGGACCGGCCGACGTGGCACCGGACCTGGCCGTCGTGGGGCACGACCTGACCGCCGCAGGCGCCCCCGTGGTCCCCTGGGTGTTCTCCGCGCGGGACGAGGCAGCGCTGCGGGAGCAGGCCGGACGGCTCGCGGAGCGGGCCGACGCGCATCCGCCGCGTGACACCGCCCTCGCGCTGGCCACCACCCGGGCCGTGCACCCCCGCCGGGCCCTCGTGCTCGGCGCGGACCCGGCCGAACTCCGGTCCGCGCTGACCGCGTTCGCTGCCGGCCGGCCCTCGGCCGTGCTTCCGGTCACCGGCGGCGAGCGGGCCGGGGACGGCCGCCTCGCCGTGCTGTTCACCGGCCAGGGCAGTCAACACCTCAGCATGGGCGAGGCGTTGGCCCGTGCGTTCCCGGTCTTCGCGGCGGCCCTAGGCGAGATCCGGACCGCACTCGACCCTCTGCTCGACCAGCCGCTCGCCACCGTGCTCGGCAATGCCTCGGCGCTCGACCGTACCGGTTACGCCCAACCCGCCTTGTTCGCCCACGAGGTGGCGCTGTACCGGCTGTTCGAGTCCTGGGGCGTCCGCCCCGGGCTTCTGGCCGGGCACTCGGTCGGTGAGCTCGCCGCCGCCCACGTGGCCGGGGTGCTCCCGCTCGCCGACGCCTGTGCGCTGGTCGCGGCCCGGGGCCGCCTGATGCAGGCGCTGCCCGGCGGCGGGGCGATGCTCGCGGTGCGGATCCCCGAGCCGGAGCTCGGCCCCTGGCTGGCCGGGCTCGACGAGGTGGTGTCGGTCGCCGCCGTCAACGGACCGCAGTCCGTGGTGCTGTCCGGCGCGACCGAGGCCCTGGCCGGTCTCGACGAGCGGCTGCGGGCGGCGAGCCACCGGACCAAGCGGCTCGCCGTCAGCCACGCCTTCCACTCCCCGCTGATGGACCCGATGCTGGCGGAGTTCCGTACCGCGATCGCCGGTCTCTCCTTCGCCGCGCCGACCGTCCCGCTGATCTCCTCCGTCACCGGCCGCCCGCTCACCGAGCACCAGGCCCGCGACCCGGAGTACTGGGTGCGCCAGGTCCGCGAGCCGGTCCGTTTCCGCGCCGCCGTCGACCAGCTACGACGCGAACGCGTCGACGTCTTCCTGGAGTTGGGCCCCTCGGCGGCGCTCGCACCGATGCTGGAGGAGTGCCTCGCCGAGCCGGCCGCCCCGCACCGCACCGCCCTCGTGCTGACGGCCGGACCGGGTGACGGGGACGAAGGGCGGGCCGCCCTCGCCGCGGTCGCGCGGCTGCACCTGCACGGCGTACCGGTCGACTGGGCGGCCGTGCTGCCGGGCGCCCGGGCCGTCCAGCTGCCGAGCTACCCGTTCCGGCGCCGGGCGTACTGGCTCTCCGCCGCCCCCGGCCCGGCCCTGACCGCCTGCGCCACCACCGAACTCCCTACCCCTGCAATACAGTTGGCCGGACTGACCGACGCCGAGCAGGACAAGGTGCTGCTCGGCCTGGTGCTCGACGCGACGGCGGCCGTCCTCGGCCGGCCGGCCGAGGAGCTCGGCGGTGCGCAGGCCTTCCAGGATCTGGGCGTCAACTCGGTCAACGCGATCGAGCTGCGCAACCGGATCACGGCCGCCACCGGCGCGGCACTGACCACAACGCTGGTCTTCGACCACCCGACGCCCGCCGCCGTGGTCCGGCTGCTGCGGACCGAGCTGCACACCCCGTCCGGAGCCCCGGCCGCCGCCCGCTCGGCCACCGAACTCCTCGATGAACTCGACGAATTGCTGGGCGACGGGCGACCGGTGGAACCGGACACCGCCACCCGGCTCCGCGAGCTCGCGCGACGCTGCGCCCCGGCACCCGTCCGGTCCGCCGCCCCCGACCTCGATCTCGACGCCGCCACCGACGAGGACCTCTTCCGCCTGATGGACGCCGACTGACGGACGCCCGCCGAGACGCCCGCTGACGGACACGTGCCGATGAACGCCGAGCGACGCCCCCTCCTGGAGACAGCATGACCGCACCCGCCCTGCTCCCCGCCCCCGCGCGCGCTGGAGGGGACACGATGATCGAGGCGCACGGCCTCGGCAAGACCTTCGGCTCCGTCCGAGCGCTCGACTCGGTGAGCCTCTCGGCCCGCCGGGGCACCGTCCTGGCGCTGCTCGGCCACAACGGCGCGGGCAAGACCACCCTGGTCTCCATCCTCAGCGCCGCCCTCGCCCCGAGCGAGGGCCGGGCCTCGATCGCCGGGTACGACGTCACCCGCGAAGCCCGTCAGGTGCGGCAACGGATCGGGCTGACCGGCCAGTTCGCCTCGGTCGACGGCCAGCTCAGCGGCCGGGACAACCTGCTGCTGCTCGCCCGGCTGCTCGGTGCGGGCCGCCGGGCCGCCCTGGCCCGGGCGGACGAGCTGCTCGAACTCTTCGGCCTCACCGAGCTCGCCGACCGCCGGGCCCGCACCTACTCCGGCGGCCTGCGCCGCCGGCTCGACCTGGCCGCGAGCCTGGTCGGCCGCCCGGAGGTGATCTTCCTCGACGAGCCGACCACCGGCCTCGACCCGGCCAGCCGGCTCAACCTGTGGGAGATCGTCGAGGGCCTGGTGGCCGAGGGCACCACCGTGCTGCTCACCACCCAGTACCTGGAGGAGGCCGACCGCCTCGCCGACTCGATCACGGTGCTCTCGGCCGGTTCGGTGATCGCCAGCGGCACCGCCGCCGACCTCAAGGCCCGGGTCGGCCGACGCACCGTCACCATCGACCTCGACCCCGCCGACGACCGGGACACCGCCCTCGACGCCCTGCGCCGGGCGGGCCTGACCCCGGTGACCGGCCGGGAGGACGGCGCGGTCGTCCTCCCGGCCGACGGCTCCCGGGAGATCGCCGCCGTGGTCCGGGCCCTCGACCAGGTCGGCATCGAGGCCGCCGAGCTCATCTACGGAGAGCCCAGCCTCGACGACGTCTACCTCACCCTCTCCGGCCACCCGGCCGGCTCCTCCCTGCTGCTCCCTGAAGGAGCCACCCCGTGACCACCTCCCTCGCGGCCCCCCGGGCAACCGCCACCACCCTCACCTGGCAGGGAAGCTCAGCACTCACCCAGGTCCGCGTGCTCACCTGGCGCTGCGTCCGCGCGCTGCTGACCGACCCCGCCGTGCTGCTCTTCGGCCTGCTCCAGCCGGTGATCACCCTGTTCGTGCTGACCCAGGTATTCAGCAAGATGGGGCCACCGCCGCACTTCCCGCCCGGCATCAAGTACCTGGACTTCGTGCTGCCGGCCGTGCTGGTGGACAACGCGGTGCAGTCCGCCGTCCAGTCCGGTATCGGGCTGGTCGAGGACCTCAAGAACGGGCTGGTTTCCCGGCTCCGCTCGATGCCGGTCGCCCCCGGCTCGCTGCTGGTCGCGCGCAGCCTGGCCACCCTGGTCCGCAGCGCGATCCAAGCCGGCATCATCCTGCTGCTGGGCACCACGGTGCTCGGCTACGCGCCGCACGGCGGCGTCACCGCCATCGCCGAGTCGGTCGCCCTGACCCTGTTCATCAGCTGGTCGCTGGCCTGGGTCTTCATCGCGGCGGCGGCCTGGCTGCGCCGCGCCGAGCCGATCCAGAACCTGGCGGTGATCGCCGTGCTCCCGATGATGTTCGCTTCCAGCGCGTACATCCCGGTCGCCGATCTGCCGGACTGGCTGGCCGCCGTCTCCCGGCTCAACCCGCTCACCTACGCGATCGACTCGACCCGTGCGCTGGCCCTCGGCCTGCCCGGGTCCACGGCGGCGCTGCCCGCGCTGCTGCTCGGCGCCGGCGTCGCGGCCGTGGGCGCGACCCTCGCGGCCACCGGCTTCCGCCGCCCCCTCGGCCAGGGCTGACGAGCCCGCTCCACCACGTTCCCCTCCTGGCACCGGCGCGCCGGGAGGGGAACGTCCGTTCAGCTCGCGGCCGGCCCGCCCTCGGCCCGGACCGCGACGGTGTACAGCGGCCAGCCGTCCTGATCCGGGTGACAGGTCACCTCGGTGAACTGACCGGTGCCGCGCAGCAGGGCCGGCACCGTGGCGCCGTGCAGGTGTCCGTGCTCCAGCACGAGCGTGCCACCGGGACGCAGCAGGCCGGTCGCGGCGGCCACCACCTGGCGGACCACCCAGAGCCCGTCCGCCCCGCCGAAGATCGCCTGTCTCGGCTGGTAGCGGCCGAACTCGTCCGACACCTCGGCCTGTTCCGGCATGAACGGCGGATTCGCCAGGACCAGCGCCGCCTGCCCGTCCAACCCGGTCAGCCGGCCGGCCCCGGTCACCCCGCCCTCGTGCACCACGATCGCGGTGTCCCCCAGTGCGGCCCGCCGCGCGGCGTTGCGCCGCGCGAAGTCCGCCGCGACGGGGTCGAACTCCACCGCCTGCGCCCGCGCGTCCGGCCGCCGGTGCGCCAGCGCCAGCGCGATCGCCCCTGACCCCGAACAGAGGTCGACCACCTCCGGGGCCACCACCCCAGCCACCGCCCGCAGGCCCGCCTCGAGCACCAGTTCGCTGTGCGCCCGTGGGACGAAAACCCCCGGGCCGACCACCAGTTCGAGTCCGGCGAAGCCCGCCACCCCGGTCAGATGTCCCAGCGGGACACCGGCCACCCGTCTCGACACCAGGTCCCGCAGCCGCCGGACCGCCCGCCCGTCGAGCTCACGCTCCGGCGCCAGCGCCTCCGTCTCGCCACCCAGCACCCGCGCGGCCAGCTGCTCCGCCTCGGGCCGCGCAGCCGCCTGCACGGCCGGCTCCAGCTCCCGGGTGGCCTCCTCCAGCCACTCCCCGAGCGTCACCGGCCCGGCCGCTCCTGGCCGGCCCACCTCCCCGCCGGGTCCTTGCTGTCTCGTCTGGCTCTCCGGTCCCACCGGTCTTGTTGGTCTCACCGCAGCGTCTTCCTTCGCTCCGTCAGTCCGCGAACTCCCCGGCCCGGCCGAACCGCCGGGCCGGTGCGCGTCAACCCTGCTACAGCGGGAGCTAGGTGAGAGTCCAGACATTGGGGCAGGCTGAGCCGCGAGGGACGCCTGCGACGGCGAACCCCCGCGGCTCGGCGGGCGCACTCGATCTCTCCGCAGTCAGGAGAGGCCGAGCTCGTTGTCCAGCAGATCGAACATCTCGTCGTCCGAGGCCGCGTCGAAGTCGAACGCCTCCTCGGCACCGCCCGCTACGGCCGGCCCGGTCGCCGCAGCGCCCCGAGCCTGCCACTTCGACCTCAGCACCTCCAGCCGCCCGGCCACCTGGGCGAACAGTTCCTCGTCCACCTCGGTCTCGCCGAACGCCCGCTCCAGCTGCTCCAGTTCGGCCAGCAGCGCGGCCGGGCCGGCCGTCGGCTCCGGGCCGAGTTCGAGCCGTCCGTACAGGTGGTCCGCCAGCTCCTGCGCGGTCGGGTAGTCGAACACCAGCGTGGCCGACAGCCGGACCCCTGACAGCGCACTCAGCCGGTTGCGCAGCTCCACCGCCGTCAGCGAGTCGAACCCCAGGTCCTGGAACCTGCGCTGCGGATCCACCTCGTCCGCCTGCCCGTGCCCGAGTACGCCCGAGACCTGGCCGCACACCGCCACCAGCAACGCCTCGCGCCGCTCGGCCTCCGGCAGCGCCGACAGCCGTCGGAGCAGCTCCCCGCCGTCACCGCTGCCGCCCGCACCCGCCGCCGACGCCCGCCGCACCTGCGGGCGGACCAGCCCGCGCAGCAGCGCCGGCACCCCGCCCCCGGCCCCGAGCACCGCCAGGTCAAGCCGGATCGGCAGCACGCACGGCTCAGCACCGGCCACCGCCGCGTCGAGCAGCCCGAGCCCGTGCTCCACAGTGAGCGGCGGCATACCGGCCCGGCTCATCCGCTCGATCTCGGCCTCGGTCAGCTCGCCCGTCATCCCGCTGGTACCGACCCACGGACCCCAGGCAAGGGACACACCCGGCAGCCCGAGCGTCCGGCGGTGTGCGGCGAGCGCGTCCAAGTAGGCGTTGGCAGCCGCATAGTTGGCCTGCCCGGCGTTCCCCAGTGTGCCGGCGGCGGAGGAGAAGAGGACGAAGGCGGTCAGGTCGAGATCCTTGGTCGCCTGGTGCAGGTTCCACGCGGCATCGGCCTTCGGCCGCAGGACCGCCGACACCCGCTCGGGCGTCAGCGAGCCGATCATGCCGTCGTCCAGCACACCGGCGGTGTGCACCACCGCGCGGATCCCGCCGTGCCGGCCGACCAGTGCGTTCACCGCATCGGCGTCCGACACGTCACAGGCCTCGACCAGCACCTCGGCACCCAGCCCGGCCAGTTCGCCGACCAGCACCTCGGCGCCTTCTGCGCTCATACCGCTACGGCTGACCAGCAGCAGCTGACGCACCCCGTGCTCCACCACCAGGTGCCGGGCCACCAGACGGCCCAGTCCACCGGTACCACCGGTCACCAGGACACGTCCGTCCCACTCCTGAGCCGCACCGGACGCCTGCGCCCGGGCGAGCCTCGCCACGAAGGCCTCGCCGCCTCGGACCAGCACCTGCGGCTCGTCCAAGCCCAGGACCCCCGGCGGCAGTTCGCCGCTGTCCGCGAGATCCACCAGCCCGAACCGGCCCGGCTCCTCCGACGACGCCGACCGCACCAGACCCCACACCGCAGCCCCGGCCAGGTCAACCCCCGCCACCACGCCACGCGTCACGAACACCAACCGGGAGCCCGCGAACCGCTCCTCCGCCAGCCAACCCTGGACGAGAGCGAGTGCCCCGCCAACCTCGGCATGCACCTCACCACCATCCAGCGCAACCACCACCACCAGCGGCACCTCCACCAACCCGGCGAGACCCTCCACGCCGAGCTCGGCGAACGCCACCGGCTCGCCTGCCGCCACCGGCACCCACTCCACCCGGAACAACGAGTCCCCACCAGAAGAGCCCAACTGCTCCGCACTGATCGCC
>NZ_JBFAQT010000061.1:0-31253 GCF_040678895.1 Kitasatospora sp. NPDC049258
GATGCGGCGATGGGTGCGGACGAGCCGTACTTGGTTGCGATGGGTCGGATGGCGGCCGGGGGCCGGCGGATGCCGGGCGAGGTGCCCAGCATGTTCCGGGCCCTGCTGCCGGGTGGCCGCCGGACGGCGGCGACGGTGGCGGGCGGCGCGGTGGCCGCGCAGGCGCTGGCGGCCCGGCTCTGGGAGCTGCGGGAGGGCGAGCGGCTGCGGCACGTGGTCGAGTTGGTGCGGGCGGAGGCGGCCACCGTGCTCGGCCACGCCTCGCCGCAGGCGATCGCGGCCGACCGTGACTTCCACGAGCTCGGCATCGACTCGCTGACCGCGATCGAGCTGCGGAACCGGCTCACGGCCGTGACCGGTCTCCGGCTTCCGGCCACCCTGGTCTTCGATCACCCGACGCCGACCGCGATTGCCGCGCACGTCATCGCCGAACTTCTCGACGAGCACAGCGAGTTCGACGGTGCGGCGCTGGGTACGGCGGCCGGCCTGGACGACCCGATCGCGATCGTCGGAATGGCGTGCCGGCTGCCCGGCGGGATCGGCTCGCCCGACGAGCTGTGGGAGCTGGTGCTCGACGGGCGGGAGGGGATCTCCGACTTCCCGACCGACCGTGGTTGGGACCTGGACGCGCTGCTCGGCAGCGCAGCGGGCGAGCGCGGGCACAGCGCCACCTCGCGGGGCGGATTCCTGCACGGGGTTGCCGACTTCGACGCCGGGTTCTTCGGGATCTCGCCGCGTGAGGCGCTCGCGATGGACCCGCAGCAGCGCGTGCTGCTCGAAACCTCCTGGGAGGCCGTCGAGCGGGCGGGCATCGACCCGCTGACCCTGCGCGGCAGCCGGACCGGCGTCTTCGTCGGCACCGGCGGGCAGGACTACCTGACCCTGGTGATGAACTCGACCGAGGACATTGAGGGCCACGCGGGCACCGGTCTCGCGGCGAGCGTGGTCTCCGGCCGCATCTCTTACACCTTCGGCCTGGAGGGCCCGGCCGTCACCGTCGACACCGCGTGCTCCTCCTCGCTGGTGGCGATGCACCTGGCCGCGCAGTCGCTGCGCAGCGGCGAGTGCTCGCTCGCGCTGGCCGGTGGCGTCACCGTGATGTCCTCCTCGCTCGGCTTCCCCGGCTTCACCCGTCAGGGCGGTCTCGCGTCGGACGGCCGGTGCAAGGCCTTCGCCGACGCGGCGGACGGCACCGGCTGGTCCGAGGGTGCCGGTGTGCTGGTCCTTGAGCGGCTCTCCGAGGCGAAGCGCAACGGGCACGAGGTGCTCGCCGTGCTGCGCGGCTCGGCGGTGAACCAGGACGGCGCGAGCAACGGTCTGACCGCGCCGAACGGCCCCGCCCAGCAACGGGTGATCCGCCAGGCGCTGGCCAACGCCGGCCTGTCGGCGACCGAGGTCGACGCCGTCGAGGGCCACGGCACGGGCACCACGCTCGGTGACCCGATCGAGGCCCAGGCGCTGCTCGCGACCTACGGCCAGGACCGCGAACGGCCGCTGCTGCTCGGCTCGTTGAAGTCGAACATCGGCCACACCCAGGCGGCCGCCGGTGCGGCCGGTGTGATCAAGACCGTGCTGGCGATGCGACACGGCGTTCTGCCGCGCACCCTGCACGTGGACGCTCCCTCCACTCATGTGGACTGGACGGCCGGTGCCGTGCGCCTGCTCACCGAGGCGACCGACTGGCCGGAGACCGACCGTCCGCGCCGCGCCGCGGTGTCCGCCTTCGGTATCAGCGGCACCAACGCGCACGTCATCATCGAGCAGGCCCCCGCTGCCGAACTGGACGTCGCGGCCGAGCCGGTGAACGGCTCTCCCGCGCTCGTGCCGTGGGTGGTCGCGGGCAAGTCCGAGGCGGCGCTCGACGCCCAGCTGGACCGGCTCTCGCTGCTCGCCGACCGCGCGCCGCAGGACGTCGGCCTCTCACTGGCGGCCGGTCGTTCGGGCTTCGCCCACCGCGCCGTACTGCTGGACGGCGTGGAGACCGCCCGGGGCGTGGCCGAGGAGCGGCGCACCGCCTTCCTGTTCTCGGGGCAGGGTTCGCAGCGGTTGGGGATGGGCCGGGAGTTGTATGGCCGGTTCCCGGTGTTCGCCGAGGCCTTCGACGCCGTGTGCGGTGTGCTGGACGGGCTGCTGGAGCGGCCGCTGCGGGATGTCGTGTGGGGCACGGACGAGGAGCTGCTGAACCGGACGGACCTCGCGCAGGCGGCTCTGTTCGCGGTGGAGGTGGCGCTGTTCCGGCTGGTCGAGTCGCTGGGTGTGCGGGCGGAGTTCGTGGCCGGTCACTCGATCGGTGAGGTCGCGGCCGCGCATGTGGCGGGTGTCTTCTCGCTGGCGGATGCGTGTGCGCTGGTCGCGGCCAGGGGTCGGTTGATGCAGGCGCTGCCGGCCGGTGGCGCGATGGTCGCGATCGAGGCGACCGAGGAGGAAGTCCGGCCGCTGCTGGGCGAATTGGCTTCCATAGCGGCCGTCAACGGGCCGAGGTCGGTGGTGGTGTCGGGGG
Organism: Kitasatospora sp. NPDC049258; assembly: GCF_040678895.1. Lineage (NCBI taxonomy): Bacteria > Bacillati > Actinomycetota > Actinomycetes > Kitasatosporales > Streptomycetaceae > Kitasatospora > Kitasatospora sp. NPDC049258. The sequence continues at coordinate 2,501 of NZ_JBFAQT010000061.1, forward strand.
CCGAGGAGGCCGTCGAGGCGGTCCGGGCGCAGTTCGCCGACCGGCGGACCACTCGGCTGCGGGTGAGTCATGCCTTCCACTCGCCGCTGATGGACCCGATGCTGGACGAGTTCCGGGCCGTCCTGAGCGGCCTCAAGTACGCCGCGCCGCGCCTGCCGCTGGTCTCGAACCTGACCGGCACGCTCGCGGGCGAGGAGCTGTGCACGCCCGAGTACTGGGTGCGGCACGTCCGCGAGGCCGTCCGGTTCGCCGACGGGGTCGGCGCGCTGCGGGACGCCGGGGCGAACGCCTTCGTCGAGCTCGGCCCGGACAGTGTGCTGGCCGCGCCGGCCCGGCAGACGCTGGGAGAGGACGACGGTTGTGTGGTGGAGCCGCTCGGGCGCAAAAACCGCCCGGAGGAAGGAGCGCTGCTCGGCGCGCTGGCCCGGCTGCACGTGGCGGGTGTGACCGTCGACTGGACGGCGCTGTTCGCGGGCACCGGTGCCCGGCGGGTCGACCTGCCCACGTACGCCTTCCAACGCGAGCGGTACTGGCCCCGGACGCACGCCCCGGCGGCGTCCACGGCCCCCCGGGCCGAGGACGCGCTCGACGCCCGGTTCTGGGAGGCGGTGGAGGGCGAAGAGCTCGACGCGCTGGCCGCCGACCTGGCCGTGGACAGCGGGGCGCTCGGCGCCGTGCTGCCCGCACTCTCCACCTGGCGGCGGCAGCGGCGCGACCAGGAACTGCTGGACGCGCTGCGTCTGCACGAGTCCTGGCAGCAGCTGCCCGGCGTGACCGCCGCGCGGCCGGCCGGGAGCTGGCTGGTCGTGGTGCCGGCCGAGTGCGCCGACGAGGAGTGGGCGGCGGCCGTGCTGGACGCGGTCGGTCCGGAGGCGCTGTGCCTGAACGTGAGCGTGCCGGAGCAGGCCGAGCTGGCCCCACTGCTGCGTGAACTCCCCTCCGCCGGCGAGCCGTTCACCGGTGTGGTGTCGCTGCTCGCGGTCGGCCGCAGCGAGGCTGCCGGGCCGACGGTGGCGCTGGTGCAGGCGCTGCAGGACGCGGAGATCGCCGCGCCGCTGTGGTGCGTGACGCGCGGCGCCGTCGCCGTGGGCCGGAGCGAGGCACCGGCCGCGCCCGAGCAGGCCGGGGTCTGGGGCCTCGGCCGGGTCGCCGCGCTGGAGCTCCCACAGCGCTGGGGCGGCGTGGTCGACCTGCCGCAGACGCTGGACCAGCGGGCCGCGCAGCGGTTCGCCGCCGTGCTGGCCGGCCTGACCGGTGAGGACCAGGTGGCAGTCCGCTCCTCCGCCGTGTACGGGCGCCGCCTGGTGCCCGCCCTGGCGGGCGTGTCGGACGCCGGCTGGACACCGGGGGAGACCCGGGGCACGGTGCTGATCACCGGCGGGACCGGCGGCCGGGGCAGCTATCTGGCCCGCTGGCTGGCCCGGGAGGGCGTGAGCCACCTGCTGCTGGCGAGCCGTCAGGGCGGGCAGGCCCCGGGCGCCGAGGAGCTGGCCGCCGAACTGCGCGCGCTGGGCGCCGCGGTGACGGTGGCCGCCTGTGACGTGGCCGACCGCGCGGCGCTGGCCGCGCTGCTGGCCGAGCTGCCCGAGGACGCGCCGCTGACCGCCGTGGTGCACGCGGCCGGAGCGGTCGACGACGGCGTGCTGGACGAGCTCACCCCCGAGCGCTTCGCCGCCGTGCACCGGGCCCGCGCGCTGGGCGCGCAGCACCTGGACGAGCTGACCCGGGACATCGAGCTGTCCGCCTTCGTGCTCTGCTCCGCCGTCGCCGGCGCCGTCGGCACCCCCGGCCGGGCCACCCTCGCGGCGGCCACCGCCGTGGTCGACGCGCTGGCCCAGCGCCGCCGGGCCGAGGGCCGGCCCGCCACCTCGCTGGCCTGGGGCGCCTGGATCGGCGAGGAGTACACCGAGCCGGCGGGCGAGGCCGGGCCGCAGCGCGCGGCCGTGCCGGCACTCCACCCCGAACTGGCCCTGGCAGCGCTACGGCAGGCCGTCACCCGACAGGCCCCGGTGCTCGTCCTGCTCGACCTGCGGCAGCCGAACGTGCTGGACAGCCTGGTCGGCCTGCGCGGCAACCCGCTGCTGAAGGAGCTGCCCGCCGCCCGGCAGGCGCTCGCCGCCGCCGAGGCCTCCCGGCACGATCTCGCCTCCGCCGCGTCGGAGTTGACCCGCCGGCTGCGCGAGCTGCCGACCGGTGAGCAGCTCGCGCCGGTCACCGACCTGGTCCGCACGCACGTCGCGGCCGTGCTCGGCTACGCCGACAAGTCGGCCGTCGCGGCGGAGCGGAAGTTCCGCGACCTGGGCTTCGACTCGCTGACCGCGATCGAGCTGCCCGCCAGGCTGGCGCTGGCCACCGGCCTCAAGCTGTCGGCCACCACGGTCTACGACTACCCGACCGCCCGGGTGCTGGCCGAGCACCTGCTCGCCGAACTGCTGGAGGCCCCGGCCGCCGACACCCAGCTGCCGGCCGCCGACGCGGCCGCCCTCGCCGCCGACCCGATCGCCGTGGTCGGCATGGCCTGCCGCCTGCCCGGCGGGGTCAACAGCCCGGAGGACCTGTGGCGGCTGGTCGCCGAGGGCGGCGACGGCATCGCCGCCTTCCCGGCCGACCGCGGGTGGGACCTGCGCACCCTGCAGGCGGGCGACCGGGACGGCCGGGGTCGCAGCGCGACCCTGGAGGGCGGATTCCTCGACGGCGTGGCCGAGTTCGACGCAGGGTTCTTCGGGATCTCGCCGCGCGAGGCGCTCGCGATGGACCCGCAGCAGCGCCTGCTGCTGCAGACCTCGTGGGAGGCGCTGGAGCGGGCCGGGGTCGACCCGGAGCGGCTGCAGGGCAGCCGGACCGGTGTCTTCGTCGGCACCAACGGCCTGGACTACGCCACGCTGATGATGAACTCCCGGGAGGACATCGGCGGCCACGCCGGCACCGGCCTGGCCTCCAGCGTGCTGTCCGGTCGGATCTCCTACACCTTCGGCCTGGAGGGCCCGGCCGTCACCGTCGACACCGCCTGCTCCTCCTCGCTGGTCGCCCTGCACTGGGCCACCCAGGCGCTGCGTGCGGGCGAATGCTCGATGGCGCTGGCCGGCGGTGTGACCGTGATGACCACCCCGGTCAGCTTCGCGGGCTTCACCGTGCAGGGCGGGCTCGCCTCGGACGGCCGCTGCAAGGCGTACTCCGACGCGGCGGACGGCACCAACTGGTCCGAAGGCGTCGGCATGCTGGTGCTGGAGCGGATCTCCGACGCCCGGCGCAACGGGCACGAGGTGCTGGCCGTGATCAGGGGCTCGGCCGTGAACCAGGACGGTGCCTCCAACGGCATCACCGCCCCCAACGGCCCCTCCCAGCAGCGGGTGATCCGCCAGGCACTGGCCAGCGGCGGGCTCACCACGAGCGAGGTGGACGCCGTGGAGGGCCACGGCACCGGCACCGCGCTCGGCGACCCGATCGAGGCGCAGGCGCTGCTGGCCACCTACGGCCGGAACCGCCACCCCGAGCGGCCGCTGCTGCTCGGCTCGCTGAAGTCCAACATCGGCCACGCCCAGGCCGCCGCCGGTGTGGCGGGTGTGATCAAGACCGTGCTCGCGATGCGCAACGGCGTCCTGCCCAAGTCCCTGCACATCGACCAGCCGTCCACCCACGTGGACTGGACGGCGGGCAGCATCGAGCTGCTCACCGAGGCCCGGCCCTGGCCGGAGACCGGGCGGCCCTGGCGCGCGGGTGTCTCCTCCTTCGGGATCAGCGGCACCAACGCGCACGTCATCGTCGAGCAGGCCCCGGCCGAGCCGGCCGTGGCCGTGGACGAGAACCCGTTGCTGCCCACCGTGGTGCCCTGGGTGCTCTCCGGCAAGACCGACGCGGCCCTGGACGCCTACCTTGCGACCGCCCACTCCCTGGAGCTCTCCCCGCTGGACGTCGGCCTCTCGCTGGCCGCCGGCCGCTCCGCCTTCGAGCACCGCGCCGTCCTGCTGGCCGGCGCCGAGGGCCTGACCGAGCTGGCGCGCGGCACCGCGGCCGACCGGACGACGGCCTTCCTGTTCTCCGGCCAGGGTTCGCAACGGATCGGCATGGGCCGGGAGTTGTACGGCCGCTTCCCGGTGTTCGCGGACGCCTTCGACGCGGTCTGCGCGGTGCTGGACGAGCACCTGGAGCGGCCGCTGCGGGACGTGGTCTGGGGCGTGGACGAGGAGTTGCTGAACCGGACGGAGTACGCGCAGGCGGGTCTGTTCGCGGTCGAGGTGGCGCTGTTCCGCCTGGTCGAGTCGCTGGGTGTGCGGCCGGAGTTCGTGGCCGGGCACTCGATCGGTGAGGTGGCGGCCGCGCATGTGGCCGGGGTCTTCGGGCTGGCGGACGCGTGTGCGCTGGTGGCGGCGCGGGGCCGGCTGATGCAGGCGCTGCCGACCGGTGGTTCGATGGTCGCGATCGAGGCGACGGAGGAGGAAGTCCGGCCACTGCTCGACGAGTTCGTGTCGATCGCGGTGGTGAACGGGCCGAAGTCGGTGGTGGTGTCGGGCGCGGAGACGGCCGTGGCGGCCGTCGAGGCGCACTTCGCCGACCGGAAGACCAGCAGGCTGCGGGTGAGCCACGCGTTCCACTCGCCGCTGATGGACCCGATGCTGGCGGACTTCCGGGCCGTGCTGGAGCAACTGTCGTTCCAGCCGCCCGCCGTCCCGGTGGTGTCCAATCTGACGGGTGCGCTCGCGGGCGAGGAGCTGTGCACGCCCGAGTACTGGGTGCGGCACGTCCGCGAGGCCGTCCGGTTCGCCGACGGGATCGGCGCGCTGCGGGACGCCGGGGCGAACGCCTTCCTCGAACTCGGCCCGGGGGGCGTGCTGGTGGCGCTGGCCGAGCAGAGCCTCGGCGAGGACGGGCCGTACTGCGTCACCGCCCCCGCGCTGCGCAAGGAGCGGCCGGAGGAGAGCGCGCTGATCGGCGGGCTGGCCCGGCTGCACGTGGCCGGGGTCGGCGTCGAGTGGGAGCGGCTGTTCGACGGCACCGGCGCGCGCCGGGTCGAGCTGCCCACCTACCCCTTCCAGACCCAGCGGTACTGGCCGCGACCGGCGGCGCTCTCGGGCGACGTCACCTCCGTCGGCCTGGTGCCCGCCGAGCACCCGCTGCTCGGCGCGGCCGTGCCGCTGGCCGACGTGGACGGCGTGCTCTACACCAGCCGCCTGGCCACCCGCGTCCACCCCTGGCTGCTGGACCACCGCGTCGGTGACGGGATCACCCTGCCCGCCACCGCCTTCGTCGAACTGGCCGTCCGGGCCGGTGACCAGGTCGAGTGCGGCCGGATCGCCGAACTCACCATCGGCGAGCCGCTGGTGATCGCGGGCGAGGACGAGCCGGTGGTCCAGGTCCGGGTCGGCGAGCTGGACGAGGCCGGTGCCCGTACGGTCGCCTGCTACGCCCGCCCCGGCGACGCCGGGCCCGAGGACCCGTGGCTGCGGTGCGCCACCGGCACCCTGGTGCCGCAGGACCGCGACCTGCCGGAGACCGGCTGGGTCTGGCCGCCCGCCGGGGCGCTCGCCGTCGAGCTGGACGGCTTCTACCGCGAGCCCGGCCGGGGCCCGGCCTTCCAGGGCCTCAAGGCCGCCTGGCTGCGCGGCGAGGAGCTGTACGCCGAGGTCGAGCTGCCCGTCGAGATCGCCGAGGACGCGCGCTACTTCGGCCTCCACCCGGCGCTGCTCGACGCGGTGCTCCAGGGCGCCGTGCTGCTCGGGGTCGGCTCCGAGGAGGAGCCGTACGAGCCGCACGACTGGCGGGGGCTCACCCTGCACGCCGGTGGCGCCTCCGTGCTGCGGGTCCGGCTCACCCGGGCCGGCACGGACGCGGTGGCGGTCACGGCCGTCGACCCGGCCGGGGGCCCGGTGCTCTCGGTGGACTCCGTCCGGCTGCGCGCCGCCGAGGCCGGGGCCGGGACCCGGGGCGGGCGGGAGCCGCTGTTCACGGTCGAGTGGGTGCCCGCACCCGCCGGGCCGACCGGGCGAGAGCTGAGCTGTGTGGCGCTCAGCGCCGACGAGTTCGGGCTCGGCCGTTCGGTCGCCTCGTTCGCCGAACTCTCCGACCCCCTGCCGGACCTGGTGGTGGCCTGGCTGCCCGCCGTGGCCGAGCAGACGCCGGAGGCGGTGCACGAGCTGACCGCCCGGGTGCTCGGTCTGGTGCAGGACTGGCTGGCCGAGGAGCGGTTCGCCGCCGCGCGGCTGGTGTTCGTGACGCGCGGTGCGATCCGGGCCGCCGAGGACGACGCCGTGGTCGACCTGGCCGGCGGCTCCGCCTGGGGCCTGGTCCGCTCGGCCAACTCCGAGCACCCCGGCCGGTTCGCGCTGGTGGACGTGCAGCAGTCGGCCGACCTGGCCGCCGCCCTGCCCGTCCTGCCCGGCCAACTTGCCGACGGTGAGGCACAGTTCGCTGTCCGTGACGGTGTGGTCCGGCTCGGCCGCCTGGCCCGGACGGAGGCCGCGCCGAGCCCGCTGGCCCCGGCCGAGGCCGACCAGCCGGGCACCTGGAGCCCGGAGGGCACCGTCCTGCTCACCGGTGGTACCGGTGCGCTCGGCCGCCACCTGGCCCGCCGGCTGGCCGTCACCGGCCGCCGCAACCTGGTGCTGACCAGCCGGCGCGGCCCGGACGCACCCGGTGCGGCCGAGCTGGTGGCCGAACTCGCCCTGCTCGGCGCCGAGGCCCGGGTGGTCGCCTGCGACACGGCCGACCGCGCGGCGGCCGCCGAGCTGCTGGCGGGCATCCCGGCCGAGCACCCGCTCACCGCCGTGATCCACACCGCCGGTGTGCTGGACGACGGCATCATCACCGCACTCACCCCCGAGCGGCTCTCGGCCGTGCTCCGGCCGAAGGTCGACGCGGCCCACCACCTGCACGAGCTGACCCGGGAGAGCGGGCTCGCGGCCTTCCTGGTCTTCTCCTCCATCGCGGGTGTGATGGGCAGCCCCGGCCAGGGCAACTACGCGGCCGCCAACGCCTACCTGGACGCGCTGATGGACCACCGCCGTTCGCTCGGCCTGGCCGGCACCTCGCTGGCCTGGGGTCCGTGGGCCCAGGACGTCGGTATGACCAGTGAGTTGAGCGACACCGACATGCGCCGCATGCAGTCGGGCGGCATCCCGCCGCTCTCGGTCGAGCAGGGCCTCGCCCTGTTCGAGGCGGCGAGCGGCTCCGCCGAACCGCTGGTCATCCCGCTCGGCCTGACTGCCGGACCGATGCGCCCGCAGGACGACGTGCCTCCGCTCTTCCGGGGCCTGGTCCGCACCGCCCGCCGCAGCGCCGCGCACGTCGCGGACGGCGCGGACGCGGCGGCCGGCTTCACCCGGCAGCTGCTCGCGCTGAGCGAGCGCGACCGGGCGCGGTACCTGGTGGACACCGTCCGGACCGAGGCCGCGGTCGTGCTCGGCCACCCCTCGCCGGACTCGGTGGAGGCCGAACGCGACTTCTACGAGCTCGGGTTCGACTCGCTGACCGCCGTCGAGCTGCGCAACCGGCTGGCGGCGGTGACCGGGCTGCGACTGCCCGCCACGGTGGTCTTCGACAGCAGGTCGCCCGCCGAGCTGGCGGCCTGGATCCGCAGCGAGCTGGCCAACCAGCCTGTCGAGGAGGGCGGTTCGGGCGGCGCGGCGGTCTCGGTGCCCACCGGTGAGCCGGAACTCGACTCGCTGGAGCGGCTGTTCATGGACGCGCTGGGCAACGGGAAGATCCCCGAGGCGCAGCGGATGCTGGCCACCGTCGCGGCCCTGCGGCCGACCTTCGAGGCCACCGCCGAGCTGGAGGACCTGCCCTGGGCGGCGAAGCTCGCCGAGGGCCCGCGCCCGACCAAGCTGATCTGCGTCAGCGCACCGACTGCCAACGCGGGCGTGCACCAGTACTCCCGGCTGGCCGCGCACTTCCGCGGCCTGCGCGAGGTCTCGGCGCTGCCGCTGGTCGGCTTCGCCACCGGGGAGCGGCTCCCCGCCAACCCGGAGGTGGCCACCCGGGTGATCGCCGAGAGCGCGCTGCGGGCCTCCGACGGCAAGCCGTTCGTGCTGGTGGGCCACTCATCCGGCGGTTCCTTCGCCTACGCGGCAGCGGGCCTGCTGGAGCACACCTGGGGGATCAGGCCGACCGGTGTGGTGCTGCTGGACACCCTCAGCTTCCGCCACGACGCCGGCGAGGGCGTCGACTACACCGGCATGATGCGGCTCAACTTCACCGCCTCCGCCGACGCCTCCCCGGTGCGCCTCACCAACTCGCGGCTCTCCGCGATGGGCCGGTGGATGGTGCTGCTCAACCAGCTGGACGTGCAGCACACCTCGGCCCCCGTCCTGCTGGTGACCTGCGACAAGGCGCTGCTGGGCACCGACGACGCGCCGGTGGACCAGCGGGAGAGCGCCGAACCGCTGGTCGCGGGCGCCGAGGTGGTGCGCGTCGACGCCGACCACCTGTCGATGATCCGGGAGGACTCCGCGCTCACCGCCGAGCTGGTGGAGGAGTGGCTCGGCCGCCAGGAGTGACGGGCTGACACGAGGCGCACCGGGTACCCCCGACGGGGGCGCCCGGTGCGCATTCGTGCTGCCCGGGCACCCGGAACCGGGCTCGGGCTCTAGGGAAAACCGGGGCCGTCGCTGGCCAGACTGGGCGGGAAACGGGTCGGTCCTGCCCGACCGGCGTACCCGGCAAGCCACCCGAGAGGTTGACAGCCCGATGTCGAACGAGGAGAAGCTCCGCGGCTACCTGAAGCGGGCCATCGCGGACCTTCACGAGACACGCGAGCAGCTGCGCGAGGTGCACGAGCAGAGCCGGGAGCCGATCGCGATCGTCGGGATGGCCTGCCGGCTCCCCGGCGGGGTGCACAGCCCCGAGCAGCTGTGGGAGCTCGTGCGGGACGGCGTGGACGCCGTCTCCGCCTTCCCCGCCGACCGTGGTTGGGACCTCGACGCGCTGTTCGGCTCGGTGGCCGCCCCGGCCCGGGCGAGCGGATTCCTGCACGAGGCCGCCGAGTTCGACCCCGCCTTCTTCGGGATCTCGCCGCGCGAGGCGCTCGCGATGGACCCGCAGCAGCGGCTGATGCTGGAGACCGCCTGGGAGGCGGTCGAGCGGGCCGGGATCCTCCCGCAGTCGCTGCACGGCACCCGCACCGGCGTCTTCGTCGGCACCGGCCACGGCGGCTACGACGCCGCCTCGCGCCGCGCCGAGGAGGTGGCCGGCCACCTGCTGACCGGCAACACCGTCAGCGTCGCCTCCGGCCGGATCTCGTACACCCTCGGCCTGGAGGGCCCGGCGCTCACCGTCGACACCGCCTGCTCCTCCTCACTGGTCGCCCTGCACCTCGCCGTGCAGTCGCTGCGCCGGGGCGAGTGCACGATGGCGCTGGCCGGCGGCGTCACCGTGATGTCCACCCCGCAGATGTTCGACGAGTTCGCCCGGCAGGGCGGGCTGGCCGCCGACGGGCGGTGCAAGCCGTTCGCCGCCGCCGCCGACGGCACCGCGTGGAGCGAGGGCGCCGCCATGCTGCTGGTCGAGCGGCTCTCCGACGCCGAGCGGCTCGGCCACCCCGTGCTCGCCGTGGTCCGCGGCAGCGCGGTCAACCAGGACGGCGCCTCCAACGGCCTGACCGCCCCGAGCGGCCCCTCGCAGCAGCGGGTGATCCGCAGTGCGCTGGCCGACGCCGGAGTGCCCGCCGCCGAGGTCGACGTGGTCGAGTCGCACGGCACCGGCACTCGCCTCGGCGATCCGATCGAGGCCCACGCGCTGCTCGCCACCTACGGCCAGGACCGCGAACACCCGCTGCTGATCGGGGCGTTGAAGTCCAACACCGGCCACACCCAGGCGGCCTCCGGCGTCGCGGGCGTGATCAAGGCGGTCCTCGCGATGCGGCACGGCCTGCTGCCGGCCACCCTGCACCTGGACGCGCCCACCCCGCACGTCGACTGGTCGACCGGCTCGGCCGCCCTGCTCGCCGAGCAGACCGCGTGGCCGGCCAACCCCTGGCCCCGGCGCGCCGCGGTCTCCTCCTTCGGCGTCAGCGGCACCAACGCCCACGTCATCCTGGAGGAGGCGCCCGCAGCGGAGCTCCCGGTTCGTACCCCGGCCGCCGGGCTGCTGCCCTGGGCCCTCTCGGCGAAGTCCGAGCCGGCCCTGCGCGAGCAGGCCGTCCGGCTGGCGGCCCACCTGCGGACGCACGAGGACCTGGCGGCGGAGGACATCGCGTTCTCGCTGGCCACCACCCGGACCGAGCTGGACCACCGCGCCGTCGTGCTCGGCGCCACGACCGCTGGCCGGCTGGCCGCACTCGACGCCCTGGCGGCGGGCGAACCGGCCGATGGCCTGGTCGACGGGGCCGTGGGGGAGGGCTCGACGGCGTTCCTGTTCTCGGGGCAGGGTTCGCAGCGGCTGGGCATGGGGCGGGAGTTGTACGGCCGGTACCCGGTCTTCGCGAAGGCCTTCGACGAGGTGTGCGCGGAGCTGGACGGGCTGCTGGAGCAGCCGCTGCGGGACGTGGTGTGGGGCTCCTCGGACGAGGTGCTGAACCAGACCGCCAACGCCCAGGCGGGGCTGTTCGCGGTCGAGGTCGCGCTGTTCCGCCTGGTCGAATCCTGGGGTTTCCGGCCGGAGTTCGTGTCCGGGCACTCGATCGGCGAGGTCGCGGCCGCCTACGTGGCGGGTGTGTTCTCGCTGGCGGACGCCTGTGCGCTGGTCGCGGCCCGGGGTCGGCTGATGCAGGCGCTGCCGGCCGGTGGCGCGATGCTCGCGGTGCAGGGCGCTGAGGACGAAGTCCTGCCACTGCTGGGTGACTTGGTGTCGATCGCGGCCGTGAACGGTCCGTCATCGCTCGTCGTCTCGGGTGCGGAGGCAGCCGTAGCCGCGATCGAGACGCACTTCGCCGACCGGAAGACGACCCGCCTGCGGGTCTCGCACGCGTTTCACTCGCCCCTGATGGAGCCGATGCTGGCGGAGTTCCGGGCAGGGCTGGCGGGTCTGGAGTACCGCGAGCCCTCGATCCCCGTGGTCTCCAACCTCACCGGGTCGGTGGCCGGCGACGAGCTGTGCACGCCCGAGTACTGGGTCCGGCACGTCCGGGAGACCGTCCGGCTCGCCGACGGCATCCGTACGCTGGACGGCCTGGGCGTCGGCCGCTACCTCGAACTCGGCCCCGACGCCGTGCTGTCGGCAGTCGGACCGGAGTCGGCGGGCGAGGGCTCGGTGTTCGTCCCGGCGCTGCGCCGGAACCGGCCGGAGGAGGCCACCCTACTGGCGGGCGTGGCCGCCCTGCACGCCCGCGGCGGGTCGGTGGACTGGGCCGCACTCTGTGAGGGCGCCCGCGCCGTCGAGCTGCCCACCTACGCCTTCCAGCGGCAGCGGTACTGGCTGCCCACGATCGAGACCCACACCCCGGTCGGCCGGTTCGCCGCCGACCCGGCGGAGGAGGCGTTCTGGGCGGCGGTGGAGGCTGGCGAGCTGGGCTCGGCCGCCGCCGCGCTCGGCATCGCCGAGGAGGCCACCGAGAACTCGCTCGACCAGTTGCTCCCGGTGCTCGCGAACTGGCGCGCGGGGCGTCGGCTGCGGACCGCCCTGGATGGCTGGACCTACCGGACCACCTGGGTGCCGCTCACGAGCTCGGCCGAGGCCGTCCCGGCCGGGCGCTGGCTGGCCGTGCTGCCCGAGGACGCGACCGCGGCCGGGCCGGTGGTCGAGGCGCTCGCCGCCCGGGGCCTGCGGATCGACCGGCTGACGCCGACCGCCGCCGAGGCACTCGACCGGGCCGCGATCGCCGAGCTGCTCCGCGTCGAGGAGCCATATGCCGGGGTGATCTCGTTCCTGGCCCTGGACGAGCGGCCGCACCCCGAGCACCCCGCCGTGCCCGCCGCGCTTGCCGCCACCGTGGAGCTGCTGCACGCGCTGGAGACGGTCGGGGGCGGGGCCCGGCTCTGGTGCCTGACCCAGGGCGCCGTCGCCGTCGACCGTACGGATGCCGTCACCGCCCCCGGGCAGGCGCAGCTGTGGGGCCTGGGCCGGACGGCCGCGCTGGAACTCCCGCATCGCTGGGGCGGGTTGGCCGATCTGCCGACCGCCCCCGACGGCCGGACGGCCGCCCGGCTCGCCGCGCTGCTCGCCGGCCCGGCCGATGACCAGCTGGCGCTGCGCGGCTCCGGCGCCCACGCCCGCCGGCTGACCCGCGCGCCCGGGATCGCCGCCCCCGAGGGCTGGGCGGCGCCGCGCGGCACCGTCCTGGTCACCGGCGGCACCGGCGCGCTCGGCGCGCACGTGGCCCGCTGGCTGGCCGCCGCCGGGGCCGAGCACCTGCTGCTCACCAGCCGCCGGGGCGCGGGCGCCGAGGGCGCGGCCGAGCTGGTCGCCGAACTGGCCGAGGCGGGCGTGACGGCCACCGTCGCCGCCTGCGACGCCGCCGACCGCGAGGCGCTCGCCGCGCTGCTGGCCGGCCTGCCCGCCGAGCGGCCGCTGACCGGTGTGGTGCATGCCGCCGGGGGGCTGGACGACGGCCTGCTGGAGACCCTGGACGCGGGCCGCTTCGACGCTGTGCTGCGGGCCAAGGCCGTTGCCGCCCGGCACCTGGACGAGCTCACCCGCGCGTACGACCTCGACCTGTTCGTGCTGTTCTCCTCGATCACCGGCGTGCTCGGCAACCCCGGCCAGGCCAACTACGCGGCCGCGAACGCCTACTTGGACGCACTGGCCGAGCAGCGCCGCCACGCCGGACTGCCCGTCACCTCGGTGGCCTGGGGTCCCTGGGCGGGCGGCGGCATGGCGGGCGACAGCGCGGTGGCCGCCGACCGGGCCAAGCGCGGGGGGCTCACCCCGATGGACCCCGAGCGGGCGATCGCCGCCCTCCAGCAGGCCGTCGCCTCCGGCGAGCCGGTGCTGACCGTCGCCGACCTGGACTGGTCCGTGCTCGCTCCCGCGCTCACCGCGGTCCGGCCGCTCCCGTTGATCGGTGACCTCCCGGAGCTGCGCCGCGCGGCCGCCCAGCCCGCCCCGGCACTGGACGGCTCGCCGCTGCGCGAGCGGCTGGCCGGGCGTCCGGCGGCCGAGCAGGCCCGGTTGCTGGTCGAGTTGGTCCGGGCCGAGGTGGCCCGGGTGCTCGGGCACGCCACGCCGGGCGGCATCGACGCCGCCCGGGCCTTCCGCGAGCTGGGCTTCGACTCGCTGACAGCGGTCGAGCTGCGCAACCGCCTGACGGCCGTCACCGGCCTGCGGCTGCCCGCCACCCTGCTGTTCGACCACCCCACCACGGCCGCCGTCGCCGACCACCTGCGCACCGAACTGCTCGGCGATGCACCGGAGTCGGTGCAGACAGTGGCGACGGTCAGTGCCGACGAGCCGATCGCCATCGTCGCGATGGCCTGCCGGCTGCCCGGCGGTGCCAACACGCCGGAGGACTTCTGGCGGCTGCTCGCCGAGGGCGGCGACGCGATCAGCGACTTCCCCGCCGACCGCGGCTGGGACACCGACGGCCTCTTCGACCCCGACCCGGACCACCAGGGCACCAGCTACGTCGACCAGGGCGGATTCGTCACCGGGTTGGCCGAGTTCGACGCCGACTTCTTCGGGATCTCGCCGCGCGAGGCGCTCGCGATGGACCCGCAGCAGCGGCTGCTGCTCGAAACCGCCTGGGAGGTGGTCGAGCGGGCCGGGATCGCCCCGGACGCGCTGCGCGGCAGCGCCACCGGCGTCTTCGTCGGCTCCAACTTCCAGGACTACCAGCAGCTGCTCGGCTCAGCCCGGGAGGAAGTGGCCGGCCACCTGATGACCGGCAACGCCGCGAGCGTGGTCTCCGGCCGGCTCTCCTACGCTTTCGGCCTGGAGGGCCCGGCCGTCACGGTCGACACCGCCTGCTCCTCCTCGCTGGTCGCGCTGCACCTGGCCGCCCAGTCGCTGCGACGCGGCGAGTGCACGATGGCCCTGGCCGGCGGCGTCACCGTGATGTCCACCCCGGGCGTCTTCGTCGAGTTCTCCCGCCAGCGCGGTCTGGCTCCGGACGGCCGCTGCAAGCCGTTCGCCGACAGCGCCGACGGCACCGGATGGGCCGAGGGCGCCGGGCTGCTGCTGGTCGAGCGGCTCTCCGACGCCGAGCGGCTCGGCCACCCCGTACTGGCGGTGCTGCGCGGCAGCGCCGTCAACCAGGACGGCGCCTCCAACGGCCTGACCGCCCCCAACGGCCCGTCCCAGCAGCGGGTGATCCGCCGCGCCCTGGCCGACGCTGGGCTGACGCCCGACCAGGTCGACGTGGTCGAGGCGCACGGCACCGGTACCCGGCTCGGCGACCCGATCGAGGCTCAGGCCGTGCTCGCGACCTACGGGCAGGAGCGTGAACTCCCGCTGCTGCTGGGCGCGGTCAAGTCCAACATCGGCCACACCCAGGCGGCGGCGGGCGTCGCCGGCGTGATGAAGATGGTGCTGGCGATGCGGCACGGGCTGCTGCCCCGCACCCTGCACCTCGACGAGTCGTCCGGTCAGGTCGACTGGTCGGCGGGAGCGGTGGAGCTGATCGCCGAGCCGACGCCGTGGCCGGAGACCGGCCGGCCGCGCCGCGCGGGTGTGTCGTCCTTCGGCGTGAGCGGGACGAACGCGCACGTGATCCTGGAGTCGGTGGAGACACCGGCGCCCGCGCACGCCGGGGCTGCCAGGGCGCCGCTGCCGATGGTGCTCGCCGGTAAGAGCCCCGAGGCCGTGCGGGCGCAGGCCGCCCGTTTGGCGGAGTGGCTGGGCACGTCGGAGGTCGGGCTCGCCGACCTCGCGTACTCGCTCGCCACCAGCCGTACCGGGATGGACCACCGGGCCGCCGTGCTCGCCGCCGACCGGGAGGAGCTGGCGACCGCGCTGGCGGCGCTCGGCGCGGGGGAGGCCTCGCCCGTCGTCCGGGAGGGCCGGTGCGAGGGCGACTCGGACGTGGTGTTCGTCTTCCCCGGACAGGGCTCGCAGTGGGAGGGGATGGCACTCGAACTGCTCGACAGCGAGCCGGTGTTCGCCGCCCGGATCGCGGAGTGCGCGCAGGCGCTCGCGCCGTACACCGACTGGCGGCTGCTGCCGGTGCTGCGCGGCGAGGAGGGTGCGCCGGGCCTGGACCGGGTGGACGTGGTGCAGCCGGTGCTGTTCGCGGTGATGGTCGCGCTGGCCGAGCTGTGGCGCTCGCGAGGGGTCGAGCCGGCCGCCGTGCTCGGGCACTCGCAGGGCGAGATCGCCGCCGCCTGCGTGGCCGGCGCGCTCTCGCTGGACGACGCCGCCCGGGTGGTGGCGCTGCGCAGCAAGGCGATCACCGCGCTGGCCGGGCGCGGCGGCATGGTCTCGGTGGCCAGGCCGGTGGCCGAGGTGCGCGGGCGGATCGAGCCGTGGGGCGAGCGGATCTCGGTGGCGGCCGTCAACGGGCCGAGCTCCGTGGTGGTCTCCGGCGAGCCCGAGGCGCTGGCCGAGCTGCTCGCCGCGTGCGAGGCGGACGGCGTACGGGCCCGCCGGGTGCCGGTCGACTACGCCTCGCACTCCGCCCAGGTCGAGCGGATCGAGCGGGAGCTCGCCGAGGTGCTGGCGCCGATCACGCCGCGCGCCGCGCAGGTGCCGTTCTGCTCCACCGTCACCGGCGAGCTGCTGGACACCACCGCGCTGGACGCCGGGTACTGGTACCGGAACCTGCGCGGCACGGTCGAGTTCGAGCAGGCCACCCGTGCCCTGCTGGCCGCCGGACACCGGGTGTTCGTCGAGGTCAGCCCGCACCCGGTGGTCTGCACCGGCATCCAGGAGACCATCGATTCCACCGGACTGCCCGCCGCCGCGACCGGCACGCTGCGCCGCGCCGAGGGCGGCCCCGCCCGCTTCCTGCTCTCGCTGGCCGAGGCCCGCTGCTACGGCGCCCGGGTCGACTGGGAGCTGTTCTTCGCCGGCACCGGCGCCCGCCGGGTCGAGCTGCCCACCTACGCGTTCCAGCGCCGCCGCTACTGGCCGCAGCCGGGCGGTGGGGGCGCCGACCTGGCCTCGGCCGGTCTCGCTGCCCCGGGCCACCCGCTGCTCGGCGCCGCCGTGCACCTCGCCCAGGGCGACGGCGTGGTGGCCACAGCCGGCTGGTCGGTCCGCACCCAGCCGTGGCTGGCCGACCACGCCGTGGCCGGCACCCTGGTGGTGCCCGGCGCCGCGCTGGTGGAGGCTGTGATCCGGGCCGGGGACGAGCTCGGTTGCGGCCGGATCGAGGAACTCACCCTGCACGCACCGGTGTTGATGCCCGAGCGCGGCACGGTCCAGGTGCAGATCGAGATCACCGCCCCGGACGAGGCCGGGCTGCGGCCGGTCGCCGTGCACACCCGCCCCGCCGGGGCGCCGGCCGACCAGGAGTGGACCTGCCACGCCACCGGCCGGGTCGGCGCCGCCGACACGGAGCCGGCCCCGGCCGCCCCCGCCTGGCCGCCGGTCGGCGCCGAGCCGCTCGACGTCAGCGGGTTCTACCCGGCGATCGCCGCCGACGGCTACGGCTACGGCCCGGCGTTCCAGGGCGTGCGGGCCGCCTGGCGGCTCGGCGAGGAGGTGCACGCCGAGGTCGAACTGCCCGAGCCGGTGCGCGCCGAGGCGGCCCGCTACGGCCTGCACCCGGCGCTGCTGGACGCCGCCCTGCACGCGGCCGGCCTCGGCCCGCTGCGCCGGCGGGACGGGCGCCCCGGTATGCCGTTCTCCTGGACCGGCGTCGCGCTGCACGCCGCCGGGGCCACCGCACTGCGGGTCAGCCTGGCGCCCGCCGGTGCCGACGCGGTCTCCGTCCTGATGGCCGACCAGGGCGGCCGCCCGGTCGCCGAGATCGCCTCGCTCGCCGTCCGCCCGGCCGCCGAGGGCACCCTCGACCCGGTCGCCGCCGTGGCCCGCGAGGCGCTGTTCCACCTCGACTGGCCCGCCCTGCCGCTCGGCGAGGCCGCCCCGGCCCGCTGGGCCGTGCTCGGCGCCGCCCCCGCGCAGGCCCCGGCCCTGGCCGAGGCGGGCATCACGCTGACCGCCCACGACACCGTCGCCGAGCTCCCGGCCGACGCCGAGCTCGTGCTGCTGCCCGTCGGCGGGCCCGGCGCCGTCGAGCACACCCTCGCCGTGCTGCAGGAGTGGCTCGCCGAGGACCGGCCGCGCCTGGTGGTGCTGACCAGCCGGGCCGTCGCCGCCGAGAGCGGTGGCGACGTCACCGACCTGGACGGCGCCGCCGCTCGCGGCCTGGTGCGCTCCGCGCAGAGCGAGCACCCCGGCCGCCTCACCCTGGCCGACCTCGACACCGACCCGGCCTCCTGGCGGGCGCTGCCCGCCGCTCTCGCCCTGGATGAGCCCCAACTCGCCCTGCGCCACGGCGTGGTGCACGCCCCGAGGCTGGCCCGGCAGCACACCGCCGAGGCGCTGGCCGTGCCCGCCGCGCCCTGGCGGCTGGACATCCGGGAGAAGGGCATCGTCGAGCGGCTCGAACTGCTGCCCAGCCCCGACGCCGCCGAGCCGCTCGCCCCCGGCGAGGTCCGGATCGAGGTCCGGGCGGCGGGCCTGAACTTCCGCGACGTGCTCAACGCGCTCGGCATGTACCCGGGCGGCGCGCGCTTCCTCGGCTCCGAGGCGGCCGGCGTGGTCCGCGAAGTCGGTCCCGGCGTCACCGAATTCACCCCCGGAGACCGGGTGATGGGCATGGTGCCCGGCAGCTTCGGCACCCACGCCGTCGCCGAGCACCAGGTGCTCACCCGGATCCCGCGCGGCTGGACGTACGCCCAGGCCGCCTCCGTGCCGGTGGTCTTCCTCACCGCCTGGTACGCGCTGCGCGACCTGGCCGGCCTCCAGGCGGGCGAGCACGTGCTGATCCACGCCGCGACCGGCGGCGTCGGCATGGCCGCCACCCAGCTGGCCCGGCTCTGGGGCGCCGAGGTGCACGCCACGGCGAGCGAGCCCAAGCAGCACCTGCTGCGCGCCGACGGCCTCCCCGACGGGCGGATCTCCTCCTCCCGCAGCCTCGACTTCGAGGGCCGGGTCCGCGCCGCGACCGGCGGCCGGGGCGTGGACGTGGTGCTCAACTCCCTCGCGGGGGAGTACGTCGACGCCTCGCTGCGGCTGCTCGGCCCCGGCGGCCGGCTGGTCGAGATGGGCAAGACCGACGTCCGCGAGGCCGAGACCGTCGCGGCCGGGCACCCGGGCGTGCGCTACCGGGCGTTCGACCTCATCGAGGCCGGGCCCGAGCGGATCCAGCGGATGCTGACCGAACTGGTCCGCCTCTTCGAGCAGGGCGCCCTCCAGCCGCTGCCGCTCACCTGCTGGGACGTCACGCACGCCCGCGAGGCCTTCCGCCACATGGCGCAGGCCCGGCACACCGGCAAGGTGGTGCTCACCGTGCCGCACGCCTGGGACACCGGGGGCACCGTACTGATCACCGGCGGCACCGGCGAACTCGGCGGCGCGCTCGCCCGCCACCTGGTCGCCGAGCGCGGCGTCCGGCACCTGCTGCTCACCAGCCGGCGCGGCCCCGCCGCCCCCGGCGCCGAGGAACTGCACGCCGAGCTGACCGCGCTCGGCGCCGACGTCACCGTCACCGCCTGCGACCTGGCCGACCGTACGGCCGCCGCCGCGCTGCTCGCCGCCGTCCCGGCCGAGCACCCGCTGACCGCCGTGGTGCACGCCGCCGGGGTGCTCGACGACGGCGTGATCGGCTCGCTCACCCCCGAGCGGCTGCGCAGCACCCTGCGGCCCAAGGCCGACGCCGCCCACCACCTGCACGAGCTGACGTGCAGTCAGGATCTTGCGGACTTCGTGCTCTTCTCCTCGGCGGCCGGCGTGTTCGGCTCGCCGGGGCAGGGCAACTACGCGGCCGCCAACGCCTACCTGGACGCGCTGGCCCAGCACCGCCGGGCCGGCGGCCTGCCGGGCACCGCGCTGGCCTGGGGCCTGTGGGCCCAGGCCAGCGCGATGACCGGCCACCTCGGCGAGACCGACCGGGCCCGCGCCAAGGACTCCGGCGCGCTGACCCTCAGCACCCCGGACGGCCTGGCCCTGTTCGACGCCGCGCTCACCGCGCACCGCGCCCTGCTGGTGCCCGTCCGGCTCGACACCGCCGTGCTGCGCACCCGCCGCCCGGCCGAACTGCCCGCCCTGCTGCGCGCGTTGGTGCGCAGCACCGCCCGCCGCACCGTCGACAACACGGTGACCGCCGGCGGCCTGCGCGAGCGCCTCGCCGTGCTCGGCGACGCCGAGCGTCGGGCCCGGCTGCTCGACCTGGTCGGCGGCCACGCCGCCGCCGTGCTCGGCCACGGCTCCGCCGAGGCGGTGCACGCCACCCGGGCCTTCCGCGACCTCGGCTTCGACTCGCTCACCGCCGTCGAACTGCGTAACCGTCTCACCGGCGCCACCGGCCTGCGGCTCTCCGCGACCCTGGTCTTCGACTACCCGACCCCGGCCGAACTCGCCGACCACCTGGCCGCCGAGCTCTCCGACGGCCCCGCCGCCACCGAGGTGACCACCGCAACGGCTGCCGCCGACGAGCCGATCGCCATCGTCGGCATGGCCTGCCGCTACCCCGGCGGCGTCCGCTCGCCCGAGGACCTCTGGACGCTGCTCGCCACCGGCACCGACGCGGTGGCCGGCTTCCCCACCGACCGCGGCTGGGACCTCGACCGGCTGTACGAGGACGTACCCGAGCACCCCGACTCCTCCCGTACCAGGGAGGGCGGCTTCCTCCAGGACGCCACCGGCTTCGACGCCGCCTTCTTCGGCATCAGCCCGCACGAGGCGCTCGCCATGGACCCGCAGCAGCGGCTGCTGCTCGAAACCGCCTGGGAGGCCGTGGAGCGCGCCGGTATCGACCCGAGGACGCTGCGCGGCAGCGCCACCGGCGTCTTCGCCGGCCTCTCCTCCAGCGACTACCTGGACCAGGTCGCGCACATCCCCGAGGAGGCCACCGCCTACGTCAACACCGGCAACGCGGTGAGCGTGGTCTCCGGCCGCGTCTCCTACACGCTCGGCCTGGAGGGCCCGGCCGTCACCGTCGACACCGCCTGCTCCTCCTCACTGGTCGCGCTGCACCTCGCGGTGCGGGCGCTGCGCGGCGGCGAGTGCTCGCTCGCGCTGGCCGGCGGCGTCACCGTGATGTCCTCGCCGATGATCCTGGTCGACTTCGCCCGCCAGCGCGGCCTGGCCGGCAACGGCCGCTCCAAGCCGTTTGCGGACGCCGCCGACGGCACCGGCTTCGCCGAGGGCGTCGGCCTGCTGCTGGTCGAGCGGCTCTCCGACGCCCGGCGCAACGGCCACCGGGTGCTCGCCGTGATCAGGGGCACCGCCGTCAACCAGGACGGCGCCTCCAACGGCCTCTCCGCCCCCAACGGCCCCGCCCAGCAGCGGGTGATCCGCCAGGCCCTGGCCGACGCCGGGCTCACCCCGAGCGACGTCGACGCCGTCGAGGCGCACGGCACCGGCACCCGCCTCGGCGACCCGATCGAGGCCCAGGCGCTGCTCGCCACCTACGGCCAGGAGCGCGAACTCCCGCTGCTGCTCGGCTCGGTGAAGTCCAACCTCGGCCACACCCAGGCCGCCGCCGGCGTCGCCGGGGTGCTCAAGACCGTGCTCGCGCTGCGCCACCGCCAGCTCCCGAAGTCGCTGCACATCGACCGCCCCACCAGCCACGTCGACTGGACGGCCGGCGCCGTCGAGCTGCTCACCGAGGCCCGGGCCTGGCCGGAGACCGGCCGCCCGCGCCGGGCCGGCGTCTCCTCCTTCGGCCTGAGCGGCACCAACGCCCACGTCATCCTGGAGCAGGCCCCGGACGACGAGCCGGAGCCCGCACCCGCCGCCGACACCGGTCGGCCGGTGCCCTGGCTGCTCTCCGCCCGCACCGCCGAGGCGCTGCGCGGCCAGGCCCGCGCCCTGCTCGACCACGTCGGCCGTACCGCCGCCGACCCTCTCGCCCTCGCCCACGCGCTCGCCACCGGCCGGGCCCTGCTCGACCACCGCGCGGTGGTGGTCGGCAGCACGCCCGAGGCGCTCCGCACGGCGCTCACCGCCCTCGCCGAGGGCAGCCCCGCCCCCGGTCTGGTCACCGGACGGCACGCCGCCGACCGGGGCCGCAAGACCGTCCTGGTCTTCCCTGGCCAGGGCTCCCAGTGGGCCGGCATGGGCACCGAACTGCTCGACACCGCAACGGTGTTCGCCGCGAAGATCGCCGAGTGCGAGCAGGCCCTCGCCCCGCACACCGACTGGTCGCTGACCGCCGTGCTGCGCGGCGAGCCCGGCGCCCCGAGCCTGGAGCGGGTCGACGTCGCCCAGCCCGCCCTGTGGGCCGTGATGGTCGGCCTCGCCGAGCTCTGGCGCTCGTTCGGGGTCGAACCCGCCGCCGTGCTCGGCCACTCCCAGGGCGAGATCGCCGCCGCCTGCGTGGCCGGCGCCCTCTCGGTGGCCGACGCCGCCAAGGTGGTCGCCCTGCGCAGCCAGGCCATCGCCGCCGGCCTCTCCGGCCACGGCGGCATGGTCTCCGTCGCCGCCGCCCCCGCCGAGGTCGCCGCCCGGATCGAACGGCACGACGGCCGGATCTCGGTCGCCGCCGCCAACGGCCCGGGCTCCGTGGTGGTCTCCGGCGATCCGGACGCGCTGGCGGAGCTGCTCGCCGAGTGCGAGCGCGAGGGCGTGCGCGCCAAGCGCGTCCCCGTCGACTACGCCTCGCACTCCGCCCAGGTCGAGCGGATCGAACAGACCCTGCTCGCCGAACTCGCCGGGCTGCGCACCCAGGAGCCCCGGATCCCGTTCTTCTCCACCGTCACCGCCGACTGGCTCGGCGCGACCGAACTGGACGCCGCCTACTGGTACCGCAACCTGCGGCAGACCGTCCGCCTGGAGGAGTCCGTCCGGGCGCTGCTCGGCCAGGGCCACGACGCCTTCGTCGAGTGCAGCCCGCACCCGGTGCTCACCATGGCCGTCGAGGACACCGCCGCCGACGCCGAGGCGAACGCCGTGGTGCTCGGCTCGGTCCGCCGCCAGGACGGCGGGCAGGACCGCCTGCTCACCTCGCTCGCCGAGGCGCACGTACGCGGAGTCCGGATCGACTGGTCCGGCGCCGTCGCGGGCGGCCGCCCGGTCGACCTGCCCACCTACGCCTTCCAGCGGCAGCGCTACTGGCTCACCCCCAGCACCGACCGGGCCAGGCCCGCCGACCCGGCCGGCCTGGACACCACGCTGCGCCCGGCCGGGCAGGACACCGTCCTGCTGAGCGGCCGGACCGCCCCCGGCGCCCACCGCTGGCTGGCCGAGCACCAGGTGCACGGCGCCGCCGTCGTACCCGGCACCGCCCTGCTCGAATGGGCCGTCCGGGCCGGCGACGAGGCCGGCTGCCCGACCGTCGAGGAGCTCACCGAACTCCTCCCGCTCGCGCTGCCCGGCGAGACCGGCGCCGACCTCCAACTCGCCGTCGGCGCCCCCGACCAGGCCGGGCGCCGCCCGCTCACCGTGCACGCCCGGCCCACCGGCGCCGACGAGCGGACCCCGTGGACCCTGCACGCCACCGGCACCCTCGCCCCGGCCCGCCCGGCACCCGCCGGCCGTGCCACCGAGGCCTGGCCGCCGCCGGGCGCCCAGCCGATCGACCCCGAGACGCTGTACGCCCGCCTGACCGAGCACGGGCAGCAGGCAGGCCCGCTGCACCGCACCGTCCGCGCCGCCTGGCAGTTCGGCGCGGAGACCCTCGCCGAACTGGCCCTGCCCGAGCCCGACCGGGCCACGGCCGGCGAGCACCGTCTGCACCCGGCGCTGCTGCAGACCCTGCTTGCCGCCCACCCGGCCGCCGCCGAACCCGGCCTGCCCACCGCCTGGCGCGGCGTCACCCTGCACGCCACCGGCGCCGCCCGCCTCCGGGCCCGGCTCACCCCGGCCCCCGACGGCACCCTCGCCCTCACCGCCACCGACCCCGCCGGAGCCCTGGTCCTGACCGCCGAGGCCGTCACCGTAAGGCCCGTCGAGGCCGGTGAGCTCATCCGGACGGAGGCCGCACCCCTCCACCAGGTCGACTGGACCCCGGTCGACCCGGGCCCGACCGCGCGCCCGTGGACCACCCTCGGCCCCGGCGGCACCTACCCTGACCTGCCCGCCCTGCTCGCCGCCCTCGACAGTGGCGCGCCCGCCCCCGACACCGTTCTGCTGCGCGTTCCTGCTATTGACGGCGACCCGGTCGGCGCCACCCACCACGCCGTCACCCACACCCACGCCCTGCTCCGCGACTGGCTCGCCGAACCCCGGCTGGCCGGCTCCCGCCTGGCGCTGCTCACCCGCAGCGCCGTCCAGACCGACCCCCAGGAGGCCGCACCCGAGCTCGCCCAGGCCGCCATCCAGGGCCTGGTCCGCTCCGCGCAGACCGAGAACCCCAGCCGGTTCCTGCTGATCGACCTGGACGGTGAGGAGCAGTCCGAGGCCGCGCTCGCCACCGCCCTCGCTGTCCTCGAGGAGCCCCAACTCGCCGTCCGGAACGGCCGCCTGCTCGCTCCCCGACTCCGGCCGGTCACCGAGCGGGCGGCCCGGCCGCTGCACCACTGGGACACCGAGGGCACCGTCCTGATCACCGGCGGCACCGGCACCCTCGGCGCCCTGGTCGCCCGCCACCTGATCACCCGCCACGGCGTCCGCCACCTGCTGCTCACCGGCCGGCGCGGCCCGGCCGCCCCCGGCGCCGAGGCGCTGCGGGCCGAACTCGCCGCGCTCGGCGCCGAGGTGACCGTCGCCGCCTGCGACGCTGCCGACCGCACCCAGCTTGCCGACCTGCTGGCCGCCGTCCCGGCCGAGCACCCGCTCACCGGTGTCGTGCACGCGGCCGGCGTGCTCCAGGACGGCCTGCTGGAGAGCCTCACCGAGAGCGGGATCGGCGAGGTGCTGCGCCCAAAGGCCGACGCGGCCTGGAACCTGCACGAACTGACCAGTGACCTCGACCTCACCGCCTTCGTCCTCTTCTCCTCCTTCGCCTCGGTGGCCGGCGGCATGGGCCAGGCCAACTACGCGGCCGCCAACGCCTTCCTCGACGCCCTCGCCCACCGGCGCCGGACGGAGGGCCGGCCGGGCGTCGCGCTGGCGTGGGGATACTGGGGAGAATCCAGTGAAATGACGGCCACGCTGGACGACGTGGACATCGCCCGCTTCGCGCGCTCCGGAATGCTGCCGCTCTCGGCCGAGCAAGGCCTCACCCTGCTCGACGCGGCGGCCGAGGTCGACCGCCCGCTCCTGGTGCCCGTCCGGTTCGACCTCCGGGCCCTCGGCTCGGCCGACCCGACGCCCCTGCTGCGCGGCCTCGCCGCCCGGCGCGGCCCGGTCCGGCCGGTGGCCGCGGCCGATACGCCGGAGCACGGCGGCGATGCCCACGGCATCCGCGAGCGGCTCGCCGGGCTCAGCCAGGCCAAGCAGGACAAGCTGCTGCTCGACCTGATCGCCGGTCACGTCGCCACCGTACTCGGCCACGGCACGCCCGAGGCGATCGAGGCAGAACGCGGCTTCCTCGACCACGGCATGTCCTCGCTCACCGCCGTCGAACTGCGCAACCGGCTCAACGCCGAGACCGGGCTGCGCCTGCCCACCACCGCGATCTTCGACCACCCCTCGCCGCTCGCCCTCGCCGCCCACCTGCGCGAACTGCTCGGTGCGGCGGGCGAGGAGAGCTCCGGCGAGCTGCTGTTCACCGGCCTCGACGACCTCGAATCGGCCATCGCGGGCGGCGGCCTGGACGGCGGCGACCGGGCCCGGCTGATGGCCCGCCTCCGGACGCTGCAACGCCGGCTCGACGGCGGCGGCGCGCCCGACGCGCCCGGCGCCGCCGGTGTCCCTGGCGCCTCCGGCGAGCCCGGCTCCGAGCCGCGCGTCGCCGACCTCTCCGACTCCACCGACGACGAGATGTTCGCCCTCATCGACCAGGAACTCGGCCTCGCCTGACCCCGAGCGCGGGCCGGCCCACCCCGGGCCAGCCCGCCGACCCGCACCACCCTTCCGAACTGCGAGGTTTCCCACGCATGGCCAGCACCTCCGAGGACAAGCTCCGCGACTACCTCAAGAAGGTCACCGCGGACCTCCAACGGACCAGGCTGCGCCTGGAGTCCGTCGAAGCCAGGGACAGCGAGCCGATCGCCATCGTCGGCATGGCCTGCCGCTACCCCGGCGGCGTCGCCTCGCCCGAGCAGCTCTGGCAGCTGGTCGCCGAAGGCGCGGACGCGATCGGCGAGCTGCCGGCCGACCGCGGGTGGGACACCGAAGCGCTCTACGACCCGACCCCCGGCACCCCCGGCAAGAGCTACGTCCGCCACGGCGGGTTCCTCGACACCGTCGCCGAGTTCGACGCCGACCTGTTCGGCATCGCCCCGCGCGAGGCCCTCGCGATGGACCCGCAGCAGCGTCTGCTGCTCGAATCCGCCTGGGAGGCCGTCGAACGGGCCCGGATCGACCCGGGCACCCTGCGCGGCTCCGACACCGGCGTCTTCGTCGGCGGCGCCGACACCGACTACGGCTCGCTGGCCCGCCAGACCGAGGAGACCGAGGGCCACCTGCTCACCGGCGGCGCGGTCAGCGTGCTCTCCGGCCGGATCGCCTACACGCTCGGCCTGGAGGGCCCGGCCGTCACCGTCGACACCGCCTGCTCCTCCGCCCTGGTCGCCCTGCACCTGGCCGTCCGCTCGCTGCGGGCCGGCGAGTGCTCGCTCGCCCTCGCGGGCGGCGTCGCGGTGATGCCGACCACCCGCCTGTTCACCGAGTTCTCCCGCCAGCGCGGCCTGGCCCCCGACGGCCGTTGCAAGCCCTTCGCCGAGGCCGCCGACGGCACCTCCTGGGCCGAGGGCGCCGGCCTGCTGCTGGTCGAGCGCCTCACCGACGCCCGCCGGCTCGGCCACCCGGTGCTCGCCGTCATCCGCGGCACCGCCGTCAACCAGGACGGCGCCAGCAGCCGCCTCACCGCCCCCAACGGCCCCTCCCAGCAGCGCGTCATCCGGGCCGCCCTCGCCAACGCCCGCCTCGCCGCCGCCGAGGTCGACGCCGTCGAGGCCCACGGCACCGGTACCATGCTCGGCGACCCGATCGAGGCCCAGGCCCTTCTCGCCACCTACGGCCAGAACCGCGAACACCCCCTGTTTCTTGGCGCGTTGAAGTCCAACCTCGGCCACACCCAGGCCGCCTCGGGCGTGGCCGGTGTGATCAAGATGGTCGAGGCGCTGCGGCACGGCGTCCTCCCGCCCACCCTGCACGTGGACGCGCCGTCCTCGCACGTCGACTGGACGGCGGGCGCGGTCGAACTGCTCACCGAGGCCCGGACCTGGCCCGAGACCGGCCGCCCGCGCCGTGCGGCCGTCTCGGCCTTCGGCATCAGCGGCACCAACGCACACGTGATCCTCGAAGCCGCCGCGCCTGCGCCGGCCGAGGAAACCGCGGAGGAGACCGGCCCCCGGGTACTGCCGTGGGTGCTGTCGGCGAAGACCGCGCCCGCGCTCCGCGCCCAGGCCGAACGCCTGCTCACCCAGCCCGGCCGCCCGGCAGACATCGCCCTCTCGCTCGCCACGACCCGCTCGGCCTTCGACCACCGCGCGGTCGTCCTCGGCATCGACGACCAGACCCTCCGCCACAGCCTGGCCGCCCTCGCGGCCGGAGCCCCCGGCGCCGTCGAGGGCACGGCCCGGAACGGGACCAACGTCTTCCTCTTCTCGGGCCAGGGTTCGCAGCGTCTGGGTATGGGCCGGGAGTTGTACGGCCGGTTCCCGGTGTTCGCGGCTGCCTTCGACGAGGTGTGCGCGGAGCTGGACGGGCTGCTGGAGCAGCCGCTTCGGGACGTGGTGTGGGGGACCGACGAGGAGCCGCTGAACCAGACCGCCTGTGCCCAGGCCGGGTTGTTCGCGGTGGAGGTGGCGCTGTTCCGGCTGGTCGAATCGCTCGGTGTGCGGGCGGAGTTCGTGTCCGGTCACTCGATCGGCGAGGTTGCCGCTGCGTACGTGGCGGGTGTGTTCTCGCTGGCGGACGCGTGTGCGCTGGTCGCGGCGCGGGGCCGGTTGATGCAGGCGCTGCCGTCCGGTGGCGCGATGCTCGCCGTTGCTGCAGCGGAGGAGGAAGTCCGGCCGCTGATGGGTGAGTTGGTGTCGATCGCGGCCGTGAACGGTCCGTCGTCGGTGGTGGTGTCGGGTGCGGAGGCAGCTGTCGCCGCGATCGAGGCGCACTTCGCCGATCGGAAGACGACCCGCCTGCGGGTCTCGCACGCGTTCCACTCGCCGCTGATGGACCCGATGCTGGACGACTTCCGGGCCGTCCTGGCGGGTCTCACCTACCAGGCCCCCACCCTCTCCGTCGTCTCCAACCTCACCGGTGCCGTGGCCGGGGACGAGCTCCTGACCCCCGACTACTGGGTCCGCCACGTCCGCGAGACGGTCCGCTTCGCCGACGGCATCCGCACCCTGGCGGCCGAAGGCGTCACCCGCTACCTCGAACTCGGCCCCGACGCCGTCCTGTCGGCCATGGCGGCCGAGTCGCTCACCGAGGACACGGCGCTGCTCACCTCGCTGCTCCGCCGCCGGCAGCGCGAGGAGGACTCCGCAGTCGCCGCCCTCGCCAAGCTGTACGCCGCCGGCGCCACCGTCGACTGGCCCGCGCTGCTCACCGACTCCGGCGCCCGGCGGGTCGACCTGCCCACCTACGCCTTCCAGCGGCAGCGCTTCTGGCCCCGTACCAACCCAGCCGCCACCGGAGACCTCAGCGCCGCCGGCCTGGCCGCCGCCGGTCACCCGCTGCTCACCGCGGCAGTCGAACTCTCCGACACCGAAGGCCTGTTGTACACCTCCCGGCTCTCCCTCCAGACCCACCCCTGGCTGGCCGACCACGTGATCCAGGGCGCCGCCCTGCTGCCGGGCACCGCCTTCCTGGAGCTTGCCGTCCACGCGGCCGACCAGGCCAGCTGCGACCGGGTCGAGGAGCTAACCCTCGCGGCCCCGCTGGTACTGCCCGAGACCGAGGGCATCCAGCTGCAGCTGCGCGTCGGCGCGCCCGACGAGGCGGGCCGCCGCCCGTTCGGCATCTCCTCCCGGCCCGAGGGCGCCGCCGACCGAGCCTGGGTCCAGCACGCGACCGGCTCTCTGGCGGCCGGTCCGCTCGCGACCAGCGAGCAGGACGCGGACTTCGACGCCTCGGTGTGGCCGCCGAGCGGCACCGAGCGGCTCGACCTGACCGGCCTCTACGAGGGCATGGCGGACGGCGGGTTCGACTACGGCCCGGCATTCCAGGGCCTGCGCGCCGCCTGGCGGCAGGGCGACTCCGTCTACGCCGAGGTGTCCCTCCCCGAACCGGTCGAGGCCGAGGCAGCCGCGTTCGGCCTGCACCCCGCCCTGCTCGATGCCGCGCTGCACGTCACCGCCGTCAACGGCATGACCCGCGGCGTCGTCCCGTTCTCCTGGGAGAACGTCTCCCTGCACGCGGCCGGAGCCTCCTCGGTGCGGGTCCGGGTGACCCGCACCGGCGACGAGTCGCTCTCGGTGGCCGTCGCCGACCCGGAGGGCGCACCGGTCGCCTCGGTCGGCGCCCTGGTTGTCCGCCCGGTCACCGCCCGCCGCGCCCACTCGGTCGGCCGGGACTCGTTGTTCCGGGTGGAGTGGGTGCCGGTGGCGGCAGGCGAGCCGGTGGCGTTCGTCGAGCTGGGTGATGAGGGCCTGGCGGGGTTGGTGGAGGTGCCGCCGGTGGTGGTGGTTCCGCTGGGCGGTGGTGAGGTGCATGCCGAGGTCGGGCGGGCGCTGGGTCTTGTCCAGGGTTGGCTGGCGGAGGAGCGGTTCGCGGGCTCCCGGTTGGTGTTCGT
>NZ_JBFAQT010000062.1:0-29769 GCF_040678895.1 Kitasatospora sp. NPDC049258
ACATGTGTGAGTGGTTTTCTGCCGTGTGCTCATCCGATCTCCACCCGGTCGGCGCCCCGGGGGCCGACGCCGCGGGCCGCGCGGATCGCCCGGCCGACGGCGCGGGCCGCCTCCCGCTGCTGCCAGCGGCTCATCCGGGCGACCAGGGACGGCACCTGGCGCAGTACCTGGTGGACCTCGGCGGAGACGGTCAGCGGCGGCAGTGCGGTTGTGGGCGGCGGGGCTGGAGTCTTTCGCGGGTCCGCC
The DNA here is from genome assembly GCF_040678895.1 of Kitasatospora sp. NPDC049258. Lineage (NCBI taxonomy): Bacteria > Bacillati > Actinomycetota > Actinomycetes > Kitasatosporales > Streptomycetaceae > Kitasatospora > Kitasatospora sp. NPDC049258. The sequence goes on from NZ_JBFAQT010000062.1 coordinate 247, forward strand.
GAAGGCGCAACCAGCCCGGCCCGGGCGGTGGCAGGCCGTGTTGTGGCGGGGCGGTCCGCGCGGGCGCGCGGTACGGACGTTGCGGCTTCGCCGGAACCGTCACCACCCCGGGCGCTCTGCCTGTTCGGAAGATCTTGATAGGGGGATCTTGTTCGTGTCACCGGAACGGGAGGGGTCGCTGTCACCGGATCGAGGGGGGTGCCTGTCACCGGAACGGGAGGGGTCGGCGCGGGCGGGGGATCGGTGAACAGCGGCAGCTGGCCGGGGTCGGCGGGGCCGGTGGGGGCGTCCTCGGCCTGGATGGCCGTGGTGTTGTCGGCGGGGCGTGCCTGCTGGCGGGGCTGCGGGAAGAGGGCGTCCTGGGTGGGGACGCCGGCGATCGGCACCGGGTGGGTGCGGAACCGGTGGGCGCAGCCGTTGTCGCCTTCGCGGCTCACCCAGCCGTCGGCGACCAGGTCGGCGACCGCGGCCCGGGCGGTGTTCTCGGTCAGGGCGCAGTCGGCGGCGATCCGGGCGATCGTCGTCTCCTCGTCCAGGTGCTGGCGCAGGACCAGCAGGCCGTAGACCTTGAACCGGGTGCCGGCCAGGGCGCTGCGGGCGTGCGCGGAGACGCAGACCACGAGGGTGTCGGCGGTGATCGGGGCGACCTGGCGGTCCATGGTGCCCCGGTCCGGGTTGGGGCGGGAGGTGATGACGCCCCGGGCCTCGGCCCTGGCGATGAGGCGGTTCACGCCGCCACGGGACAGGCCGAGCTGGTCGGCGATGGTCTGGTCCGAGGCGAAGCAGGTGCCGGTCTTGCGGGCGTAGTCCTGGACGGTGGCGACCACCCGGATGTAGTCGCCGCTGCTGGTGCGGTCGGCGAGCTCCGAGGCGGGGAAGCGGCTGACGATCGGCCGCAACACGGGGCCGGCCCCGCCGGAGCGGGGCCGGACGGGAGGCGGCCAGGCTGTGGCTGTCGTCGGCCAGGGGCTCCGTCGGGCGGTCGCGGTGCTCACCGGCCGCCGACCGGGCCGGCTCCGGTGGTCCGGTGTCCCGGTGCCCGGTTGCCGGTCCGGGGCCGGGGGACGGCGGCATCGGGGCTGTCGGTCAGCAGGTCGTCGATCGTGCCGAGGCCGTGCGACTGGATGAGCCAGCCTTCCAGGAGGTCGCGGACGGCCGCGCGGGCGGCCGTCCGGTACTCCTGCGGGTTGGATTCCCGGCGGGCGAGCGCGGCGACGGTCCGGGTGTGGCAGTACGTCTCCAGCAGGGCGGCGATCAGCGGTGAGAACGGGGCCGGGAGCAGCCCGAGGTCCTCGCAGGCCCGGGCGGTGCGACGGTGGGTCATCGGGGTCACCTTTCGTTGCTGTCGGGCGGTCAGGCGGCGGGTGTGTGGGGCTGGGGGCGCAGCCAGGCGTCGGCCGGGGCGGCGTCGCCGAGGACGGGGGTGAAGACGGGGGCGAACGGGCCGCGCTCGGTCAGCTGGTCGAGGGTGGTGGCGCCGGCCCGCAGCGCGGTGGTGGCGAGGGCCGGGTCGCTGGCGGCGAGGCTGCGCAGGTCGGCGATCCGCCGCTCGAGGCGGGATTGGGGGGCGCCGGTGAAGACCAGCAGCAGCCGGGGGAAGGCCGGGTAGCGGCTGCGCCAGGCCGGGGCCGTCTGGCGCCGGGCCGGGAGGCGGGTACCGCGGGGGCCGGCGGGCGGCGGGACGAACTGGTGGTAGCAGGCGTAGGCGTGCAGCTTCTGCGCCAGGCGCGCGACGGTCATGGTGGCCCGGTCGATCTCGACGAAGAACGTCAGCAGGGTGCTGGTGCGCTGCGCAGTGTGGACGTAGTTGAGGACGGCGTCGGGGACCAGGGCGAGGTCCTCGCCGGGCCGGGTCTCGTCGCGGTAGTAGTGGGCGGTCTCCGGCGCCCAGTCGAGCGGCCCGCAGTCGTGGCCGAGCTGGCGTGCCCAGGCCACGAACGCGATGCCGGTTTCGACGGTGGCGTGGGTGTGCTCCTGGAGCGGGCCGGCTGCGGCTTCCGGGCTCATCCGGTAGGGGCGGGCCGGGAGCAGGCCGACGACCTCGACCGCGTCGGAGCCCTTGGGGGTGAGCCACCACAGGAGGCTGGTCTGCCCCTCTTCGCGTCGCCCGACCATGTCCACCAGGCCGGCTTTGCGCATGGCGTGGAGCTGGCGGCGCAGGTACTCGGCGCGGGTGTGGTGGGGGGTGACGAGCCGGTGCAGCTGGTCGGTGGAGACCAGGCGGTGCTGGTACAGGACGTTGAGGGCCTGCTGGCCGATCGGGCCGATGCCCTTGGGCGCGGGGTGCGCGTACGGCACGGTGTACCTCTGTTCAGTCGAGGCGGGTGGTGGGATCGCCGGCGCCGCCTCCGTCGGCGGGCAGGCCGAGGTGGTGGACGAGGATCTCGGTGTCGAGGTCCTCGAGGGCGGCGAGGATGTCGGCCACGCGACGGCGCTGCAGGTTGGTGTCGATCGCCCGGTCGAGGCCGGGGACGCCGCCGGGGTTGTCGTAGTGGGCGAAGACGTCCTCGACGGGCAGGCCGCGGACCCGGAACGGGGTGCTGCGCCGGCCGTCCAGGTTGATCGACATGACGTAGTGGTACTTCGGGAGTTCGGTGATGGTCTCCGGCGCGACGTGGCCGTTCCAGCGGCGGGCGACGAACGCGGCCTCGTCGTAGTCCGCGGCGCACGTCGACAGCAGGGACTGGTTCTGCAGCAGGGCCTGCCGGGTGACGGCCGACAGCCGCAGTGCCATCTGCGTCATGCCGACGAACCGCACCTCGTACTTGCGTAGCTGTTCGGCGATCGCGGCCAGGAATCCTTTGCTGGAGGAGTCCAGGGCGGTCAGCTCGTCGCCCCAGGCCCAGAACGTGGCGCGCTCGTCGCGGGGGGTGTCCTGCCGGGACAGGCCCGCGCGGTGCAGGTCGTGGATGAGCAGGCAGGACACGAGCGCGTCGGACTCGGACCCGGAGGGGCAGACGAACACGACCTTGCTCTCGTCCATGGCGGTGCGGACGTCGTAGGCGGAGCGCGGGGAGCCGAAGAACGCCTGCAGCGACCTGCTGGTGTCGAGCCGATCGATGACGTAGGTGACGGTCGGCACCGCATCCTTGGCCAGGGCCGGGAACGTCTTCTCCCAGTAGTCCCGCACCCGCCTGGGGAGCTTCGCGAGCAGCGCCCAGCGCCACTCGTCGTCCGTCAGCCAGGTCCTGATCTGGAAGAGCGTGCACTGCGCCCCGGGGTGGCCGGCGTCGACGGCCTGCAGGTTGAGCAGGGCCAGGGCCTGGGCGGTGCGGGCGAGGATGGTGCGGGCCCGGGGCGCGTGGTCGCCCCAGTCCTGCGCGGCGGCGATGCCCTCGACGACCGAGCGCACGGCGTCCTGCACGTCGGCGAGCGTCCGGCCCTCCATCGACAGCGGGTTCCAGGACACCACCATCCGGTCGTCCTCGGAGCGCGCCAGGTCGATCTCCCAGACCCGGTCGGCGATGTACGGATGCGCCAGGTACGGCTTGGCCCGCACCCAGGCCTCACCGTGCGGGTCGAGGAACCACGTGCCGTACCCGCAGTGCGCCAGCGCGATGCACTGCACCAGCGCGGCCTCCGTCTTGCCGTGCCCGGATTTGCCGAGCGCCAGGCCGAACAGCAGGTCCTTCACCCGGGCCGCGCCGATCCGCTCCACGCCGTCGGGGTAGACGACCGCACCCAGCGGCACCAGGTCCCGCTGGCCGGTGTAGACGGGCAGCGTCGCCGGTGCGGGCGGCACCAGGCCGCCGGAGCGCACGACACCGGGGGCGCTGCACCGCGCGTTGGGCGGCTTGAGGAACCCGGCCAGCTCCGGCACCGTCAGCCACTGCCGCCGCCTGGGCGCGAACTCCCCGCTGGTGAAGCGCCGGTCGAACGCCGCAGCCGCGCGGCGCGAACGCGGCCGGTGCGCCTTCAGGTAGTTCTCGCCGCTGGTGGCCGCGAAGGCGGCGAGCAGCTGGTGCATGCGCTCCAGCGCCGCCTGCGGATGGGCGGCCTCGGCCCGCAGCAGCAGCTGGACGGCGAACACGGCGCTGCCGGGCTCGAACTTGCCGACGCTCTCGCGCACGTCCGTCATCCGGGGCAGCCGCCCGCCCTGCCCGCGGCCGCCGTTGCCACCGGACCAGGCCGCCGAGAACGTCTGGGCCAGGCCCGCCCCCCACGCCCCGCCGGTCAGCCTCTCGCCGTACGCGGACGGGCCGCGCTGCCTGGAGCGGGCCAGCAGCCGACGCCGCCGCCGCGCCAGCCGGCGCTCCGTCACCGGGACCAGGTCCAGCACCACATCGGCCCGCTCGCCGGCCCCGGTGCCCACCGACGCCAGGGCGGTGGCGAGCTGCTGCAGCGGGTCGGGGGTCAGACCGAGCGCGGCGAGGGCCTTGTGGTCGGGCAGGGCCAGGACCAGCTCGGCCCGCTGGACGTAGCGCGCGCGGGGGCTGGTACCGCCTGGAGCGGTGGTCTTCGTGAGGTCGATCGTCGCGGCGGTCATTTGCCGGCCTCGCGAGGTGCGGGGACCGTGAACCGGACCGGCTGGATGCCGGTGCCGGAGTGGGTGGCGCGGACCTCGACCTCGGCGAAGCCAGGCATCGCGAGGATCGCCGCAGCCTGGGCGGGCCCTTCGAGGAAGCACCGCATCTGGCCGCCGTCCGCGCTGTAGCGGATTCGCACGGCCGCACCGCGGACCGGAATCCCGTCGGCGGCGTACCGGACCCGGGCCAGGTGGCGGCCGAACCGGCGCACCTCGCCCTCGCCCGGGTCGAACGTCGCGGTGGGAATGACCTCCACGACGGTGCGGCGGGCGAGCGCAGCCCTGGCCCGGCGGGTGCGGTGACGGACCGCCCAGGCGCAGGCGCCGCCGATCAAGAGACCTGCGGTGCCCGCGTAGGGGGCGGCCTGGGCGGCCCAGTGAACGACGCCGGCGAAGAACTCCGACGCCGGGGCCGGTACGACGGGGTGGTGCAGCACAGCGGCCTCCTGGTCGTGTGGGGAAGAAAGCTCCCTTCACCCGGACCAAGTTCGGCTGGAAGGCCGATTCAGACATCACCCCCCAGTCTTTGCCAAGTCTTTGCCAAAGGCTGCTGTGCGGAGGTCAGCTACGCCTCGGCGCCGACGGGCAGTACACATGGACGGCATCGAGGACACCGTCACGAACGGCGAGCAGGTTGGTCAGGCCCGCGCGAAGCTCATCGTCCTGCGGGGCCTGCCGAAGAACGGCACGGGCATCCTCCGCAGCCGTCACAGCAGCATGGCGCAGCTCCAACAGCGCCTTCCTGCTCCGCCACCACGGCGCACCGGTCGCCGCTCGGAGCCGCCGGGCGACCGCCGCGCTCGGGGCTGCCTGGGAGGGATAGCGATGCCTGACGTGGTCACCGACGTTGGCAAGGATCAAGGCGAGCCGGTCGGCGTGCTGATCCACCATCCGGCAAAGTCGCAGCCGACGTGCCACGTAAGCAGCGACCAGGAGCAGACCAAGGATGCAGGCCGCGCCCGGACCGGCCGACGGCGCGAGGTGGAACAGACCGTCAGGACCGATCCCGTGCGGGAACAGCGCGCGCGCTGCGGCCTGGGCGATGCCGGCGCAGAGTGCACCCCCCGCGGCAGCGAAGACGATGCCCACACCGAGCCGCGTGCCATGGCTCATGGCCAGCAGCGCGGCGAACAGCAGACCCGTCAGACCGATGCCGACGGTCAGTGCAGTGGTCACCATGGCCCCTTCCGATGCTGGAGGGACGCCATTGTGTGCCCCGCCCGTCCCGACCGCCAAGCCGCTGCAGGCCGAGTTCCCGCCCGGCGGGATCTCAGTTTCCGATCACCGTCAGAGCCCCGGGCCGGGACCTGTCCGTCAGGTGGGCGATTCGTACCCCCGGCCGAACCGAGTGCTGCCCGACCAGTCGAAGGCGGTGCATCATGACGGCATGGACGAGCCGACCGAAGAAGAGCTCCAGGACCTGCTACCGGGCGACGACCGATTCGACTGGGATGACGACGAGCACGAGTTCTCGCCGCATTGCTGACCACCGTGCTCCGCCGAACTACACCAGCACGTTGCCTTGGCACCGCGAGCCGGACGCCTCACAGCGTGTCTGCGTTGTCCCACCAGCCGTGGTCTGGTCTGCGCGTTGAACCGTGATGGGGTCCATCGGCACTGCAGGGCTACCGGCCTCAGCCGAAGATCCACCAGACCAATCGGGAAGCCCACATCTGAATGCCACTCAGGCCAAGAATGAATACGGCGGAGGCAGCGAACACGATGCCACGCCGCGTGTAGACGCTGAGCGTCGTCAAGCCGTCCCCGAAACCAGGCGCCCACGGCTGCGGGGCAAGTCGCCTCACACTCCACACCCACAGACCTGCAAGAAGGCCGTAGGTCCCCCCGAGGGCCACCCAAGCCCCAACAGAGTCGTCGGTCGGAATCCACAACCAGGCCGTCACGGCAAGTCCGAGGCCGGTCAGAGTCAGGCCGCCGGTCTCGCCTGCCAGCTCAGTAAGCGATGTGTGCGCGGCGACGAGACGCTGGGGCGTTTGGCCCCGCACCGTCTGCCAGACGTCGATAGCTGGGCCCAAGGTGCTCGTGCCGTACGCCATAGCCAAGACGAAGTCCCAGTAGGAACGCGACATTTCATCTCTCTCGTGTGCGATCTACTCCGGGCAAGGATGTCGTGGACAGGTGCTCACCACCAGGCACCACGCGCGGGCATACGGCCTGACCGGGAAAACGAGAATGGAACGCCCCGGCCAGGCCCGCCATGCCACACATGCCTATTCGCCCACCATCCGCCGGACGGCCAGGACGACGCCCTGGTCGGCGAGCCTGCTCACCCTGACCACGTCCCCGGTGTGGGGCGCCTGCACCAGGAGACCCGCCCCGATGAACATGGCCACGTGCTCCGGGCGGTCGGCCGTGCCGTGGGTGAACACGAGGTCCCCGGGTCGAAGCGCATCGGTTGGCACAGGGGCCCCTTCGGTGACCTGCGTGTATGTCGTGCGGGACAGCTGAACGCCGGCCACCCCGTAGGCGCGCTGCACCAGCGAGGAGCAGTCGCACCGGCCAGCCGGATCGGTCCCGCGCGGGTTCGTGCAACTGCCGCCCCACTGGTAGGGCGTGCCGAGCTGACCCAGCGCCCACCGGATCGCGGTACGCACCGCGACCGGCGCATCCACGGGGATCTCGTAGCCGGCCGGGATGGTGCCCGCCTCGATCGCACCGAAGCCCTCGCCGGCTGCAGTGGCGCAGCCCGGCCGTACCGGCCCCGGCCATCCGGCCGGCGCCGGGGCGGCCGGTGCCGCTGCCGCTGCGCCCAGGGTCGGGGCGATGGCCTGCTGCAGGGCGGCCGCCAGGTTCTCGTGCTGGGCGTACGCGTCGGGGAAGCCGGACTTCTGGACGCGCTGGGCGGCGACGGTGAGCGGCAGCTGCTCCCAGCCGTTCACCGCGGTGAGCGCGGTGTAGAACTTGGTGCTCGCGTAGGGGGGGTCGAGGATCTGTTCGCGGGTGCCCCAGCCCTGGGAGGGGCGCTGCTGGAAAAGGCCGAGGGAGTCGCGGTCGCCGCCGGGAAGGTTGCGCAGCCCGGACTCCTGCAGCGCGGTGGCCAGCGCGATGACCTGGCCGCGGGCCGGGATCCGCAGCTGGACGCCGGTGGCCACGATGATCTTTGCGTTGGGGATCTGCTCGGCCGGCGCGGACAGTCCGGGGACCTGGACGTCGCTGCTGGTGCCGGCCAGGGCTGCACGTACCTGCTTGGCGAGGCGCGCGGTGTCGGTGTTGGTGCTGCCGGGTCCGGCGGGGCAGCGGGCCTGGGCCCGCCGGGCCGCTTGGGCCTGGTCGTCGGCCAGGCCCGCGGCGTGCGCCGCGATCGCCGCCAGCAGGACGAGAGCTGTCACGACCAGCAGGAAGCCGGCGGCGATCCACCGGGTTCGCCTGCTCACCGGCGGCGCCTGGGCGGTGTGCGGCGTACCGGCCGGTCGAGGCGTTGGCGCAGCCGTTGTTGCTGCGCGGAAGCGGCCGGCTGGACCGGAACTTGCCGGACGCGGGACGGCGGAGCGGTTGGCCTGGGCGGGTGCGCGGGCCTCGGTGGGAACACCGGGCGCGTTGGGTGCGCCGGATGGGGCGGGGCCGCCGGTCCGGGGCGACGGCGGTTCGATGTGGGCGCGGGCCGCCCGGCCGGGCGGGCGGGACGTCCGGCGCCGTGGCCGCCGGGCCGGTGCGCGCCACCTTGGCCGGAGGCGATGCGGGACAGCAGCGCGGTCGCGCCGACCGACTGGGGCATGGCATAGCCGATTGCGGCCAGCGGATTGCCCCGGGCGAGCGCGACACTGGCCGCTGCGGTGCGCACCAGGCCGCGGGTGATCTGTGGGCGTTTGCCCGCGGCGGCGGAGACCGGTGTGCTGACGATGCTGCCGTGGGTGCCGCCGACCCGGCCCGCGGCCATCTTCGCCCGGAAGTTCGCCGAGACCTGCCGGGAGCGGTCGGCGAGGGTCTTGCGCTTCTTGACGGCGGCGATGCACACGAGGTCGACGGCGAGGAACCGTAGCGTCAGCTCCCGGCCCCAGTCGGTCTGGACGGGGTCCAGGACGGCCTGGATGACGACGATGAAGATGGCCAGGGCGATGACGCTGGCGAGCATCTGCCCGAGCGAGCGCAGTACGGAGGCGCACCAGTCCCACAGGAACGTCCGGCCCGCGCCCGGGACCGTGCCGACGACCAGGGCGGCTTCGCCGCGGACCGCGTCCCAGGCGATGCGGCACTGGGCGACGAGGAAGGACCCGGCGAGCGCGGAGATGAGGACGGTGACGATGACGGCGGCGACCAGGAGGAACAGTGCGCCGCCGACCTTGTCGAGGCTGGCCTTCTTCGCGGCGCCCGCGTCGCCCGGCACGCACTTCTTCTCGAACGCCTCCATGGGCGGATCGCCGAAGTGGTCGACCGCCCAGCGGCTGCTCAGGTCGATCTGCCAGTCGTACCAGGAGGAGACCATCTCACCGCCCGGAAGGTAGTCGGCCAGGTGCGTGACCTTCTTGAGCTTGTTGGTCTGGGCGTTCATTGCCCGGTCGAAGGCGAGCTGCTGCAGCTTGCTCTCCGAGTACATGCGGGCGCAGTCGCCGTCGAAGGTCCGCCCGTACTGCAGCAGCATCGCGGGCTGGACGATGAAGGCGTCGGTGAGCGCGTCGGTGAGCGGCCGCGCCAGGCTGCCGCTGGTGGCCTCGGCGGCGGGGGCGCCCGTCGCGGCCCCGGTGGGGTCGGTCTCCAGGACGATCGCGGCGACCTCCAGGGCGAGCCCGCGGGTGACCGCGATCGCCCCGTGGTCCTCACCCATCAGCGTGGTCGGTGTGGACGCGAGCAGCGTGGTCGTCAGCGCGGCCAGCAGGATCGACAGGGCCGCGTCGCCCCAGCCGCGCGCCTTGTCGCCGAAGAAGATCCGTGCCACGCACATCAGCGCGCACACCGCCAGGAACAGCGACGGCAGTCCCATCTGGACGATGACGCGGGCGTGCAGGGAGTCGGCCACGGACAGCACCGGCTTCAGCAGCAGCTTCGCCAGGCCGAAGCTGAGCGCCCAGGAGATCAGCCAGCAGCAGAACGCGATCAGCCACTTGGTGCCCATGAAGCACAGCTCGGCCAGCAGGTTCTCCACGCCCAGGTCCCAGTCGAGCGCACCGCCGGTGTCGCTGCCCACCGTGTACGCCGAGATCGGCATCCCGCCCCGGTCGGTGACGTTGAAGACCCCGAGCACACCGCCCTCGTCCGGCAGCAGCTTGCGCAGCTCCTCGGTCCGCCGGTCCAGTAGCGCCTGCTGCTGCGCCTCGGTGAGCTTCTCCGACTGCTCGCGCAGGATCTCCTGGATCTGGTCCTGCTCCTGCGGGCTCGGCGCCACCGGGCCGGCCGCCGGCGAGGTGGCGGGGCTCGGCGTAGGCGTCGGGTCGGCATACGCGGGCAGCGACGTCAGCAGCGTGAAGGCGGTGGCCGCGAGCGCAGCGATGACCAGGGCCAGGCGCAGGCGCGCCGGACCCAGCAGCCCCAGCTGCGCCCACCGGCGGCGCAGGCCGTTCACGCGGCGGCTCCGAGGCCGCCGGGGGTGGTGTGGATGGCGCGGGCCACCGCCTCGTCGAAGGGGATCAGCACCTTCATCAGGCCGATCCGTCCCGCCAGGTCGCGGTAGAGGCACTCGCCGGCCCGGTCGGTCTTCTCCTCGTCGGGCAGGTCGATCGGGGACAGTCCGCCGGTGACCAGGTCCAGCAGGCCTCCGTCGTCGCCGTCCACTCCGAGGAAGGTCAGGGCGCGCTCGGCGAGGGCGCGGGTGGTCTGGCGGAAGACCATCCGGTGCGGGATCAGACCGCGGATGACCGCGCCCTTCTCGCTGTCGGCCGGCCCGATGTCGTAGGGGTCGTGGGAGCCGACGTAGGCGGCCGCGTTGTGCTTGCGGCCGTCGCGCATCAGCTCCAGCAGCAGGTCCAGGCCCTCGTCGCTGCTGGTGAGCCACCAGCACTCGTCGAAGACCGCGACGCCGAACTCGCGCGGGTCCTTCATCACCGTCTCGCGGGCGACCGCGGCGATCAGATACATGATCGCCCGGCCCAGTACCTTCTCGAACTCCAGACGCTCGATGCGGTGCTCGGATGCCAGTTCGGCCTTCTTCGGCAGCTGCAGGGCGTTGACGGCGAAGACCACGGCGTCGGCGCGGCGGGTGTCGACGACCGGCAGGGTCTCGTCGAACACCACCTTCGACAGGTCCTTGCGGGCGACCGCCGCCAGCTTCCGGGCCAGGGTGCGGGCCGCGGGGTCGTCCTCGCCGCGGGCGGCGAGCTCCGCGCCCAGCGCCCTCATCGAGGGTGCCGGGCGCTCCACGACGGCCTGGACCGCCTCCGACAGGGCAACGCCCTCGAGGTCCATCGGGCGCACCCCGAGCAGCAGCGTCAGGAAGCTCTCGCAGAACCGGGCCGCGACCTTCGGACTGTCCTCCACGAACAGGCGCAGCGGATCGAGGCTGACCTCACTGTCCTGGCCGATGCGGATGACCTGGGTGGTGCCGGGGCAGGCCTTGGCGAAGCGCACCCACTCCTCCTCCTTGGTACGGTCCACGACCACCGCCCGCCCCCGCGATCCGGGCCGGCCCGCCATCCGGCCGCGGGCCAGCACGTTGAACACCGCGGCCTTCATGGCGACCGACTTCCCGGCGCCCAGCTCACCCAGGAACGCCATCGACGCGCTCGCGTCCTTCCGCGGTCCCCGGGCCGGGTCGACCAGCACCGGCCGGGCACCGCCCGAGGCCAGCTGCAGCCCGAACAGGGCGCCGCGCTCGTCACCGAGCTGGGAGCCGCACCACGGCATCGCCATCGCGAAGTCCCGCGCGAGCAGGATCTGGGCGTAGCCGAGCATCACCCGCGGCGTCCGGCACCCGGGCAGCATCGCCTGCCACAGCGCCACCTGCTCACCGACCGGCCGGGCGAAGGTGTACTCGGTGGCACCGAAGTCGGACGCCAGGGCGGCAGCCCGGTCCTGGGCGTCGTCCGGGGTGTCCCCCCACACAGCGAGGGTGACCATCGCGCGGATCTCGACCTCACGGGCCGAGGCGGTGAGACGCTCCCTAAACTCGTCGTTGTCCGCCGCGTACTTCTCCACCGACGCCGGCGGACCGGCCGGATCACCCTCGTACTCGGCGGCCTGCGCCTGCAGATGCCTGGCCCGCCGACGGGTCTTCGCCTCGGCCTTGTGCCCCGCGGTGACCACCAGCCGGGCACTCCAGTCGACCGGGTAGGCGAGATCGTCCAGCTGCTGCAGGTACGCCGCACCCGGCAGCGCGAACGCTTCCGGCATCTCGGACAGGGCGAGCAGCGCCTGGTAGGAGTCACCCCACTCGCCGGCCACCTGCAGGAAACGCCGCGTGAACGGGTTGCCGGGCAGCGCACGCCGCCCGCCGAAGTCGGCGCCGCCCTCGGCGAGCACCACCTCCCCCAGAGCCGCGATGGTCCGCCCGCGGCCGCGCACCGCCCGCTCGGTGCCGTCCGGCAGCAGCGGCTCGGTGAGCCCGCGCCGGGCGCTGTGCCCGTAGATCCACAGAATCTCGGCCTCGCTCGCCGGCCGCATCGCCACCCCCGACGGCCACCCGGCCTGCATCCGCCGCGCCTGCTCGCTGCGCCGCTCGACCTCGGCCACGCTCACCGGGGCGGGCAGCAGCCCGAGCTGCAGCTCCAGCTCGGCCTTCGCGGCCGACACGAGAGAGGTCGCGTAGTCCTTGTGCGACAGTGCGGGCAGCGGCACGGCGAGCCAGTCGGTGCGGCCGGTGAGTTCCATCTCCTCCAGCCGGTCCAGCACCGTGTGGCCGAGCTGCTCGTAGCGGGGGCTGGCCTCCAGGTCGACGTCGGCGACCATCGCGCGGACCACCGCGGCGGGATCGACCTGCGGGCACAGGCTCAGCAGCATCGGCTCGCCGACCAGGGACCGGAACAGCGCCTCCAGTGCCTGCAGCCGCGCCTTCTTCGCGGCGGACGGGGCGTGCGAGTAGTTCGCGGCCGTCACCCGCCACAGCGCCCAGCAGGTTCCGTGCGTCGTCCAGATGACGTTGCCTTCGATGTGACGGATCGGCAGTCTCAATTCTCAGTCCCCCAGGTGAGCGCGACGGGCGAGCAGGGCCTGCACCCCGGAGGAGACCGGGGCGCCGGCGGGCGCAGCATGCCGGACAGCGGCCGGCGGCGCATCGGCGGCAGGCACGGCTGGTGCGGAGCGGCCGTGCGGCATCTCGCCGACCGCGACGTCCGGGTACGGCGGGCCCACGGTGACCAGGGCGCCGCCAGCCATCGGACGGCCTGGGCGCAGGGGCCGGCCGTGCAGGCGGCCCGAGCGCGGCGCGACGAGCATCATGGCGATGCTGGTGGCCGCCGCCGCCGGATTGCGGCCGTCGATGTGCAGGTGCCGCAGCGCGAACGCCGCGCCGAACGGCGCGCCGACCACCACCGCGGCGTCCACCCACCCGTGCCCGCCCCACACCGGACGTGTCACCACGAGCAGGACAACCGTGGCGACCATCGCCGCCAGCTGCGTGATCGTGTACGGGCCGCCCACCAGCCGCAGGTTGCGTCCGTCGCCACCGCGGACCACCCCGACCACCAGCGGGCTGCGACGGGCCTTGGTGTAGCAGCGCCCCACCAAGTCGCCGCGGCTGCCGCCGTCCCATCCGGCCACCTCGGCGCTCACCGGTCGCCCTGCTGCGCGGACGCGGGACCGTCGTAGTGCGTGATGTCCTGCGTGGTCTTGTCCTTGAGCAGTGACATGTTGGCCGCCCCGCCCCAGACGACAGCGGCCAGGATGACCGCCATGATCGTCGGCCCCGGGGCCTTGGTCCTCCAACCGACGACCAGGACGAACAGGCCGCACAGCACGGGGATGCCGACGTCGAAGATCAAGCTCTTGATGTCGTTGCCGATCCCCGTGCCGGTGGAGATCCAGCCCGCGGTGGCAAGAACGGTGTCGTGCATGACGAACAACTCCTTCGTGATGAAACAAAGTCAGGCAGGTCAGGCGAGCTGGGAGAAGCAGGGTCAGGGACCGTCGGCCGGAGCCCCGGCAGCTGGCGCCTCGGCGGGAGCGCCGTCGACTGCGGCGATCTCCCAGCGGCCGGCCCGGGCGCGCACCGTGAGCGCGTACGCCAGCGGGGCCCGCACCAGGTCGCGGCCCACCGCACGCAGCACCACCAGCAGCCGCACCCGCGTACCGTCGCCCGGCACCGCCATCGCCGGATCACCTCCCCGCTCGCCCTCGACGGCCAGCTGGTCGACGACCACCGCGCTGTACGGCGCAGGACTGATCGCGGACACCTGCGTGCCCGGTGCGAGGTACCGATCCAGCTCCCCCGCACCGGTGAGATACGCCCCAAGGAACGCCGAGACGGCCTGCGTCAACGGATCACCCGGCAGCGCCGGCCGCCGCGGCCCGTACACCAGGCCCGGCGCCGCGATCCGCGGCGGCGCGGACACCTCGGCCGGCATCGAAAGCGCCACATACCCCGTCACCCCGCCACCGGCTGCGCCCGTCCCCACCGGCACCTGGAAGTAGCGCACCGCCGCAGCGGCCCTCCCGCCCGGACCACCCTCCCCGCCCGGCGACGACGCGACCGCCGCCGTCCCCGAGCCCGAAGCGGCGACGACGCGGGCAGCCACCGTCACCGACCACACATCCCGGTCGGTCTGACGCAACCGCACCACCGCCAGCTGCTCCCCGCTGCGCCGGCCGGGCGCACCCTCGAGGCGGATGTCGGCGGCGCCCGGGTAGTAGGCGGCGAGCTTGGCCTGGTCGCCGTCGCCCGCGCTGATGTAGGCCGCTACGAAAAGCTGGGCGAACCCGGCCGCGCCCTGGGCACCGACGGCCGGCGCGCTCACTGCGGGCTGCGGCTGTGCCGGGCCCGCCGTCGCTGGTGCCAGGTAGAGCGCGGTGCCGCCGAGCAGCGGACCGAGGGCGAGCAGGACCCATGCGGCCCGCCGGAGCACCGCCGAGGCGTTGGCGGACGCGCCCGTCGACCAGGACCAGCCCCCGACCTCGCCGTTCCCCTCGTCGGCCGCCCACTGCGACTCGGCCTCCTGCGCGTCCTGCCGACGTCTCGGCCATGTCGTCACACCGCACCGCCGGTCGGGCGGACGTGGTGGCCGGCGAGCTCGGCGATCCGCTTCTGCAGCTGTGCTTCGGGCCGCTGCTGCAGGGCGCGCAGTGAGGTGAGGACGGCGGCCACGTCCTGGTCGAGGAAGGCCCGCAGCCGGTCGTGGGTGTCGGTGTCGAAGGGGTGGTGGACAAGGGCGGCCCCGAGCTGGATGAGGAGGCGCTGGGCGCGGGTGACGCGCTCCTCGTCGGCGTCCAGGCGCACAGCGCCGGTCACGGTCGGCATGAGTAGTTCCTTCCGATGGGTTAAGCGGAGGATTGAGGTGTCGGCCCGGGACGACGAGCCGTCACCGGCTCCTCGAGCGCGGGAGACGGGGGTTATCGCGACGCCGTGGCGGCGCGCCGGTACACGCTGTCTGCGCTGTCCGGAACGGGGCTGGACGGCCTCGGCCGCTGGGTGGCCGCCGAGCGCACGGTGTGCGAGAGGAGGTCCCAGGCATCGAGGGTGGAGAGGTGGTCCGCGCCAAGGACGACGGCGCTGGTGCTGACGAGGTCGGCTGCGCGGGCCTGCGCGATCAACGGCATGCCCTCGGCGAGGGCGGCGCGGACAGCGTCGTACTCCTGGCGGTACCAGCGCGGCGGCGCCCGCCACAGAGCGGCGGCCGACTTGTCCGCCCCCGGCGCCGAAGCGGCCACATCTGGTCCGGCCGGGGCCGAACGCCAGACCAGGGCCTCCTCCGGAACGCTCCGCAGGCGGCGGTGCAGTATGCGGGAAGTGCGGCAGGCCAGCGGCACCGGCCACAGGACGACCACGGTTGCCCAGACCACGGCGGCGGCCACGCTCGCGCCCGGGCCGGTGCCGATCTCCGGGCGCTGAATGCGGAACCAGGTGCTGCTGAGCCCGGTACAGGTCAGGTAGGCCAGTCCGAGAACGAGGTAGCCGAGCGCGCCGAGCAGGAGAAGGCGCTCATCGGCGCTCACGGGTAGGCCGGGCAGGGCAGGCGGGAAAGGCATCGGTGAGTCTCCTCGGTCGGTCCGGGACGGGTGGTCAGGCTGCGGTCGGCTGCAGCGAGGTCCTCAAGGCGCGCACCGCGCGGGAGCGCCGCCGCTGCCAGGCGCCCGCGCTGGTGCCAGCCGCAGCGGCGGCCCGGACATCCGGGACAGGGACGGCGGTGTAGTGCCAGGCGATGGCCCGGCCGTCGGCCGGCGTGAGAGTGCCGGCCTCCATCGCGTCCAGCAGCAGCTCCAGCAGTTCCAGCCGGGCGCGATCCATCTCCTGCTCGCCGGAGGTGACCGGGCGCAGGCCGGCGGCATCGGCGGCGTCACGGACGGCGTGGGCATGAACGTGGTCGGCCGGGCCGGAGGCCGGGTCGACCTGGTCGTCGGCGGGGAGCGGCACGCCGAGCGGCTCACGGTCGGCGGCGAGGTCACGGCAGACCTGGTGCAGTGTGTCGAGAACGAGGTTCGCGGCCGGTCGGCCGGGCCGGGTGTGGATGCGTCCGGAGCACGCGGTCTCGTAGAGCGCCGCGACCACCACGTCTGCGACGTCGTCGAAGGTGCGGCCGCCGAACGGCCGGACCTGGCCGCGGACCATCCGGACCGCTGCCGGCACCATCGCCTGCACCACAATCCGGGCAGCCAGAGCGGCTGCCCGCCCGCGGCCACCCGCCCGCAGCAGCAGAGCGCGCAGCACGGAATCGGCGAGAGCGTCGGACAACATCCCCGTGCCCGGACGCAGAGCGGCCAGCACCTGCTCGGGACCGAGTGCATTCGTCCAGGAACCAGCCGCCTCGGCGACCTCGACAGCCAGGTGATCGGCCGCCAGCCACCCCGCCACCGCAGCCCGCACGGAGGCGTCCCCGCACAGCACCGCCCAGTCGGTATCCAGACGATCGAAGACCCCGCCGGCCTTCCGGACGGGACGCGACAGCTCGACCACGGCACAACTCCTCTCGGATCTCGTGCCGTGAACTCTCCTCACCAGGGCATGCCCAGCCGCTTGCCCAATCCCCGAAAAGACCAGGTCACAGGCTTGCCCATCACGAAATCCGGCAGGGCAAGCACCCTGGGCAAGCCGACGCCGCCTGGGCAAGCCACCACCCCGCCGCCCGCCGTCGCCCAGCCCCACCCCTTCGCACCCCGCCAACCAGCCGGACGAGCCCACGTCCATCGGCATCCGCCCCCGGGTGCACAGCCCGGCCCGACGCTGCGCCGCTCACCCCTGCGGTTCGCGGTGCCGACGGACCCGGCCGGGTCGACGCCCGCCAGAGAGGAGGGGTTGCTTTCATAGGGGGCTGAAGGGTTGTCTGGATGGTTGGCTGCAGGGGTGTACCGGGCGTTGCACCGGGAGTTGCAGCCCACCTCTCGGCTGCGCGGGTGTCGCACCAGGTCAGGCCCTGCGGGCAAGCCCGCCCCACGTGCCGACACCTCTTCCCACGCGATAGCCGTGGAAGAGGACCTGCACCGGAACCGGCCGTGATGCGGCGCCAGGCCCGACGCCCCACCCCGCTGTTCTCCTCGAACCCTGATGGGCCGGCCCACAGCCACCGCAGACGGTCCCGCCACTGGGGATGCGCACCGCGGCCGTTGCCGGCCCGGCCGGTCTGTACGACCGGCAGCGGGGCGGGTGCGAACAGGAGTTCCAGCGCGCGTCGTATCCCGCGCTACGATCCCGATCATGCAAAACGACGCGCGAGGCAATGAAGCACCCGAGAATTTCGACGCGCGGGGAAACGGTGAGACGACCGGATGTCCGGAGTGTGGGAAGGAGCTGCGCTCCAGCGGACCTGGCCGACCGCAGCTCTACTGCGGCCGTGGCTGCTCCTCGAAGGCCTACCGCAGGCGGCGCGCAGAGGCGCAGCAGAGTGTGGTCGCCGACGCCCTGATTGCCTCGCGCGTCGAAACGCCAGGCGCTCCGGATGGCAACCGGGCGGAGCTTCTCGTGCTCGGCCGGGGCGCCGAGCAGCTCGCAGCGCACTACCTTGATGCCCTCCGGGGCGCCTCCGAGGCCCGGGCTGACCAGGCGCTCCGCTCGCTGGAGCGAGGCCTGGAAGCGCTGATGCGGAGGATGATGAGCGAGGCTCGATCCCTGCGTCCGGCCCTGGTAGCCGAGCGTGAAGCGATCGCGCCCGTGTCTGCCGGCACCGTCGCGGAAGCCCCTCCGGTCGAACCTCCGCGCGCCGAAACCCTGAGCGAGCCGGGCCCCCCCATTGCCTCGCGCATCGAATCTTCAGGTGGGCCGAGGGCCTCAATACCCTCGCGCGTCGAAATCGTGTCGGGAGAGGAATCGGCCACCTCACTGCGGGTTTCGACGCGCGTCGAAGTGTCCGGTGGCTCCCCGGCTCGGATGCCGCAGCAACCCACTGAGCCTTCCGCTGACCCAACGCCGCCCCAGGATCACCAGGAGACGCCGCCTGTGCAGGACGGTGAGCCCCGACTGGCGCTCGCTGCCGAGTTCGGCGCGCTCTCGCCTGCCGTCCGCGGCCTTGGCCGGACCGCCCAGTCGTGGGACATGGGTGGTGGCCTGGTCCTCACCGGCTGGTCAGGAGTCCACCACATCTACGGTATCGAGCGTGCGGATGGCCGGGTCCTCGGCTGGGTCCAGGACGGCGCTGACGGCCTGACCAACGCCTGGGCCGTCTTCGTTGACGGCCGCGCCGTCATCGACGCCGAGGACGGCCAGCCACTCTTGTCCCCCCGCCCTCAGGACGGTGTCAGCCTGCTCCGCCTTGCCCTCCAACAGCGGGTCCTCTAATACAAGACGGCAGATCAGAAGGCTTGCCCACGCGACGCCCAGCCTGGGCAAGCCCACCACGGGCAAGCCTCCTCCCCTCAGGGCAAGCTGGGCAACCTGCAGAGGCTGGGACGGTCGGCGCCTACCGGCCGGGCGAGGGGCCATTCATGGCGGCGAGCAGGTGAGCGTGGACCGCAGCGGCGACTTCCCGGGTGGCCGGGTCCGGGTCTTCCATCTGACCAGCGATCAGCGCGGCGGCTGCGGCGAGGACCGGGACCGGCACAGTCGCGGTGCGAAGGTGTGCGAGCTGGGCGGCGGCCTGTTCGCCGGGCGTTGCCAGGGTGCTGCGGGTGGGGATCAAGGAGCCGATGCCGCGCGGCTGGGTGCTGGTCACCCGGGTCATTCTCCCGCCTGCCGCGCGGGGGTGATCACCATGGCCGGTCGGCACCGGCCTCGGCGGGCAGGTGGCCGTGGTGGTGACGGGCGACGGCTTCGCGCAGCGCCTGGAGGCCTGGCGCCACCGGACGTCCTCGGTCCGCCCGGTGTCGGCGGCCGACGTGGGCAGCGGCCGATCCTGCGCGGCCGTGGTGACCTCGGCGCCGAGAGCACCGATCGCCTGCTGCCACTGGTCGAGTCCGATGAGCAGGTTGCGCACCAGTTGGTCGACGACGGTAGGGCCGCCGGGCGATCGCCTCGGCCACCCGCTCCAACAGCCGACCGTGGTCCTCCCCGCCGTGGCGGCCGGCCGGACATATTGCCGGTGCTACCTGTACGAGCGCATCGAGTGAATCGGCTGGCCGACAGCCAATGTGGCCGTCGGCCAGCCCGGGCAGTGGCCCGGATGTGTGGCCGTCAGATTCGCTGGATCCACCACACGATCAGGCCTGCCACGGCCGTGCCGCCGGCAGCAGCGAGCGCTCGTACTGCGCTGAAGAGAGCCGCCGTCGCCAACCGCCGCACCGTCCGCTGCACGTTCGGTGTCATCAGAAACCCCCGGTCAGATCCTCCGACCCAGTGCCGAAGCGATATGCCAAGCGTCTGCTGAGCGGCACCCGGACACCTCGAACTGCGGGCGGGGCGGGCAGGTTCGGCGGTACTGTGCAGCTTGCCGCGCCGCCCGCCCTTGCCCGCTGCGGGCGTAGCGGGCATCACGATGGAGGAACCTGCCATCGCAACGTCAGATGTCCGCCGTCGACTCCACAGCGAGCTCTCTGCACTCAAGGCTGCAGCGGACGCCAAACGGCGTGAGGACGGCCACCGCCCACTGTCCCAGGACGACATCGAGTCGGTGCTGCGGAAGCCGCCCTACAACATCGACGGCTTCCGGGGCCAACGGGTCAGCGACTGGATTCCGGTTGATCCTCAGCGCGCCCAGGCACCTTCCAGCGACAGCGAGGAGGCATTGTGGGCACTTGTTCGTCTTTGGGGTGAGACCGCCGGTCGGCGACCCGGCTCACGCCGATACTGGGCGAAGCTTGCAGAAGAGGCACGAGAGTCCCCGGCCATCGAGTCAGCAGGCACCCGCAGCACACCACCCCGAACCGGTGCCGGAGAACAGCTACGCACTGCGCCCGCCGAGCCGGCGGAGATCCTGGACTACGACCTCAGCCGTCTCGGACCAGCCGAATTCACGCGCCTTGTGAGGCTGCTCGTTGCCAAGGAATTCGGCTTTGCCGAAGCGCCGGACTCACCCGACGTCAGCTTCCGCCGCAGCACGAGCACCACGGGCCGCCGGGCCGGACACCTTGAATGGAACGGGAATGGGCGCCTTCACATCCTGCACCGCAAAGACTCTGGGGACGACGCCGAACTGTGGATCACGCAGCAGGTCGCAGACAACGTCTCGGGACGATCTTCACAGCGACTGAAGATCCCCTATGTGCTCGTCTGCATCAACATCCCCAAGCCCGAGCCTCTGGACTACGAGGCGATCCTCTTGGAGATCGACGAGAGCGATCCCGAGTCCGAAAGCTCCCCCCAGGCACGTGTAGCCAAGGCCCTCAAGTACCAGCACAGCCGGATCCAAGCCCGTGACATCGGCCGCGAAGCCCTCTGCGTCTGGTACCGCGACGACATCCTCGCGCTACTACACACACAGCCTGAAATCCGCAGGCTCTATGTCGGCTTCATCGCCCCGGACGACGCCCTCACCCACGTTGAAGCTGCCATCGGTGAGCCGACCGTCAGGGACACTGCCGCGCTCGTCCGTTCCCACACTGCCCTTGAGCTGCTCTCCGACCAGTGGGTCCGCCTTGGGCAGGCTGGAGCTGAAGGCGATCACCAGAAGCTCAGCCTCGGACCCGTCGCCGTCGACCTCGAGGCTGAAACTGAATCTGCTAACCCCGAGCAGACCGTCCGATCCGCCCGGTACATCATCGAGCGCGGGGACCACCTGCTCCGCCCATCGCAGCGAAAAGGCACGGGACTGCGGAACATCGCAGTCATCGGCGGCCCCGGCCAGGGCAAGAGCACCCTGGGCCAGCTGGTCTGCCAGGCATACCGTGCCGCACTGCTGGGGGACGACGTCGAGGAACTACTGCCCGCAGCCACTCGCTCGGTCCTCCGCGCATTGCACGGGGACCTTCGCACTGCAGGGCTTCCTCTGCCCCGCGTCAGGCGATGGCCCATCCGGGTCGCGCTCCACGACTTCGCGAACCACATTGCAGGTGGGGGCGATAGCAGCCTCCTGCGATACCTGGCGTTGAAGGTCGGCCGACGGCTGTCAGGAACCCTTACGGACTGGCACCTCGAACAGTGGCTCGGAACGTGGCCTTGGATCCTCGTCCTCGATGGACTCGACGAGGTGGCGTCACCCGACCGCCGTGAGGAAGTCTTGACCAGCGTCGCAGAGTTCCTCTTCCACGTGAGGCGCATGGACGCGGACCACCTGGTGCTTGCCACCACCAGGCCTCAGGGATACCGCGGAGAGTTCCACGAAGGGGACTTCGAACCGCTGAGACTGGTCAGACTCTCGCCCGACAGTGCCCGCCAGTACGCCGTAAGGCTCGCACATGCCCGGCACCGCGACGACCCGGACATGAGGGAGAGCGTGGTCGAGCGGTTCGTCGAGGCATCCCGCCAGCCGAACACCGCCCGGCTGATGGCCTCGCCGCTGCAGGTGACCATCATGGCCCTGCTGGTAGAGAAACGGGCCCGGATGCCGCAGAACCGCTTCGAACTCTTCGACGCTTACTACTCCACCATCTATGCACGCGAGATCGACAAGCCAGGAGAGACGGGCCAGCTGCTGTCCCAGTACCGCGGCCACATCGACTGGCTCCACCAACATGTCGGCCTGGTCCTGCAATCCCGCGCGCCCGCGGGCGGCGAGCTCGACTCACTCATGCCGGAGAGCGAACTGCGCGAACGCTCGTACGCCCGCCTGCTGGAGGAGACCGAAGAACCCACTCTCGCCAACCGACTAGCTAGTGAACTCCTCAAGGCGGCCACCGACCGTCTCGTCCTGCTCGTGTCTCCCGAAGCCGACCACATTGGATTCGAGGTCAGAAGCCTGCAGGAGTTCATGGCCGCCAAAGCATTGATCTCCGGACCAGAAGCCGACATCTTGCCCCGCCTCCAAAGCCTCGCTGCGGACGAGTCCTGGCACAACACCTGGTTGCTTGCTGCGGCAGGCATCTTCACGCACCGACCGCACCTGAGGGACGCGCTGCTTCTGAGCCTGCGGGCAGCCGACATGCAGGACAGCGTCGCCATGGCGCTTCTGCCCGGAGCGCGACTCGCAGTCGACCTCGTTGACGACGACCTGGCGGCCCCGCATCCGCGGCACCACAGACTCCTGGTTGCGCATGCTGCCGACATTCTTCAACGACCGCCGCGACCGACCCTCAGAATCTGTGCCGACATCCTCGGCCAGGCTGCTGCGCGGTCCTCTACCAGCCGAGAAATACTTGAGCAGGCCGTCAGGAAGGCCATCAGTGCTCGGGACGTCCGCCTCGTCACTGGCCTGCGCTTCCTTACCTACTGGGCGCTCCACCCGCATCGAATGATCGCTACACAGGCGGAGAAGCTCCTCGACAAAAGCCTCGATGCTCTTCGCCCCGATGAGCGGGCGGCCGTCAGCCTGATGACAATTCGCAGCAAGGTGCCCGTTCCAGGTCTCGCCGAGCCAGTTCCCACTTATGGCGAGAGCCGGCCGCTCGCCGATGTTCTCGCTGAGACGCTGCAGCGGCACCTCAGCGCTGGGCAGATGCCGGCCGAGCTTCATCTCCGACACGTCCTCCACCTCCAGATCTGCGGAGTGGACCTGCGCTCTCTCAACGCGGCCGAACCCAGGCCCGCATACAGCCCGGGTCTGGCGGAAGCCCTCGCGGAGGCCATCGACGAACTGCCCCTGAGCTCCTGGCACCTTGCAATGGGGCTTTCCGACTGGCTCCACGCCATGGTGACGATGCGGTCCGGCAACCCCGAGGCTCCCCTCGTCGAGGGGATCAGCTGACCCTGCACACCACGTGGCTTCGGTGCGGCTCTGGGTGGTGCAGGCGTTCTTCATGATGGTCCCGGCCGGCTGGGCGTCCGCCCCAGGCGGCGAGGGCGACAGGCCGATGGCCTGCCACCGCGGTCCGGCTCGCCTCTGGTGCCCGTCCAGATGACGGCGGCTAGCTCTGGGGCGAGTTCCGTAAATGCTTCCGGGGCAACGACGCCGGCGGCGAAAGGTCAGAGCCACCAGCGAACGAATGTGACGACGCCGAGGGCCGCGAACCCCAGGAATACCAGACCAGCAAAGGCAAGACCGCGCAGGAGTCGTCACGGTCAGTGTGCTGGGCGTGATTGCGTACACGGTGCCAGAGGATTGGGCGGCCCGCCTGCATGGAAGCCACCCTCACGGAGCCCGGCCAGTCGGGTTCAGGCGGTCTCTGCCTGGGCTGACTGCTCGGGGACTGCGTGGCCCGGCGTGGTTCAGTCGGCCTCGGCGTCGATCTCAGCGAAGAGGCGTTGGATCGCAGCGGGGCCGTCCTGACAGCCTGTCCGGGCAAGGTCCCGAACGAGGTGATAGACGACAGAGGCAACGCCGGCGTCGATTGCCTTGCTGGCGAGTCCGATACCTGGCGCGAGGTCCGGGTACTGCAGGCGAATCCAGAGCAGGCGCCTGAGGGGTTGGACGGTACCGCGGTCGAGTGCTTTGAACACGAGAGTGTCCGCCTGGTCGTAGTTCCCGCGGCTTTCGGCGTGCATCATCGGCTGCATCGTCTCGCCGGCCTCGACCGCTTCGACTTGGAGCCGGCGAGCACCTGCTCGGTCCCCCTCCCGCTTGTGCAGACGGATGAGCTCCTGATAGCAGTCCACCAGCCCCGCGTCGATGGCCTTCCGGAAGTACCGCTTGGCCTCGGTGCGATTACCGGCCTTCTGATACTGGTACGCGAGGCGGGAGTAGGCGTAGATGTCGCCCGCCTCGACGACGCGCTCCGTCCACTCGACGGCCTCCTCGGTCACCCCGTTCTCCGCGAGCAGGAATGCGACCCCCTGCATCGCATCCGGATCGCCGTTCTCGGCCCCGCGCCGGTACCAGTACTCCGCCTCATCCCGACGTTCCGAATCCAGGCACTTGTCGCCGTACTGGCAGAACGCCTCGACGTGGCCGTCCAAGGCGAGCTGCCTCAAAATACCCTCGGCTTCCTCGTCTCGACCCAAGTTCTCCAGGAGCTGTGCCTCGTGGAGCATGCTGCGTGCAAGCCAGCCGTCGGTCAGCTCACCGGATGAGCGTTGTCCGGCGATACGAGCCAGCTCAGCGTGCGCCTCCGCCGCCTGGGCCTCGGGTTCGAATCCGCCTGCGTATCCGTTCCCGTCCTGTTTCTCGCCGAGTGCGGACAGGCGCACCCGCCCGCGCTTGTGGGCGGAGCTGGAGAGGGCCCGCCGGTCTGCGTCGGTCTCGGCGTGCTCGAGTGCAGTAACCCAGAATGCTGCGGGAGGACACTCGTGGCGCAGTTCGTACCGCAAGACCTCCTCAAGGTAGGGGGACAGCTTGTAGCGGGAATGGGCCGGGATCGGCTGGCCGGGTCGGGGCCGGATCTCGGTCAGTGGACCAGGAATGCCGCGGCACGGCTCCGTCAGGTAAGCGAGGGCTTCGCTCAGCCAGCCAGGGCGGGCCAGTTCGTCCCACTCGCTGTCCAGGGCATACAGGGCGGCAGTCGATTCCAGCAGTGGCAACGGCAGGGCGGGGCCATGCCCCAGCCGGCGCAGCTCGGCCGCGGCCAGGATGAGACATGTTGCCAACGGCGAGGCGTGATCGAAGCGATCGACGAGAAGGGGCACACCCGCCAGGTACTGGGTGAAGCGGCCTCCGTCGGCGTGGGCGAGGCTCTCAGCCCAGCGACGGTCAGCCGCTGCCGCATCCTGGAGCACCGAAGGATCGGCGACGAACACGTCCGGCACTGTCGTGCCCGTGCCGGTCAGGAGCGTACGAATGTTGGGGAACCGCTCGGCGCGGTGATGGGAGGTGAGCAGGCGATTGAAGAAATCGCCGTGGATGGTACCCAAGACCAGCACCGGCCCTCGCCCTGGCGCGCGCAGCAGCTCTCGCAGACCAGAAGCCGCACGCTCACCGGCCGGCGCGAGCAGATACTCCTGCATCTCGTTCAGCCAGATAGCGGTGTGTGCCGCGACATGAGGCAAGCCAGCGAGCAAGGCGTCGACGTGACCATCGATGGGGTGCCACAGCCCCCATGAATCCGGCAAGCGCTGGACAGCTTCCCAGCACGCCCGGGTCTTGCCGGTCGACGACGAGCCGACCAGAACCACCAGCCTGCTGCGCCCCGCAAGGGCTTCATTGGCAGCTGCTTCGAGCACATCATCGTGGGCGCGGCGGACATAGGCCGGCAGCAATGGCACACCGATGGCAGCACCGATGGCGCGTTGAACCTCCAAGGCGTACGGATCGGATACGCTCCGTACGGGCCAGCCAGGTTGATACAGATTCTGTAAGGCAGCCTTCGCCTGCGCCTCCTCCACGACGGCTCTGCTCCGGGCTGCCGCCCACTCGCGATCCAGTTCCCAGGCCTGGCGCCACCGGAGTCTGTCCGTCAAGCCAACCGGTGGATCGATACCACGGTGGTTCATTTCCGCACGGATGCCGTCGACTACGACGAGGAGACCATCCAGCGCGCGGGGGACACGCTCGCCCTTCAGCCAAGAACCCACAGACCCAGGTGCAACGCCAGCCCGTTTCGCCAAAGACCGATCAGACGGGCAGTTGTCCAGGTGCGCGCTCCTAAAGGCCCCAAGCTGCGCCAAACGTGCCTTCAGATCGACAGGACTGCTCATCAAGGCGTGGTGACCTCCGTGGGGCGCGTGTGCGGCGTTCTGAGCCTATGGGTGGCGGGGCGGCCATGGTGTCCAACTAGCAGCAATTCCCTTCTGGACACCTGAGTTGGACAGGGAGAGTCAGCCTCACCACGCCGAGTGATCTCGGCAGAACAAGGAGGTCTGATGAACTACACCCACGCCCTGTCACTCCTGCTCGCGATCTCTATGGCGGGCAACATCGGCTTCATCGCGGGAATCGCCGCCTGGCGGGCGGGCATCGGATGGGAGCGAGCTTTCCTGATCGGCGGTGGTGCTGCTGGCTCTGGACTGGCCATCATCTTCTCGGGCATGGCCATCTATCGCTGAGCACCGCGGACCGCCGACCCGACCGCGGCCGGGCCGGCCCAGGTGCCGAAGGCGAGAGCAAGCCCGGCCGAAGCCCCTGCCCGACCGGGCGGTGGTCGTCCGGGTGCATCCTCCGAAGATCAGGTGCCGACCACTCACGCCCTGCCGACCGCCGGTGCTGCTCCGAGCTCTGACGCCGACTGCAACACGGGGTTCAATGCGGGCCCTGCGTTGCACCCCGACCAGCCCCGCAGGCGCCCTCGGCCTTCTCCAGGACCGGCCAGCCCGTTCTCAGAGGTGTGGTCGACCTGGCTGCCGGCAGAAGCGAAGGGCGCACACCCACAGGGTGTCCGCCCTTCGTCGCGTAGCCGGCCCAGCTTCCGACCGTGTGCCCCGCACCTTGCTCACTGCCAGCGCATGCCGAGTTCGGTGAGACGCTCCGCACGGGCGGCTGGAACGTCGGCCCGCCTGCTGCGGCTGTTCGCGATGAACAGGCCCAGGCCGACCTCGACGGTGGTGCCGTCGGCCAGCACCAGCGTTTCCTTGTGCTTGCGCGGCACGTTCAGGTGCCCCTCCCGTTCCCGGAACTGCGCCGCCGCCGCCAGGTTCCGCTGCTCCTTCTGCGCGTGCGACACCTTCGGGGCCGGCCGCTGCTCGGCGGCCAGCTGCTCCAGCCCGAGGACGTGCTCGCACAGCCACTGCTGGGCTGGCCCGAGCCTGTCCCAGCCGACCTGCTGCGCGCGGCCCCATCCGGCGAGGTCCTCGCCCTGGACGACGATGCTGCCCGGCTCGGCCCCGGCGAGCGTCCCGCCGGCCTTCACGTGCCGCCAGGCCAGCGCGAAGCACCGCTGCCACTCCACCGGCCAGGCGGGGCACCAGCCCGTGTCGATGGCGTCGTACGCGGCCTTGCGGTCGGCGGTAAGCGCCCCGGCCCAGTCCAGGCCCTGCTCGCCGGCCTCCGCGCGGCGCTCCAGCGCCTCTGTACGGCGCTGCGCGGTGCGGGCGTTCTTCATGATGACCCCGACCGGCCGGCCGCCCCACACCGCTTCGCCTGGCGGGCAGGCGTGGCCGTGCTCGCCGGCGTACCCGGCGACCGCGGTCAGGTTGTCGGTGAAGGCGGAGTCGAACGCCGACCACACCATCCCGAGCCCGTCCAGCTCCTTCACCCGCTCCGCGTCCAGGACCCCAGCGGCCTTGTAGCGGCGCTGGTCGGCCACCCAGGCCCCCAGCCGGTGCCCGGACGGTGCCCGGTAGGCGTAGGCGACCTTCACGTCCCCGAACGCCGCCTTATAGGCCAGCAGCTCCTCCAGGCCCCGCCGGAACTCCTCCCGCTCCGGCTCCAACACCCGGGTCCGGACGAACGCCGCGATCACCGCCGGGTCGCGCTGGGTGGAGAACTGCAGCAGCTGCTCCCCGGCCCCGCCCGAGCGGCGCTCCTGCGGGTCTCCGGCGTGCCGGGGCTCGCGGGCCGGCCGGGTCTCGGACTGCGGCAGGGCCAGGCGCTCGACGGCGGCCGCGTCGTGGGAGCGGAGCGCCATGAGCAGCTTGGCGAGCCCGTCGAACGCCTTCGAGCTGAGCAGCTCCCCGCCGCTCTCTCCGGGCCCCAGGATGACCGGCACCACGATCGTGGCGACCTTCCCGCTGCCCGGGTGCATGCGCAGCGCCCGCCCGACGGCCTGCACCAGGTCCACCATCGAGCCCCGCACGTCGGCGAAGAACACGCTGTCGCAGTCGAAGGTGTCCACGCCCTCGCTCAAGACCTTGACGGAGGCTAGGACGTAGCGGAGCAGCCGCAGCCCGTCGGCGGCGAGCAGCGAGGAGAAGTCCCTGAGGGTCTGCCGGCGCTCGGCCACGGTGTGCTCGGACTCCAGCCAGCTCGTGCCGATCAGCTTCGGGTCCGGGTGCAGCGCCGGGTCCTGCTCCCACAGCACCTTCGCGACGTTGCGAAGGCCGGTGCTGAGCGCCCGGGCCTCCGCCACGAAGTGGTGGAACGACAGCACCCGGGCCAGGTCCCACTCGGCGGCAGCGGTCAGCAGAGCCGTCTGCAAGGCCGCGAGGCGCGCGCCCCGGTACTCCACCGACATCTCGCTCGCACCGCGCTGCTCCAGGCCTTGGAGGACCGGGTCGGCCACGTCCACGCAGACGATCCGGTAGGGGGCGATCACACCATCGGACACTGCCTGCCCGAGCGGATAGTCGTGGGCGATGGGGCCGAAGGCGGACAGGCTCTCGTCGTCCATGCTCGCGATCAGCTCGGCCGACTCGATCCCGGCCGCCGCCGCCCGCTCCCGGTCCCGCTCCTTGACCGCCCACAGCCTCGGCGTGGCCGTCATGAACAACCGCCTGTCGCAGGGGATCCGGGTGTTGTCCAGGATCGCCGCCCACGGCTTCCCAGCCTGGCCAGACACCCTGTGGGCCTCGTCCACGACCGCGAGCGAAAACGGCTCCAAGCCCGCCTGGTGGGCCCGCTCCAGGTGCCCCAGACCCAGGCTCGCGTACGTGGCGAACACCGTCACCTTGCCGGGGCCGGCCGTCCAGCGGATCAACTCCTCCGGATCCGTGGTGCACCGAACCCCCGGCTGCTCGCTGCCCTTGAGCGAGCAGAGCCCCACCATCCGGCCGCCATGCCCCTCCCGCTTCCACACCTCCACCGTCTGCTCCAGCAGCGGCAGGGACGGCACCAGCACCAGCGTCCGCTCCGAGTGGAGCCGCCCGGCGACGTGAACGGCCGTCAAGCTCTTGCCCGAGCCCGTCGCCGCTCGGACCTGACACCGCAGCCCCTCCGGCGGCAGCAGACCCGACGCCGGAGGCGTCAGAAGTCGTACTGCCGCGTCACACGCCTCCTCCTGGTTCAGGCGCAACTTCTTCGCCATGATTACTGTCTCCCTTGTTCGGAATTCATGCGACGCGACAGAAAAGCCGCCTAGGACTTTTTGAATTTGCCTAGGAATTCAATGGAAGGCCGTCTCCCGCGATCTCGGATCAGCCCTCGTCGGACCGTCTCTGACGGTTGTGTAGCTCCTTGGCCAGCTCGTCGTGCAGGGCATGGGTGCACTTCGTCACCCACTCGCTCAGCTCAGCGACCCGCTCGTACTGGGCGATCAGCAGGGGTCCGGCTACCGTGAAGCTGTGAGGCTCCCGCTCCATGTCGTCGGCGAGAGCCGGGAACAGCCGAAGCACCCGCCAGAGATCGGCAGGCGCAGCCTTTTCCGGATCCGGCAGAACAACACCGTTGTCGTCGCGCACGATCACAGCACTCACCTATCCATTCAAGAGGAATCGTTCCGGACCTACCGAGTCGCAAGACCGCAAGTCCGGAGAAATCTCCCGGAAGCGTCCCAGTAGGCCAAAGTCTAGCGGGTCACCGTCTTTGATGCATGAGAACGGGCAAA
This sequence comes from Kitasatospora sp. NPDC049258, assembly GCF_040678895.1. NCBI lineage: Bacteria > Bacillati > Actinomycetota > Actinomycetes > Kitasatosporales > Streptomycetaceae > Kitasatospora > Kitasatospora sp. NPDC049258. Next base: position 29,555 of record NZ_JBFAQT010000062.1, read on the forward strand.
GCCCACCCACGCGCCACCCCAACGAGTGACCCACAGCCTGTCCCGCAACCTGACCACCCCTCACCCCCATCTCACCCAAGGCGCGAAGCGCCCCATCACCCCCTCCCGGCGGGGGGGCCCCCGCCCCCCCCCCCCCCCCCCCCCCCCCCCCCCCCCGCCGCCCCCCCCCCCCCCCCCCCCCCCCCCCCCCCCCCCCCCCCCCCCCCCCCCCCCCC
>NZ_JBFAQT010000063.1:0-26372 GCF_040678895.1 Kitasatospora sp. NPDC049258
GCCGGCGGCCTGAGCGCCACCGTCATCCTCGGCGAACTGGACGGCGCCCGCTCCCCGGGCACCACCCACTCACCGCTGGTCGGCGCCGACCTGACCCTGCGTGAGGGCGCCGAGCACCGCCTGCCGCTGGAGCCGGGCTTCGAGTACGCGGTGCTGGCGATGACCGGCAGTGTGGACGTGGACGGCGTCCGGGTCGAGCCCGGCTCGATGCTCTACCTCGGCTGCGGGCGCCGCGAACTGCCGCTGCTGGCCGGCTCGGACGGTTCGCTGCTGCTGCTCGGCGGCGAGCCGTTCGAGGAGGAGATCGTGATGTGGTGGAACTTCATCGGCCGCACCGGCGAGGAGATCGCCCGGGCGCGGGCCGACTGGGAGGCCGGCTCCCGCTTCGGCGAGGTGCACGGCTACGCCGGCCCTCGACTGGCCGCTCCCCGACTGCCCGCCGTGCCCCTGAAGCCACGGGGCCGGGCGCGCTGATCCGGGCCTGCCCGTCCGGGAGTTGAGCATGCCGGTAAGTTCTACCACCGTTGTCGACAGCACAGGAGGATGGCGTGGCTCAGCTGCTGAGGGTCCAGAACTTCACCGTCTCGAGTGAGGGGATCGGTGCCGGTGAGGACCAGACCCTGGAGAGGCCGTTCGGTCATGTCGCCCCGGAGCGGCTGTTCTCCTGGGCCGGCGCGACGGCGAGCTGGCCGATGCGCACCGACCCCGGGGGCAGCCGGGGCCTGGACGACTACTTCACGCGGGACTACGCCCGCAACATCGGCGCCGAGATCATGGGCCGCAACAAGTTCGGTCCCCAGCGCGGGCCCTGGCACGACCATGAGTGGCAGGGCTGGTGGGGCGAGGAGCCCCCGTTCCGTACCCCGGTGTTCGTTCTGACCCACCACAAGCGACCTTCGCTCACGCTCTCCGACACCACGTTCCACTTCGTCGACGGCGACCCGGCCACCGTCCTGGCGCAGGCCCGGGAGGCGGCGCAGGGCAAGGACGTCCGGCTGGGCGGCGGGGTCAGCACCATTCGGCAGTATCTCGACGCCGACCTGGTCGACACCCTGCACGTGGTGGTCTCGCCGGTGGAGCTCGGGTCCGGGCTGCGACTGTGGGAGTCCCCCGACGAGCTGCTCGACCGGTTCCGGCTGGAGGTCGTGCCCAGCCCGAGCGGGGTGACGCACCACCTGTTCTGGCGCAGGTAGCCGGTCCGCAGGGCCCCAGCCCCGGGGTCCTATGATCCGCGTCATGCGTGAGTTCTTCGTGGCGGGCGGTCGGAAGCTGTCGTACCTGGACTTCGGTGGTCCGGGGCGGCCGCTGCTGGCGCTGCACGGGCACTACAACGAGGCGTCCGCGTTCGCTTCGCTCGCAGGGGCGTTGGCGCCGCGGTGGCGGGTGATCGCGCTCGATCAGCGCGGGCACGGAGAGTCGGACCGTGCCATCCGCTACCAGCGGGACGACTACGTCGCCGATCTGGTCGCCTTCCACCGGCACCTGGGGGTCGGCCCGGTGCCGGTGCTGGGACACTCGCTGGGCGGGGTGAACGCCTACCAGTTCGCCGCCCGGCACCCCGGCAGGGTCAGTAGGTTGATCGTGGAGGACATCGGCGCGGTCGTCGACTGCGACTGGTCGTTCACCACGCGGCTGCCCCCGGCCGCGCCGTCGCGCGAGGCCCTGGTCGCGGCTCTGGGCGCGGCCGCGCCCTATCTGGAGTGCTCGTTCCGGCAGGGGGCCGGGGGCTGGGGCTTCTCGTTCGGAATCGATGACACCGTGCGGTCGCAGCAGGCGCTCAACGGCGATCACCGGGACGACTGGACCGCCGTGTCCTGCCCCACCCTGCTGGTCCGTGGAACGCGGAGCGAGGAGTTGGCGGCCGATCACGCCCGGAGCATGGTCGCCCGCCGCGGCCCGGGGGCCCGCCTGGTCGAGCTGGCGGCCGGCCATGTCGTGCATCACGACGCTCCGGAGCGGTTCGCCGCCGAGGTCACCGCCTTCCTGTCGGAGCCCGGTTGAGCTGGGGCGGAGACCGGTCAGGCCGGTTCGGCGATCAAGGCCCACTGCTGCGGGGTGGCCAGGGCGAGGCGGGGCTTGCTGGTGGCCCAGTGGCGGACGGCGGCCGTCATGACGGCGGCGGGGTCGGCGACCGGGCGGGTGGGTTCGAAGGGCCGGGTCATGCTGGTGTAGCTCTGGAACATGGCGAGCAGCTTGACCGCCTGGCTCTGGACCGGTGAGAGGTACCGGTCGGCGAGCGGCAGGAAGAACCGGTCCCAGCTGTCGCCGGAGACGATCCGCGGCCGCTCGATCGGGGCCACGCCGGCGGCCTGCCGGAACTCGTTCAGGGTCAGGCAGATGATGTCGAGCAGCGCGTCCAGGGTGAGGCTGTGGCGGCCGGCGGCGATCACCTCGGTGCGCGGGGCGGCGGGCGGTGCGGCGAGCACCGCCGCGGCGACGACGACGGCGACCTCGTCGACGGGGCTGATCTCGGCGTAGCCCCCGGGGTCGCCGACCACCACCGCGGCCAGGCCGGAGACCAGGGCCTGGAGCATGGTGTACGGGCCGGAGAAGCGGGAGATCTCGCCCGAACCGCGGCGTCCGACGATCAGCGGCGGCCGCACCACCGTCAGCGGCCCGGGGTGCTCGGTGCGGACCACCTCCTCGCACCTGGCCTTCGACCACTCGTAGCCGTTGCGGTAGCCCTCGAACTCCGCGCCCCGCAGGTCCTCGGGGTTGCGGACCCCGCCCACGTAGGCGGTGGAGAGGTGGACCAGGTGGGTGTCCCGGTCGGCCAGCGCCAGGACCGCCCTCAGTGGGTCGATGTTGGCCCCGACCGCCTCCTCGCGGCCGAGGGTCCAGCGGGTGGTGGCGGCCGAGTGCACGATGACGTCCCAGTGCCCGGCGAGTTCGGCGGGCGGCGGCTCGGCGCCGATCCGCCAGCGGACCAGGGTGTCGTCGGTGAGCCGCCGGGCCACCCGGGTGAGGGTGCTGCGGGGCGGCGCCGCGGCCGGGCCGAGCCGCTGCACGACCTCGGTGCCGACCACTCCGGTCGCACCGGTGACGAGGATTCGCATGGGCGTCATTTCTGCTGGGGCGTACGGGGATGCGGGCCGGCGGCGTCCGGGTCGCCGGGGGTGAGCACCAGGCAGGCGTTCTGCCCGCCGAAGCCGAAGGAGTTGGAGAGCACGGGGCCCGGTGGGACGCTGCGCGGCGCCCCGATCACCAGGTCCACCAGGTCGGCCTCCTGGCTGGCCCTCAGGTTGGCGATCGGCGGGACGCTGCCGCGGGCGGCGCAGAGCAGGGCGAGGGCGGCCTCCAGGGCGCCGGAGCCGCCGATCAGATGCCCGGTGACGCCCTTGACCGCCGTCACGGGCGGCGACTGGCCGTGGAAGCAGCGCTCGATCGCGCGCGCCTCCGCCCGGTCGTTCAACACGGTGGAGGTGCCGTGGGCGTTGATGTGGCCGATGTCGGCGGTGGAGAGGCCGGCGTCGGCGAGGGCCCGCCGCATGCACCGGCTCGCGGTCGCGCCGTCCTCGTTCGGGGCGACGATGTGGGCGGCGTCGCAGTTGTCGGCGAATCCGGCGACCTCGCCGTAGATCCGAGCGCCTCGGGCCCGGGCCAGGTCCCACCGTTCGAGCACCAGGACGGCCGCCCCCTCGGCCATGACGAAGCCGTCCCGGTCGGTGTCGAAGGGGCGGCTGGCCCGCGCCGGGTCGGAGTTGCGGACGGACATCGCCCGCATCCGGGCGAAGGCGCCCATCACCACCGTGGTGACCGCGGAGTCCGTACCGCCGGCGAGCGCCAGGTCGAGGTCGCCGTACCGGATCTTCCGGGCGGCCTCGCCCACGGCGGTGGTACCGCTGGCGCAGGCGCTGGAGTACGTGGTGCAGGGCCCCTGGAATCCGTACCGCATGGCCAGCCGGGTGGCCGGCGAGTTGGCCATCGTCCGGGGCACGGTGTGCACCGGCATGTCCCGGGGCCGGGCGGCGTGGCTGAGGGTGACCTCCTCCATGCTCGGCAGGCCGCCGATCCCGGTGCCGATCTGGACCCCCACCCGCCCCGGCGCGAGGCCGGTCGGCAGCGCGGCGTCCTCGACGGCGTCGGTGGCCGCGCAGAGCAGCAGCTGGGTGGTGCGGTCGATCTGGCGGGACTCGCGGCGGGTGAGGTAGCCGTCGAGGTCGAACGGCGGCACCAGGCAGGCGAACTGGACCGGTAGGTCGGCCTCGATCAGCCGGGGGACGGTCGCGGCGGTGGCCTCGGCCTTCAGCACCGCGGTGAAGGCCGCTTCGAGGTCGTTGCCGGCCGGAGACTTCACACCGACGCCGGTGACGGCCACCCGGTGCCCGCCGGAGGGGTGCCGGCGCGTCACGAGCGGCCGGCCGTGCGGGTTTCGAGCAGGTCGATGGCCTGCCCGACGGTCTGCGCGGCGGTGAGGTCCGCGACCTCGATCCGCAGCCGGAGGGAGCGCTCCAACCGGGCGCCGATCTCCATCAGTTCCAGGCTGTCGACGTCGTGGTCGACGGCCAGGCTGGTCTGCTCGCGGACCTCCTCGGCCTCGGTGCCGAGCACCTCCGAGATGGCCGTCCTGACCAGCAGCGACAGTTCTTCACGAGTGGGCATGTCCGTCGTTCCTTCCGTGCCGGCGGCGAGGTCGGCTCAGGCTGTCGGTGCGAGCTGTCGGTTCGGTGCTCCGGCTCGGCCGGCCACCGCGAACGCGGCGTCGAGGATCCGGACCGCCTCCGCGAGCTCGGCCCCGGTGCAGACCAGCGGGGGCAGCAGTCGGAGGGTGGTGGGCCGGCTCAGGCAGGGCGAGACCAGCAGGCCGGCGCCGGCGAGTTCGGCCAGGACCGTGCCGGCGGCCTGCGGATGCGCGAGCTCGATCCCGCGCAGCAGCCCGGCGCCGCGGACGGCGCGCACCACCTCCGGGTGGTCCGCGCGCAGCCGGGCCAGCGCGGCGTCCAGCAGCAGCGACAACCGGTGGCCGTGCGGGGCGAGTTCCTCGATGGCCTCGAGGGCGGCGGGCAGTGCCGCGCAGCTGAGCGGGTGCCCGCCGAAGGTGGCGGAGTGCAGGAACGGGTCCGCCGCGAGCGGCGCGTACAGCTGCTCGGAGCAGACCAGCGCGGACAGCGGGACCACCCCGCCGCCCAGGGGCTTGCCGAGCAGCACGGCGTCCACCGGCAGGCCCGCGGCCAGGGCGACCGAGCGCTCGCCGCAGCGGCGCAGCCCGCACTGGATCTCGTCCGCGATCACGAAGGCGCCGGCCCGGGCGGCGTCCGCGCACCAGCGCCGCAGGGTCTCGACCGGCAGCGGCACGGCGCCGTTCTCGCCCTGGACCGGTTCGAGGACGACGGCGGCCACCTCCGCCGCACGGACCTCGCGGAGCACGGCTTCGGGATCGGTCGGGTCGACGTGCACCACGTCCACCGTGCAGCCCTTCAGGCCCACCCGGTAGAGCGGGTTGTGGGTCAGCGCGAGCGCCCCGGCCGACTTGCCGTGGAAGCCGCCGTCGACCGCGACCACCCGGCTGCGGCCGGTGGCGAGCCGGGCCAGCTTGACCGCCACCTCGACCACGTCGGCGCCGTTGAGGCCGAAGTACACCTTGGGCAGGGCGTCGCCCAGGTAGCCGGCCAGGCAGGCCGCCGCGCGGGCCGTGACCGGGTTGGCCAGGCTCCGGGTGGAGGTGGGCATGGTCTCCAGCTGGTGGCGGACGGCGGCCGCCACGGCCGGGTGGCGGTGCCCGAGCAGGGTGACGGCGTACGAGCCGAAGTCGAGCGCGGACCGGCCGTCGGAGAGGGTGACCCGGCAGCCCTCGGCGGTGGCTTCGACGGCTCCGCGCCCGGCGAAGCTGCCGGTCAGGGCGAGCTTGGGCGACAGGTGGCGGCGCAGCCGGTCGAACGCCTCGGGCGCCGCGGTGTCGGCGGGCGCCGGGGTGTCCGAGGAGACCGGAGCCCCGGCGGGCAGCAGGGTCTCGGCGGTCATGACGCGGCCTCCTGGAGGACGGGGGGCTCCTCGGCGTCGGCGCGAGCTTTCCCGTTCTCGCCCAGCAGCCGCTGTTCCAGGGCGGCGAGCATCTGGGCGGCGTTCTCCGCGAGGGCCTCCGCGGCCACCGGGTTGAGCATGTCGGCGAGCAGCGGGATGCCGATGTCGAAGTCGACGTGCAGGGCGACCGTGCTGCCGCCGCCCGGCGCCGCCCCGACCGCCCAGTGGCCGACGAACTGGCCGAGGTCGCCGTCCAGTTGGTGGAAGTCGAAGCGGCGGGCGACCGGGTCGAGCCGATCGGCCTCGGTCCACCGCAGGACCGAGCCGCGCAGCCGGACCGCCCAGGCGGTGGTGCGGTGCCGGTCGTCCGCCCGCTCGGTGACCACGACCGAGTCGACGCTCTCCATGCAGTGCGGGTAGCTCTCCACGTCCACCACCGCCGCCCAGGCGGCGGCGGGTGGGGCGGCGATGCGCAGTTCCACGTCAACTCGTGGCACGGGGGAACCTTTCCTCGTGGGGGCCGAGCGGGGCAGCACCCGGGGGCGGGAGGTGGGGGCCGAGCGCGGCGCTGCGGGCGGCGGCCAGCGCGGGTGGGAGCAGTCGCCGCAGGACGGCGCGCGGGAGCCGGCGGGTGTGGGTCATCGCGTACCACTGCTCGACCAGCCGGCAGCCGAGTTCGACCTTCGGCCGGTAGGCGGTCTGGGCGAACCGGATGTGGCGGCAGCCGGTCGCGATGGCCAGCCGGATCGCCGCGTAGTGCACGTTGTGGTAGAGCCGCGCCTCGTGTGCGAGGCGGTAGTCCAGGCCGATCCGGGCGCCGGTCGCCCCGCCGCCGGCGAACAGGCAGAGCAGGAAGGCGACCAGGCGGTCGCCCTCGAAGCAGGCGACCAGGCGGCGCCGCGGGCCGGTCCGCGCGTGCACGGCGGCCAGGAAGGGCGCGTCGAGCACCTCCAGGGTCTGGTCCGCCCGGTCCATCACCTGGCGGTAGAGGGCGAGCATCTGCGGCAGCAGGTGGGCGAACTCGTCGAGCACCTCCATCCGCAGCCCGGGGTGGGCCTCGAACTTGCGGATCTTGTTCCGGGCGTTGCGCCGCGGCTTGGCCGGGAGGGAGGCGAGATAGTCATCGAACGAGGCCTGCCCGAGCGGGAGTTCGGTGTCGGGCAGGCTCGGCAGGAAGAAGAAGCCGGCCCGCTCCAGGGCGGCCCGCAGGGGCTCCGGCGCGGCCGCGGTGAAGTCCTTGAACACCACCGTGCCCAGGCGCTCGCGCCGGGCCAGGTCGAGGGCGCCCGCCACCAGCAGCCGCCAGACCTCGGCCGGCGGGTGACCGTCCACCAGGACGTGCCCCTGCCCGAGCAGGTGCCCGCAGAAGAGCATCGGCACCCGCAGCAGCCGCGGGCACAGGCGCCGGACCGGGGCGAGCAGCCGCCGCTCGCGAGGGCCCACCACGTCGTCCAGCCGCAACTCCCGGAACAGGCACAGCGGCAGCACCGCCACCACCTCGATGCCCTGCCGCACGACCAGGTAGGCGTACCCGTCGGGGCCGATGCGGGAGCGCTCCATGGCGGTGAACACCGGCCGCGACCACATCGGGTCGTCGCCGGGGGCCAGCCGCTCCCAGAGGGCCGGCGGCAGCGACTCGACGCTGGGCAGCACCTCGACCCGGTACCCGGGGCGGGTTTCCGGAGGTTCTGGGGAGGCTCGCCGCACTGCGGTCACCTGCTCACGGTCGTCGGAGGGAGGCGGAGGTCTGCGGTCGGTCGGACCCGGACGGCGCGGCCGGCCCGGGACGCCTGGATGGGCCGGTGGCCCGGGCGGCGGCGTCAGCCGATCCGCAGCGGCCGGCCGTCGAGGTACTCGCGCAGCGGCCGGGCCATCCGGTTGCGGGACGGCGGATGGAAGGTCAGGCCGGTGGCGGCCGCGGCGAGGTAGGCGCCGTCCGGTGATCCGATGAACGCCATGCCGCCCAGGGCCGCCAGGCAGGCCGCGCCGGTGCGGGCGATCGCGTCCTGGGCCGCGTACCGGGCGTGCAGTGCCTGGACGAGCAGCGTGTCGGTCCAGGCCTCGCCCTCCATCGCCCGGGCGACGGCCTCCACCGCGAGCATCGCCGCCTCCACCGGCACCGTGTACGGGGTGGGGTCCTCCTCGGCGCCCCCGGGCCGGGTCAGCACCCGCTCCACGAGGGCGCTGGCCACGCCCAGGTAGCCCGCGGTCAGCAGCAGCTCGAACCAGAGGAAGCCGGCGAGGTTCAGGGCGTCCGGGACGGCCTCGGCGGTGACGTCGGTGACCACCACCATCTGCGGATCCAGCTCCACCTCGGTGAGCACGACCTGCTCGCTCTCGGCGCCGGCCAGCACCGGCGTACGCCAGAACGGCCGCACCTCCAGGCCCGGGGCGGTGGCCGGGATGAGCGCGATGGCCAGCCGGTCGAGCCCGTCCTCGTCCCTGAGCGTGACCGAGGCGGTCAGCAGGTCCATCGATCGGGCCAGGCTGCAGGGCATCTTGCGGCCGTTCAGCACGATCCGGTCGCCGCGCCGCTCCGCCGTGATGTGCGGGCGCAGGGCGTGCTGGCCGGTGTTGCCCTCGGCGAAGCCGGAGGCCAGCAGCAGGCGCTCCTTCGCCACCGACTCCAGCAGCACGCCTTCGAGCCCGGAGCCGTACTTGGCGGCCTCGGCCAGGCCGGCCACCGAGAAGTGGTGCATCGTGGTGGCCACCGCCAGCGACGGGCAGCGCGCGCCGACCGCGCGCTGCGCCCGGACGGCCTGCAGCGGGGTCGCGCCCGAGCCGGCGTGCTGCGCGGGGACCAGCAGCGCGGGGCCGCCCGCCGCCCGGAACGCGCCGATCGCGGGGCTGGGCGCGCGCTCCAGCTCCGCCAGCGGGAGGCGGGCGAGCCGCTCGTCCAGCCCGGGCATGAACATTTCGAGCGTGGCACGTTCGAGGTGCAGGAAGTTCACGGGCGGACCTTCTCGGGAAGCGGCTGGGGGTGCAGCGAGTACGGGGCAGGGCCGGTCAGCCGGTGGTGGCCAGCGGGAGGTCGTCGAACGACCGGAGGGCGACCGCGGCGCGCCGGACGGGCGGCCCGGTCAGGGTGAGCTTCGGGAAGCGGTGCAGCAGCTGGCCGAGCAGGGCGGTGCCCTCCGCCCGGGCGAGTGCCGCGCCGGGGCAGTAGTGCGGGCCGGCGCTGAAGCTGAGCGGCCGGTGGTCGGGCCGCCGCACGGTGAAGGTGTCCGGCTCGGGGTGCCGCTCGGGGTCGCGGTTGGCGGCGGCGAGCACCGCGGTCACCGAGCCGCCGCGGGGGATCGCCACGCCGGCGACCTCGACCGGCCGCGCGGCGATCCGCTCGGTCATCAGCACCGGCGAGTCCCAGCGGAGCGACTCCTCGACGGCGGCGGGGACCAGGCCCGGATCGGCCCGGACGAGGTCGAGCTGGTCGGGGTGGGTCAGCAGGGCGTGGACCGCCGTGCCGAGCAGGCCGGTGGTGGTCTCGAAGCCGGCCACGAACACCAGCAGCAGCAGGTCGGCCAACTCCCGCTCGGTCGGCGGTGGATCGACGGTGCGGCGCTGGTCGAGCAGGGCCGAGGCGAGGTCGTCGGCCGGGCAGGCGCGGCGCTCGCGCAGCAGGGTGGCGAAGTACTCCCGCAGCTCGGCGACGGCCCGGTCGGCCCGCGCCCAGTCCTCCGGCGAGCGCAGCGGCTCCAGCAGCCGGCCGGCGCCCCGGCCCAGGTGCTCGAGCCGGCCCTGCTCGGCCCGGGGGACGCCGATCAGGGCGCCGACCAGCGCGACCGGCAGCGGGCGGCCCACCAGCTCCTGGAAGTTCGCCGCCCCGCCGGAGCCGGTCGCGTCGGCGAAGCCGTCCAGCAGTTCCTCGGTGATCTTCTCGGTGGTCGCCCGCAACGCGGCGACCTGCCGGGCCCCGAGGGCGCCGGCGATCAGCCCGCGCAGCCGGCTGTGGTCGGCGCCGTTGGTGCCCAGCAGCGAGGAGTAGAGGAACTCGGCGCCCGGATCCGCCCGTCGGTCGGGCAGCGCCGCGGCGCACCAGTCTCGGTCCGGTACCAGGAAGGCGGGGCCGGTCAGCACCTCCTGGCAGTCGGCGAAGCGCGTCAGGACGTGCGTGCCGAGCGCCTCGCTGTGGTGGACGGGGTCGATCCGCCGGAGTTCGGCCAGGGCGGGAAAAGGGTCCTGCCTGCCTTCCGGGGTGAAAATCGACAGAAGGTTCGACTCTGCGTACATCGATCTCCCAAGTCGGCCGGGGCGGATTCGCAACGGGCAGGACGGAGAGTACACGAATTGTCCGGTCGCATTCCGGATGTCAAAAGGCTTGCGTGGCGCGGGAATTCATCGATATTTCGATATGAACTACGCATTGGTCGGGCCAGCGTGGCCGGTCCGTGCGGTGCCGCTATCGGGGTGAGAGCCGGGGCGCCGGTCGGTGCGTTCCAGGGGCGGACGGGGCGACTCGCCTAGCCTGGGCAGGCCGCCGCTCCGGCGGCCAGGCGGCGCGCGGCTCTCGACAGGAGTGCACGATGGTGACCTCGGTTCCGGGTGCCGGCGACGGTGCGCCGTCGGCGCGGCAGCGGCTGCGGGCATGGCTGCTGGAGGGCACCTCGGAACGGGTGAAGCAGCACCCGGGGCCGCACGCCGAGGCCCCCACGGAGCGCGGGCAGCGCTGGTGGCGGGTGATGTGCCTGACCGGTCTGGACTACTTCTCCACCCTGGGCTACCAGCCGGGCATCGCGGCGCTGGCGGCCGGGCTGCTCTCCCCGGTGGCCACCATCGTGCTGGTGCTGGTCACCCTGTGCGGGGCGCTGCCGGTCTACCGGCGGGTGGCCCAGGAGAGCCCGCACGGGCAGGGCTCGATCGCCATGCTGGAGCGCCTGCTGTCGTTCTGGCAGGGGAAGCTGTTCGTCCTGGCGCTGCTCGGCTTCGCCGCGACCGACTTCGTGATCACCATCACCCTCTCCGCCGCCGACGCCACCGCGCACCTGGTGGAGAACCCGCACCTGACCGGTGCGCTGCACGGCCGTCAGGTGCTGATCACGATGATCCTGGTGGCCCTGCTCGGGGCGGTCTTCCTCAAGGGCTTCAGCGAGGCGATCGGCGTGGCCGTGGTGCTGGTGGCGGTCTACCTCGCGCTGAACGTGGTGGTGGTCGGGGTCGGCCTGTGGCACGTGCTGACGGCGCCGGAACTCGTCACGGACTGGAAGAACGCGCTGACCGCCGAGCACGGCAACGTGGTGGCCATGATCGGGGTGGCCGTGCTGGTCTTCCCCAAACTGGCTCTCGGCCTCTCCGGGTTCGAGACCGGCGTCGCGGTCATGCCGCACATCGAGGGCGAGGAGGGCGACACCGAGGAGCAGCCGACCGGGCGGATCCGCGGCGCCCGCAAGCTGCTCACCACCGCTGCCGCGATCATGAGCGTGTTCCTGATCACCACCAGCTTCATCACCACCCTGCTGATCCCGCCCGCCGCCTTCGAGCCGGGGGGCGCGGCCAACGGCCGCGCGCTGGCCTACCTGGCGCACCAGTACCTGGGCGGCGCGTTCGGCAGCGTCTACGACGCCTCGACCATCGCCATCCTCTGGTTCGCCGGGGCCTCCGCGATGGCCGGCCTGCTCAATCTGCTGCCCCGCTACCTGCCGCGCTACGGCATGGCGCCGCACTGGGCGCGGGCCGTGCGCCCGATGGTGCTGGTGCTCACCGGGATCGCCTTCCTGATCACCTGGATCTTCGACGCCAGCGTGGACGAGCAGGGCGGCGCCTACGCCACCGGCGTCCTGGTCCTGATCACCTCGGCCGCCATCGCGGTGACCATCGCCGCGCACCAGGCCGGCCAGCGCGGCTGGACGGTGGGCTTCGCGATCATCGCGGCGGTCTTCGTCTACACCACGGGTGACAACATCGCCGAGCGGCCCGACGGGGTGAAGATCGGCGCCTGCTTCATCGCCGCCATCGTGCTGATCTCGCTGGCCTCCCGGCTGGCCCGGGCCTTCGAACTGCGGGTCACCGACGTGGTCCTCGACCAGGTCGCCGAGCGCTTCGTACGGGACTGCTCGAACCGGACCATCCGGCTGATCGCCAATCAGCCGGACAGCCGCGACCTCACCGAGTACCGGGAGAAGCTCCAGCAGATCCGGACGGACAACGACATCCCGATCGAGGACGACCTGGTGTTCGTGGAGGTCACCGTCCGGGACCCGTCCGACTTCGAGGCCGAGCTGAAGGTGCACGGGGAGGTGCTGCACGGGCGCTACCGGGTCCTCACGCTGGAGCACTCCAGCATCCCGAACGCGCTGGCGGCGCTGCTGCTGCACGTACGGGACGCCACCGGTCAGCAGCCGCACATCTACTTCGAGTGGACCGAGGGCAACCCGTTCGCCCAGTTCCTGCGGTTCTTCCTGTTCGGCCAGGGCGAGGTCGCCCCGGTCACCCGGGAGGTCCTGCGGGAGGCCGAGCCGGACCGCGGCCGGCGCCCCCGGGTGCACGTCGGCTGACGGCCCCGATCCGCACCGCCCGCCGCCGTGGCGGGCGGTCCCGTTTCTCCGGAGGCCATGCGTGAGGTACCCGCGGTTCCTGGTCCGGACGGTGCTGCCGGTGTCGGGCGCGCTGTGCCTGCTCGGCCTCGCCGCACCCGCCGGCGCCCAGCCGCGCGGCGCTGCCGCGATCGCCCAGCACCTCGGCCGGGCCGTCCACCCCGACCACCCGGTGCTCGGGGCCTGGCTCGACAGCCTCGACGGCCGCCTGGCGGAGCTCGGCGCGGCGGGGCGCCTCACCGTGCCGGTCGGGCTGCTCGCCGTGCTGCTCGGCGCCGCGCTGGGGGCCGGCCACGCGCTCCTGCCCGGACACGGGAAGACCGTGATGGCGGCGTACCTGGCCGGTCGCCGGGGCAGCGTCCGGGACGCGGTCACCGTCGGAGCCACCGTCACCGTGACCCACACCGCCGGCGTCCTCGCGGTCGGCCTGGGTCTGACCGCCTTCTCCTCGCGCGCGGGTGAGACCGTGCTGGGCTGGCTGGGGGTGGCCGGCGGCGCCCTGGTCGCCGTGGTCGGCGCCGGCCTGCTGCGGGAGGCGGTCCGCCGTACCCGGCCCTGCGCAGCCTGCCCGCCACCCTGTGAACTCCCGCTCCCCGCAAGGCAGTCACGCCCTCAGCGGGCGCCCGCCTCGGCCAGCAGGTGGCGCCGCTCCCAGTAGCCGGCCGAGATCCGGGCCAGCAGCCGGGCGGCGGGGTCGCCCGCGTCGCGCCCGTTCGCCAGCGGGCCGGAGTAGCAGACCACGACGGCGTACGGCGGCGCGTCCTGCGGGTACACGATGCCCGCGCTGTGCCGCACGCCCGGGAGCCACCCGTTCTTGAACGCGATCCGGGTGCCGGGCGGCAGGCCGGCGGCCAGGTCGACCCGGTGCACGTTGGCGGCGAGCAGGTCGAGCAGTTCCTGCGGCAGCCGGCGCAGCAGCCGGGCCAGGTCGGCGGCCGTCACCAGGTTGACCACCCCGGCCGCCCGGGCGCGCAGGTCCTCGATGCCCCGGCCGGTGACGCTGTGCCGGGCCCTCGCCAGGTGCCAGACCTCGTCGACCGCCGCCAGTCCGACGTGCGCGAGGCAGATGTTGGTGGCGAGGTTCGAGGAGTGCACGATCATGCGCCCGGCCAGCCACCGGAGGCTGCGTTCGCCGCCCAGCGCCCGCCAGGGCTCGGGGTCGCTGTCCTCCTCGCGGGAGATCCCGAACCGGGGGCCGTAGGTCGCCGAGACGAACGAGTTGTGCACCGGCACCGGCCGGTCGAGGTCCAGGCCGCTGCGGTGCAGGGCGGCCAGCACGGCCACCTTCATGGTGCTCGCCGCGAGGTGCGGGGTGTCGGCGTTCAGGGTCCGGGCCGGTGGGCCGTTCAGGGCGCCGACGTGCACCGAGAGCACGCTGTGCCCCGGTGCGACCTCCACGGCCGAGACGGCCTGGCCCGGTCTGGCAGGAATCTCCCGCAACGCCGCACCCCCAGTCGGTGATCGTGCAGTCGGTGATGGTGGCAGATGCCCAGTCAGCCACCGCCCCGCGCCCGGGAGCAGGGCGCACCCACGGCGCATGGCAGCACCCGGACCGGCCTCCAGCGGACCACGGGCGGTGCCCGGCGGCCAGCTGACCGGTCAGGGCCCGACCGTCCCGGCGCCGGGGCGGACCCGGGCGGACCCGGCGACACGGGCCGATGATCGGGGCCGGACCGCCCGGGGTGGATACCGTTGGCCGTGACTCCGGTCCGGTGGCGGCCGCACCGTGCTGTCCCGGGCCGGCTACCAGGAGGTGGGAGCCATGGCGGGAAACGACCTCGGGCGTCTGTTCGGTGGACTGCTCGGCGGCAGCGGAAGCGGCGGCAACGGCGGCGCGGGATCGGGTGACCTGCTGGCCGCGCTGCTCGGTGCGCTCGGCAGCGGTGGCGGCGACTCGCTCGGCGGGCTGCTGCAACAGCTCCAGGAGGGCGGCCTCGGAGCGAAGGCCCGCTCCTGGGTGGGCACCGGGGTGAACGAGCCGGTGAGCGGCGCGGAGGTGGCGCAGGCGCTGCCGTACCAGGAGCTCGACCTGGTCGCCCGGCAGGCGGGCCTCACCCCGGAGCAGGCGGCGGACCGGCTCGCCGTGGCGCTGCCGGAGGCGGTGGACCGGCTGACCCCGCAGGGCGAGGTGCCGGCCGGGTCCTGGGAGGAACTGCTGGCGAAGGTCCGCTGACCCGGCGTCGCCGCAGGTGGTGTGTGACCCGGTCCGCGCGTCGGCCGGACCGGGGCCGATCGTCACTGGTAGTAGTTGTCCGCGAGCGGTCGGTCTCGGCATGGGTCGAACGGGCAGGGAGCGGATCATGGGTGGCGGACGACGGGTGGACGCCGGAGCACGGGAGTACCGGTCCGGGATGTTCCGTCTGGAGGGTTACCTCGCCTGGGAGGCGGAGGTGGCCGCCGCCGAGCGTGATGCCGCGCGGTTCGTCGAGCGCTTCGGCTGGCTGTCGGCCGGCCAGCGCGAGCTGGTCCGGGAGGCCTACCAGGCCCAGCGGCTGGAGTTCGCGGAGGGCGTGGTCGACCGGGCCGCCCGGCGCTCCCGGCGGGTCGCCGAGTTCTACCGGCGGCGCTGCCTCTCGATCTGCACCCGTTGGGCGGGTGTGTGCGCGGCGGTGGTGGCCGCCACCGCGCTGCTGGCGGTGCTCCCGGCACTGCTGCGCGGGTAACGGCAGGTCCGCCCCCGGGGCGGGGGCGGACCTGGGTGGCACCGGGCGGTCCAGGGAGCCGGACCTAGTGGTGGCCGCTGCCGATCTTCTTGTGCTCCTCGGCCGTGGGCTTGGGGATCTGGCCGTCGGAGCCGAAGTAGCCCGCGGACAGCCGGTACCTGAGCCAGGCGATCCGGCCGGGGCGGCCCTTGGGGCCCTTGGGCTCCGGGGCCGGGGCGGGCGCGGGCTGGTCGTGGTCGGTGAGCCGGTGCAGCTCCGCCTGCGGCAGCGGGGCGTGCACCTCGATGAACTCGCCGTGCGGCAGCCGCTTGATGATGCCGCTCTCGCGACCGTGCAGGACCTTCTCCTTGTCCCGGCGCTGGAGCCCGAGGCACCAGCGCTTGGTGACGAAGAAGACGATCACCGGGGCGACGAAGAACCCGATCCGCACCGCGTCGGTGATCATGTTGATCGACAGGTGGAAGTGGGTGGCGATCAGGTCGTTGCCGCCGCCCGCGAGCAGCACCAGGTAGAGGGCGATCCAGGCCGCGCCGAAGGCCGTCCGCACCGGGGCGTTGCGCGGGCGGTCCGCGATGTGGTGCTCACGCTTGTCGCCGGTGATCCACGCCTCCACGAAGGGGTAGGACCAGAGGGCGGCCAGGACCGCCGGGAAGACCATCAGCGGGACGAAGACGCCCAGGTTGAGGGTGTGCCCGCCCCAGACCGAGATCTCCCAGCCCGGCATGATCCGGACCAGGCCCTCGGAGTAGCCCATGTACCAGTCCGGCTGGGCGTCGGTGGACACCTGGTCGGGCCGGTACGGGCCGTACGCCCAGATCGGGTTGACGGTGGCGATCGCGGACATCACCGCCACGACGCCGAAGACCAGGAAGAAGAAGCCGCCCGCCTTCGCCATGTAGATCGGCATCAGCGGCATGCCGACCACGTTCTTCTCGGTCCGGCCGGCGCCCGCGAACTGGGTGTGCTTGTGGTAGAAGACCAGGATCAGGTGGGCGGCCAGCAGGCCGACCATGATGCCGGGGATCAGCAGGATGTGCACCGTGAACAGCCGGGGCACGATCTCGGTGCCGGGGAACTGGCCGCCGAAGATGAACATCTGCAGGTAGGTGCCGACGACCGGGACGGAGAGCACCGCCCCCTCCAGGAAGCGGATGCCGGTGCCGGAGAGCAGGTCGTCCGGCAGCGAGTAGCCCATGAAGCCGTCGAACATGCCGAGGAACAGCAGCAGCGCTCCGAAGAGCCAGTTGAGCTCCCGGGGCTTGCGGAACGCGCCGGTGAAGAACACCCGCATCATGTGCACCAGCATCGAGCCCACGAAGACGATCGCGGCCCAGTGGTGGATCTGCCGGATCAGCAGCCCGCCGCGCACGTCGAAGCTGATGTTCACGGTGGAGGCGTAGGCGTCCGACATCCGCACGCCGATCAGCGGCGCGTACGAGCCCTGGTAGGTCGTCTCGCTCATGCTGGGCTGGAAGAAGAAGGTCAGCCACACGCCGGTCAGGATGATGATGACGAAGGTGTAGAGGGCGATCTCGCCGAGCATGAAGGACCAGTGGTCCGGGAAGACCTTGCGCAGGTTCGACTTGGCCAGCGCGTAGATGCCGAGCCGCCCGTCGGTCCAGTCCGCGAGCTGCTCGGCCTGGTTGGCCGGCGCCGCCCGGGTGCTGGCGGGGGGAGCCGGACGGGACGCCTTCCGGTCAGCCCGCATGGCGTCCTCCTCGCTGGGCGCCGGACGGAACCGCGGTTCCGGATCCGTGGTGCCGGGCGCGCGGCGGGGCCGGTCGTCGGCGGCGGGCAGCTGTGGTCATCGAAGCGCCTCTCCGTATGGACGGGCACCGGCGGGGCGCCGCCTTTCGGACCGGCGCCCGGGGTGCGCGCGTCGATGGCGGCCGTCGGGTCGCGCCGGCCGCCGCCACGCGCGGTGCCCCGCCACCCTCGGGTGGCCACCGGCGCGGGCCGCCACCCCGTTGCACGGAGTGGCGGCTCGGTTACTCCCCTCATGCTGTCGTGTCTCAGATGCGCACGCACGCTCATCAGGCCGTGTCTCACCGGCGGCGGAGTCGGTCGGGGCCCGCCGGGCCCCGGGCGCCCGTCGAGTCGCCCGTCCGGCGGCGTGAGCGGCGTCAACGTGCGGATGACGGGTGGCCGCCCGGTCGGGTGGCGGGGTCTGCCGCGGCGTCAGCCGCAGTGCACGGCGCGGTTGCCGAGCGAGCCCGCGGTGGTGGCCGTGACCCCGCCCCAGGTGATGCTGCCGGAGCCGGTGACGCAGGCGCCCGCGGCGGCGACCTTCACCGGACCGGCGTACATGGTGAAGTTGCCGTCGTCGGTCTTGGTGGTCCCCGCCGCCACGGTGCAGGAGGCGGCCGGGGAGGTGTTGCCGCAGCGGCTGATGCTCGCCGACACGTGCGAGGCCGTGCCGTAGCCGCTGTTCGCGGTCTTGATGGTGGCGGCGCAGTTGGTGCCGGTCGCGTTGTCGAAGTACAGGTAGAAGTAGCCGAGGACGACTCCGGCGCCGGTCTTCACCGGGTAGCTGTCGATCAGGCCGCCGCTGCACCCGTACGCCGCCGCGGCGGTCGGGGGTGACGGCGGGGCCTGCGGGGCGGGGGTGGCGGTGCTGCCGCCCGGCGCGGCGCCGGTGGCGGTGGTGCCGGGGGCGGGCGTGGAGCCGTTCTGCGGCCGGGTGCTGCCGGCGGTGCCGGTCGGGCCGGTGGAGCCGGCGGCCGGCGGGGTGGCACCGGGCGCCGAGGAGGCGTCGGACGGTGCGGCGGAGCCTGTGGCGGCGGAGGCCGCAGCGCCGGGGGAGCCGGTGGGGGGCTGCGCCGGATCGGTACCGAAGGGGACGCCCGACCCGGTGTCCGAGCCGGACGCCGTCGCGCCCGCCGCCACCGGCTGCTTGCCGTCGCCCTGGTGGCCGCTCGCCACCCAGACCAGTCCGGAGATCAGTGCCAGGGCGAGCGCACTCCCGGCGGCGGCCAGGACGGCCCGCCGCCCCGAGGGCCGGCGCCACCACTGCTCCGGCTCGAAGTCGCCGAACGGCGTGTCGGTGGTGAACGGGGTGAACGGGGCGGCGGGCGGCCCCGGCGGTACGGGGGCGGCGGCCGCCGCCGGGAAGCCCGGCGCCGGTACGGCGGGGAAGCCCGGTGCGGCGGCGGCCGCCGCGACCTGCGGCGTCAGCGCGGCGAGCAGGGCGACGGTCTCGGCGGCGCTCTCCGGGCGCTCCTCGGGGGCCTTCGCCAGCAGCCGCAGGACCAGGGCGTCCAGCCCGGCGGGCAGGCCCGCCCGGTGCCCGCTCGGCGGGGCCGGGGTCTCCCGCAGGTGCGCGCCGAGCTGGACGGTGACCTCGCGATGACCGAACGGCGTTGCCCCGGTGAGCAGTTGGTAGAGCAGGCAGCCGACCGAGTAGAGGTCGCTGCGATGGTCGACCGCCGCCTCGCCGCGGACCTGCTCCGGCGACATCCACGGGACCGAGCCGAGCCCGGTGTCGGCCCGGCCGGCGCCGGCCGGACCGTGCGCCGGGCGGAGCCAGGCGGTCCCGAGACCGAGCAGCCGGACCGTCCCGTCCTCGGCGAGCAGCAGCCTGGCGGGCCTGAGGTCCTGGTGCACCAGGCCGCCCTCGTGCGCCGCCGCCAGGCCGGCGCAGGCCTGGCGGGCCCAGTCCACGGCCCGCTCCGGGCTCGGCGGCTCGCCGGCGGCCATCACCTGCTCCAGGCTGCGGCCCCGGATGTGCTCGGTGACCACGAGGATGCTGCCCTCGTCCCGCCCGACGTCGTGCACGGCGACCAGGTGCGGGTGCGCCGGCAGGGCGATGGCCGCGCGGACCTCGCGTTCGAGCCGCTCGCCGTCCTCCGGGGTGAGCTCGGCCTCGGTGAGGACCGTGACCGCCACCGTCCGGTCGAGCTGCCGGTCGTGTGCCGTCCAGCGCGCCCCCAGGTCGCCGTCGCCCAGGCGCTCCGTCAACTCGTAGCGCCCGCAGAGCAGCTGGCCCTCCATGGCGATTCCCCTCTCCCTCAGCCGCCCCGCGGGCCGGCGGCGGTCGCCCTCGGGCCCCGCCGCGACGCCCCGATCGAAGGCTCATCAGATGATCAGCCAGAAACCTATCGGCATCGGCCGGGGGGAGGTGAACCGGTGTACCCCGAGCCGCGTCAGCGGGGCGGGGCCGCGGGCGGGGGCCCGGCCGGGGTCGCGGGCCGGGCGCCTGCTCAGGCGCCGGGCCGCCGCGGCGGGTGGGCGAGCGGGTAGCGGAAGGCGCCGGCCGGGTCGGGGAGTTCGGGGAGCCAGCTGCCGAGGACGAGGGCCGACGGGTAGAACAGCGGCGCCGGCAGGGCGGTGACCGGGAAGCGCTCCCAGCCGGCGCAGGCGTGCGGCTCGGTGACCAGGGCCGGGGCGTCGGTCGGCGGGGCGAGCACGGCGGCGGTGAGTCGGG
The DNA here is from genome assembly GCF_040678895.1 of Kitasatospora sp. NPDC049258. Lineage (NCBI taxonomy): Bacteria > Bacillati > Actinomycetota > Actinomycetes > Kitasatosporales > Streptomycetaceae > Kitasatospora > Kitasatospora sp. NPDC049258. Next base: position 19,575 of record NZ_JBFAQT010000063.1, read on the forward strand.
CCCGGCCGTCCTGGTGGTCCAGCAGGACGGCCAGCACCCGCATCGCCCCGGCCGGCAGCACGATGCCGGTCTCCTCGGCCAACTCCCGGGCGGCGGCCTGCTCGAAGGACTCGCCGGGCCGGTCGACCTTGCCGCCGGGCAGGCCCCAGCTCGGGGCCTCGCCCGCGGTGGTCCGACGGCCGAGCAGCACCCGGCCGTCGGTGCCGGGGACGATCACCCCGGCCCCGAGCATCGGTGCGGCGATCCGTGCTCCCATCGCAGGTGCCCCCATCGCAGGTGCCTCCTACCAGGCGCCCTTGGCGTAGTCCTTGAGGAAGCAACCGTACAGGTCCTCGCCCAACTCGCCGCGCACGATCGGGTCGTAGACCCGGGCCGCACCGTCGACCAGGTCGAGCGGGGCGTGGAAGCCCTCCTCGGCCAGCCGCATCTTGTCCGGGTGCGGGCGCTCGTCGGTGATCCAGCCGGTGTCGACGCTGGTCATCAGGATGCCGTCGGTCTGCAGCATCTCATCGGCGCTGGTGCGGGTGAGCATGTTCAGCGCGGCCTTGGCCATGTTGGTGTGCGGGTGCCCGGCGCCCTTGTACCCGCGGTTGAAGACGCCCTCCATGGCGGAGACGTTCACCACGTACTTGCGGCGCGCGGTGGACGCGGCCAGCGCCGGGCGGAGCTGGCTGATCAGGATGAACGGCGCGGTGGAGTTGCAGAGTTGGACCTCCAGCAGCTCCACCGGGCCGACCTCGCTGACGGTCTGCACCCAGCTGTTGGTGGCGGCCAGGTCGGGCACCAGGCCGCCGGCGTCGATGGCGGTGCCGGCCGCGATCCGCTCGGGCGTGGCCGAACCGGTGACCAGGGCGAGCGAGGTGACCTCCGCCGCGGCGATCCGCTCGCTGCCCTCGGGCGCCTGGCCGGGCAGGGCCGGCAGGTCGACCCCGCCGCTGCCGAACCGGCCGATCACGGTGGACGGCGGCAGCTCGCCGGCCGGCAGCGGCGCCGACTCGGCGGCCAGCAGCTCCCGGTAGGCCTCGGGGGAGCGCCGGACGGTCTGCGCGGCGTTGTTGATCAGGATGTCCAGCGGGCCGTCGGCCGCGACCTCGTCCGCCAGTGCCATGACCTGGGCCGGGTCGCGCAGGTCGATCCCGACGATCTTGAGGCGGTGGATCCAGTCGGCACTGTCCGGCATCGCCTTGAAGCGGCGGATGGCGTCGTTCGGGAAGCGGGTGGTGATCGTGGTGTGCGCGCCGTCCCGGAGCAGCAGCAGGGCGATGTACATCCCGATCTTGGCCCGCCCGCCGGTGAGCAGGGCGCGCTTGCCGGTCAGGTCGGTACGGGCGTTGCGGCGGCTGTGGTTGAGCGCGGCGCAGGTGCGGCAGAGCTGGTGGTAGAACGCGTCGACCTCGACGTACCGCTGCTTGCAGGTGTAGCAGGAGCGCGGGCGCTCCAGGATCCCGGCGATCTCGGTGGTGGTCTCGGTGCTCAGGCCGAACACGCCCGCCGTCTCGTCGTCGATCCGGCCCGGCGCGCCGGTGGCGGTGCGGGAGGTGACGTCGCGGTCGTTGGCGGTCTTGCGGGCCCGCATCTCCTGGCGCCGGCGCTGCTTCAGCGTGCGGAACACACCGCCGACCGCCTTGCGGACGGTGATCGCGTCCGGGTGGTCGACGTCCAGCTCGTCGAGCTCGGCGAGCACGCTGAGGCAGAGCTCCAGCCGCTCCGGGTCGATGCCCGGGCCGTACTCGACCTCTGCTGCCTCTGCTGCGTTCTGGATCTCCACGCCCGCCGTCATGACCGCTGTTGTTCCTTGTCCGCTTCGCCGATTGTCCGTGCGAACTCTACGGGAGCGGCCGCTCGCGGGGCGAAAACCCGATCAGCGGTAATGGCTGGATGCCGCTTGCGGGCATTACCGCTCGGCCCCTATGCTCGGTAATGGCCAAAAGGTGGCTGTGTCTCTTACCGAGGAGGGGTGTCCCCATGGACGGCAAGCACTGGGACGGCTGGCAGCGGAGCTGGGACCGGCAGCAGGGGTGGTACCTGCCCGACCGCGAGGAGCGCTTCCGCGTGATGCTCGACACGGTGGAGGCCCACGCCGGTGCGGCGCCCCGGGTGCTCGACCTCGCCTGCGGCACCGGCAGCATCACCGAGCGGCTGCTCGCCCGGCTCCCCGGGGCGGTGAGCGTCGGTGTCGACCTCGACCCCGCCCTGCTGGCCATCGCCCGCGGCCACTTCGCCGCCGAGCCCAGGCTCATGCTGGCCACCGCCGACCTGCGCGACCCGCGCTGGGTGGAGCGGCTCCCGGAGGGTCCGTACGACGCGGTGGTCACCGCGACCGCTCTGCACTGGCTGGAGACCGACGATCTGGTCCGCCTCTACGGCGACCTCGCCGGCCTGCTCCGGCCCGGCGGCGTCTTCCTCAATGCCGACCACACCCCCGAGCCGGGCATCCCGCTGCTCACCGCGGCGGACGAGGCCTTCCAGCGGCGCCGGCAGGAGCGCGAGCGGGCCGAGGGTGTCCTGGACTGGGCGCAGTGGTGGGCCGCCGCCGCGGCCGATCCGCTGCTCGCCGAGCACGTGGCCGCGCGCGACCTCATCTACGGCGCGCACCGCGACCCGCAGTCGCACCCGGCCGGCTGGCACACCGCGCGGCTGGTGGAGGCGGGCTTCCGGGAGGCCGGTGTGCTGTGGCGCTCGGCCACCGACTCGTTGGTCGCCGCGGTGCGCTGATCGCGCGGTGACGGGGGTCACTCAGGGGGGTGCGGGCCCTGCCGCGCCGGGAGACGGAGGTCACGTCCGGGTGCTGCGGCGGGGCATCCTGCCGGGGCCGGGCAAGCTGTCGGCCATGGAGGTCAACTGCCGTATTTGCCAGCGGTGTTGGGGTGGCGTGGCGGGGCCTGTTCGGGGCCCGCGCGAGGGCGATTCGGGCGTTTTCGGCCCTAATCTGTGAGCTTGCCCACGAGGATCGGCCCTCCGGGGGGTCGGGCGGCATCCGATCGGTCGTCAGGCCGGTTGGAGGCAGGGGTGGTTGGCGCCCGGGGAGGCGACCCCGGGAGCCGTCCCGGGCGGCCCGGAAGGTGGTTGCCCGGGGGCAGGGGGTGTCGCAACATCGAGGGAGCGCTCCGGGCCGGTGACCACGGCCGGGGCGCGACCAGCGCAGTCGACCTTGGCGTAGAGCGGGTCGGTGGCGGAGCCGGATCCCGGCCCCGCTGCGCAGTCGGCGGGTCCTGTCCTGCCGCCGTACACCGGCCGCCTCGTGCGCGGCGCCTTCCGTGCTCGGCACGGGCTCTCGGACGTCCCGGGGCGGTGTGCGATCCCCGCGACCGAAGAGGTGCTTCAGCATGCGTGCGATCAACCAGACCCGACTCCGACTCTCCGACATCCGGATGCCGGACGTCCGGAGCTTCCGGATGCACCACCCCCGCCTGCCCGACTTCTTCCTGGCCGCCGGTCTGACCGGCGCCGTGGCCGTCGGCCTCGCTGTCCCGGCCAGCCAGGCCTTCGCCGCCGAGCCCGCCGCGGCCACCGCCGCCGTCGCGCCGGCCGCCGCTGCCGCCGCCCAGCCCGCCGCCCAGCCCGCCGCCCCGGCGCCCGCCGAGGCAGCGCCCGCCCCGGCCCCCGCGCCCGCCCCGGCCCCGGCCGAGGCGCCTGCTCCTGCTCCCGCCCCGGCCCCGGCGCCCGCCCCTGCCGCGCCGGCGAAGCCGAGCTACCCGAACAACCTGGACGGCTGGATCCAGGAGGCCCGTGACGTGCTGGCCGCCCACGGCGACCGCGTCCCCTCCGCGAAGGCGATGCGCGCCACCGCGATGTCCGAGTCCTCCGGCAACCCGAAGGCCGTCAACGGCTGGGACTCCAACGCCAAGGCCGGCATCCCGTCGATCGGCCTGACCCAGATGATCAAGCCGACCTTCAAGGCGTACTCGCTGCCGGGTCACACCGAGATCACCAACCCGGTCGACAACCTGATCGCCAGCGCCCGGTACTGCAACCACGTCTACGGCAGCATGGACCAGGTCGCCCAGGCCCGCTGCTACGGCTCGTGCTGGCGCGGTTACTAGACCGCGGTCGCCGAACCGCGATTGCCGGACTGCGGTCGCCGGACCGGGAGGTCCGGACCGCCCGGCCCCGCGCGGCCGGGTTGGATGTTCCTATGAAGATCACTCCGCCCCGCGGGGTGCCGGTTGTGGTGATCTTCAAGGATTGTGCGTGAACTGGCTTTGCGCCCGGGTATCAGTGAGTATTGAACGTTGGGTGCGGGGCGCCCGAGTGCGCCCCGCGGCCGTGCCGCAACCGCACCCGAGGTGTACGTTTCCCCAGCCAGAGAGCCCCCATTCATGCGCTTCCTGAACGACCTCAAGCCCGCGTACGACCTGACGTACGACGATGTCTTCATGGTCCCCAGCCGCTCCGCCGTGGGCTCCCGTCAGGCCGTGGACCTGTCCTCCAACGACGGCACCGGCACCACCGTCCCGCTGGTGGTGGCCAACATGACCGCCATCGCCGGCCGCCGGATGGCCGAGACCGTGGCCCGCCGCGGCGGCCTGGTCGCCATCCCGCAGGACATCCCGACCGAGGTCATCGCCGACGTCATCGGCTGGGTGAAGCAGCGCCACCTGGTGCACGACACCGCCCTCACCCTCAGCCCCGGCGACACCGTCGCGGACGCCCTCTCGCTGCTGCCCAAGCGCGCCCACAACGCGCTCGTGGTGGTCGAGGACGGCAAGCCCGTCGGCGTGGTCACCGACTCCGACTGCCAGGGCGTGGACCGGTTCACCAGCCTCTCCGAGGTGATGTCCCGTGACCCGCTGCTGCTGCCGGAGGGCATCGAGCCCCGCGCGGCCTTCGAGAAGCTCAACGGCGCGCACCTCAAGCTCGCCCCCGTGGTGGACGCCGACGGCAAGCTGGTCGGCATCCTGACCCGCAAGAACGCGCTGCGCGCCACCCTCTACACCCCGGCCACCGACGCGGCGGGCCGGCTGCGGATCGCCGCCACCGTCGGGATCAACGGCGACGTGGCCGGCAAGGCCAAGGCGCTCGTCGAGGCCGGCGCCGACGTGCTGGTGGTGGACACCGCGCACGGCCACCAGGAGTCGATGATCAGCGCGCTGGGCGCGGTCCGCGGGCTCGACCCGCAGATCCCGATCGTGGCGGGCAACGTGGTCTCCGCCGCCGGTGTCCGGGACCTGGTCGAGGCCGGCGCGGACATCCTCAAGGTCGGGGTCGGCCCCGGCGCGATGTGCACCACCCGGATGATGACCGGTGTCGGCCGCCCGCAGTTCTCCGCCGTCCTGGAGTGCGCCGCCGAGGCGCGCCGGCTCGGCAAGCACGTCTGGGCCGACGGCGGTGTCCGCCACCCGCGCGACGTGGCGATGGCGCTGGCCGCCGGCGCCTCCAACGTGATGATCGGCTCCTGGTTCGCCGGCACCTACGAGTCGCCCGGCGACCTGCAGACCACGGCCGACGGCCGCCAGTACAAGGAGAGCTTCGGAATGGCCTCGGCCCGCGCCGTGCGCAACCGGACCTCCGAGGAGTCGGCCTACGACCGGGCCCGCAAGGGTCTGTTCGAGGAGGGCATCTCCACCTCGCGGATGTTCCTCGACCCGGCCCGCCCGGGCGTCGAGGACCTGATCGACTCCATCGTCGCGGGCGTGCGCAGCTCCTGCACCTACGCGGGCGCCAACAGCCTGGAGGAGTTCCACCAGAAGGCCGTCGTCGGCGTGCAGAGCGCGGCCGGCTACGCGGAGGGCAAGCCGCTGCACTCCAGCTGGGCCTGATCAGCTCCGCTCGCAGGCCATGGGCCGGCTCCCCGCTCCGGCGGGGGGCCGGCCCGCGCCGTTCAACGGGGTCAGCAGCGCCCGGCCGACCATCCCCACCGAGCCCGACAGCGCCGCCGTCACGGCCTCGAACACGTTCGGCGCCGCGCGCAGCTCCCACAGCCCCAGCACGCTCGCCCAGGCGGCGTCCCGGGCCCGGTCGATGCTCCACACCCCGAGCACGTGCAGCAGCGGGTCGGCCACCCGCAGCTCGGCCGGCGAGGGCAGCAGCTCCTCCCGCACCGCCGCCTCCACCTGGGCCAGCAGGAGGTTGATCCGCTCGTAGTCGGCGGACAGCTGCGCCGGCTCGATGCAGAGCAGCGCGCAGGTGTCCAGGACGGCCAGTGGCAGGTCGTGCTCGATGTGCGCGTTCATCCCGGCCAGCGCGAACTGCAGCGGGTGGACGCCGGGGTGCCGCCGCAGCTCGAACAGCGGCCGCCAGCAGGCGGGCGGGCGCAGGCCGGCGTCGGCCGCGTCGACCGCCGCCAGGTAGCGGGCGGCGAACAGTCCGTCCAGCTCGGCCATCGCCACCGGATCCGCGAACCACGCCTCGGCCAGCCGCTCGCGCACCAGCCGGGTGACGGTCAGGTACATCCCGTTGAAGACCGCGACGCCGTCCCCGGGCACCGCCCGGGCCTGGAGCTGCGCCATCCGGGAGACGGCCTGGTCGACGGTGGGTACCTCGGTGGTGGTCACGTTCGGCCTCCTGCCCTGGGGCGGTACGGAGCCTCACCATCGCAGCCGCACCCGGCCGGCGGAAGCGCCCGAGCGGGCGAAACCGGCGGGCTGACGCAGCCCCGGCCACCTCGAGCGCACGGGAGGCACGGGCGGGCGGTGGCCCTGCTCCATCGCGCACGGTTGCCGGGCGGCTGCTGAGCGTGGCCGGTGTGACCTGGGCCATCCGGGGCGGGTGTCCGGGGGGTCGGGGTGGGTGCCGGGGGTCGGGGGTGGGTCACGCTGTGTCGACAATGTGGGCGGGCTCACCCGGTACGGACGGTGA
>NZ_JBFAQT010000064.1:0-22271 GCF_040678895.1 Kitasatospora sp. NPDC049258
CCGGATCGCCAGCACCGACTTGATCACACCCGCCACCCCGGCCGCGGCCTGGGTGTGCCCGATGTTCGACTTCACCGACCCCAGCCAGAGCGGCTCGCTCCGGTCCTGCCCGTAGGCGGCGAGCAGCGCCTGGGCCTCGATCGGGTCACCCAGCCGGGTGCCGGTGCCGTGCGCCTCGACCACGTCCACCTCGGCCGGGGCGAGCCCGGCGGAGGCGAGCGCCTGCCGGATCACCCGCTGCTGCGAGGTGCCGCTGGGGGCGGTGAGCTGGCTGCTGCGGCCGTCCTGGTTGACCGCCGAGCCGCGCAGCACGGCGAGCACCCGGTGGCCGCCCCGTCGTGCGTCGGAGAGCTTCTCCAGGACCAGCAGGCCCGCGCCCTCGCCCCAGCCGGTGCCGTCGGCGGCGGCCGCGAAGGGCTTGCAGCGCCCGTCCGGGGCGAGTCCGCGCTGGCGGCTGAACTCGATGAACATACCGGGCGCCGAGAGCACCGTCGCCCCGCCCGCCAGCGCCAGCGAGCACTCACCGGCGCGCAGCGCCCGGGCGGCGAGGTGCAGGGCGACCAGCGAGGAGGAGCAGGCCGTGTCCACGGTGACCGCGGGGCCTTCCAGACCGAGGGTGTAGGCGATCCGGCCGGAGGCGACCGAGGTGGTGGTGCCGGTGAGCACGTAGCCGTCGGTCTGCTCGGCGGGCAGGTGGTGCATGCTCGGCCCGTACTCCTGGGCGATGACGCCCGCGAACACGCCGGTGCGGCTGCCGCGCAGCGCGTGCGGGTCGATCGCGGCGTCCTCCAGCGCCTCCCAGGCGGTCTCCAGCAGCAGCCGCTGCTGGGGCTCGGCGGCGAGCGCCTCGCGCGGCGAGACACCGAAGAACTCGGCGTCGAACTCGCCCGCCTCGTAGAGGAATCCGCCCTCCCGGGCGTAGCTGCGGCCGGGCCGGTCCGGGTCCGGGTGGTAGAGGTGGTCGAGGTCCCAGCCGCGGTCGGCGGGGAACGGTCCGATCACGTCGCGCTCCTCGGTGACCAGCCGCCACAGCGCCTCGGGGGTGTCGGCGCCGCCGGGGAAGCGGCAGGCCATGCCGACGATGGCGATCGGCTCCTCGGGGCCGGTGCCGGCCGCCTTCGCCTCGGCGTCGCGCAGTCGCTGCCGGGTCTGGTGCAGCTCGGTGGCGACCTTGTTGAGGTAGTCACGGAGCTTCTGCTCGTTGCTGCTCATCTCTACGTGCCTTCCTCAGGAAATTCCGAGCTCGTTGTCGATGAAGTCGAAGATGTCGTCGTCGCTGACGTCGCCGATCCGGGCCGCCAGGTCCTCGCCCACCGCGGACGGCGGGGGCGCACCCAGCGCGGTCAGCAGGGCGGTGAGCCGGGCGACCGCGTCGGCCCGGCCGTCCGGGTCCTCGCCGAGGGCGGCCAGAGCCTGTTCCAGCCGGTCGAACTCGGCTGCCGCCTGCGGCCGTTCGGGCTCCATGGCCGGGGCGAGCCGGCCGTGCAGGTGGGCGGCGAGCGCGGCCGGGGTGGGGTGGTCGAAGACGGCGGTGGTGGGCAGCCGCAGGCCGGTGGCGGCGTTGATCCGGTTGCGCAGCTCGATCACGCCGAGCGAGTCGAACGCGGCGTCCATGAAGCCGATCTCGGGGTGGATCGCGCTCGCGTCGGGGTGGCCGAGCACGGCGGCGGCGGTGCTGCGCACCAGGGTGAGCAGCAGCGCCTGCTGCTCGGCGGCCGGCCTGCCGGCCAGCTGCGCGGCGAGCGCGGCCGGGCCGCCGCCGGCGCCCTGCGTGCGGCGCGGGCGGTGCCGGGCCAGACCCCGCAGTACCGGCGACAGGCGGTCGGCGGGCACGGGGGCGGTGTCGATCCGGGCGGTGGCCAGCAGCGCGTACGGGGTGCCGGGCGGGCCGTCCGGGGTGCCGAGGGCGGCGTCGAACAGGGCGAGGCCCTGCTCGTTGTCCATCGGGGCGAGGCCGGTGGCGGCGAGCCGCTCGGTCGCCGCCGCGTCCAGCCCGGCCGCCATGCCGCCGGCCTGCGCCCAGTGGCCCCAGGCGAGCGAGACGGCGGGCAGGCCGCGCACCCTGCGGTGCTGGGCGATCGCGTCCAACTGGGCGTTGGCTGCGGCGTAGTTGGCCTGGCCGGGGTTGCCGAGCAGGCCGACGGCGGAGGAGAACAGGACGAACGCGGCGAGGTCCAGGTGGGCGGTGGCACGGTGCAGGTGCCAGGCCGCCTCGGCCTTGGGCCGGAGCACCCGGCGCAGCCGTTCGGGGGTGAGCGAGGAGAGCACGGTGTCGTCCAGCACCCCGGCCGCGTGCACCACGGCGGTGAGCGGACGGTCGGCGGGGACGCCGGCGACCAGGGCGGCGACCGCGTCCGGGTCGCCGAGGTCGCAGGCGGTCACGGTGGTCCCGGCGCCGAGGGCCGCGAGCTCGGTGACCAGCTCGGCGGCGCCGGGGGCCCGCACCCCCTGCCGGCCGGCCAGCAGCAGGTGCCGGACGCCGTGCCGGGTGACCAGGCGCCGGGCGACCAGCCGGCCGAGCGCTCCGGTGCCGCCGGTGACCAGGACGGTGCCGCCGTCGGCGAGCGGGGCGGGCAGGGTGAGCACGAGCTTGCCGGTGTGCCGGGCCTGGCTGAGCCGGCGCACCGCCTGCGGCGCGTGCCGCACGTCCTGGGCCTGGAGGGGCAGCGGGGTCAGCGCGCCGGAGGCGAAGTGCGGGGCGAGCTCGGCGAGGATCTCGGCGATCCGGTCCGGGTCCACGTCGAACAGGTCGAACGCCAGGTAGGCGGCGCCCCGGTGGGCCGTGGCCACGGCGGCCGGGTCGCGCGGGTCGGTCTTGCCCATCTCCACGAACCGGCCGCCGGCCGCGAGCAGCCGCAGCGAGGCGTCGGTGAACTCCCGGGCCAGCGCGTTGAGGACGACGTCGACGCCGCGGCCGCCGGTGGCGGCACGGAAGGTGTCCTCGAAGTCCAGGGTACGGCTGGAGGCGATCCGGGCCTCGTCCAGGCCGAGCGAGCGGAGCGTGTCCCACTTGCCGGGGCTCGCCGTGCCGTACACCATCGACCCGCCGTGGCGGGCGAGTTGGACGGCGGCCTGGCCGACGCCACCGGTCGCGGCGTGGATCAGCACGCTTTCTCCGGGCCGCAGTTGGGCCAGGTCGTACAGGCCGTGGTAGGCGGTGAGGAAGGCGACCGGCACGGTGGCGGCCTCGGCGTCGCTCCAGCCCTCGGGGACGTGGGTGAGCAGCCGGTGGTCGGTGACCGCGACCGGGCCCAGGGTGCCCTGGACCAGGCCCGCCACCCGGTCGCCGGCCCGCAGCCGGTGCACGCCCGGACCGGTCTCCAGCACGGTGCCGACCGCCTCGGCGCCGATCCGCGCGCCGCCCGGGTACATGCCGAGGGCGATCAGTACATCCCGGAAGTTCAGCCCGGCGGCGCGGACCGCGAGCCGTACCTCACCCGCGGCGAGCGGGCGTTCGGCCTCGGGGGCGGGCAGCGCGGCCAGGCTGTCCAGACTGCCGGGGGTCTCGGTGTCCAGCCGCCAGGCGGTGCGGGTGCCGGGGTCGAGCAGCTCGGACGGCCGGTGCCGGACCAGTCGGGGCACCAGGATCTCCCCGGCGCGCAGGGCGAGTTGGGGCTCACCGGTGGCGAGGGCGGCGGGCAGCGCGGCGAGCGACCGCGGGGTGCGGTCGAGGTCCAGCAGCAGGATGCGGCCGGGGTGTTCGGCCTGGGCGGTGCGCCCGAGCCCCCAGACGGCGCCGGCGGCCGGGCTCGGTACGTCCTCGCCGGGGTGGGTGGCGACGGCCTGCTCGGTGGCCAGCACCAGGGTGCCGCCGTCGCCGGCCAGCCACTCCTGGAGCAGCGGCAGGGCCTGTTCGGCGTCCTGGACCAGGGCGAGGGCGGTGTGCCCGGGGCCTGCGTCGGCCGCCGTGCGTCGCGGCCGGGTGGGGTCCAGCCGGTGGGCGTCCTCGCCGAGCGCCGCCCAGTCGGCCGCCGCCGTGCCCCCGGGCGCCGTCCCGTCCCCGGCCGGTACCGGCTGCCAGTCGAGCCGGTACCCGGCCTCGGCGCCGGTGGCGGCCGGTCGCAGGGTGAGCGCGCCGACGGTGGCGACCGGCAGGCCGGCCGGGTCGCTGACCGCCAGGGCCACGGTGTCCGGCCCGGCCGGGGTGATCCGGACCCGCAGCGCGGCGGCGCCGGTGCGGTGCAGCGCCACCTCCCGCCAGGCGAACGGCAGGACGGTCCGCTCGCCGCCTCGGACCACCGCGTGCAGCGCGGCGTCCAGCAGGGCGGGGTGCAGCGCGAAGCCCGCAGCATCGGGGGCGGCGGCGTCGGGGGCGGGGGCGGGGGCGGGGGCGATCTCGGCGTACAGCTCCTCGCCGAGCCGCCAGGCGGCGGTCAGGCCCTGGAACACCGGGCCGTAGCGGTAGCCGCGCTCGGCCAGTTCCGGGTACAGGCCGTCGAGTTCGAGCGGTTCGGCGCCGGCGGGCGGCCAGGCGCCGGCCGCGGGCTCGGGCGCCGGCGCACCGGCCGGGGCCAGGGTGCCGGCGGCGTGCCGGGTCCATTCGGCGTCCTCGGTCTCCGGCTGGGAGCGGATCTGCACCGGCCGGCGCCCGGTGTCGTCGGCCGCGCCGACCACCACCTGGAGCCGGACGGCGCCGCGCTCCGGCAGGACGAGCGGGGCCTCCAGGTCCAGCGACTCGACCTGGCCCGCGCCGTCGCGCAGCGCGGCCTGGGCGGCGAGCTCCAGGAAGGCCGTCCCGGGCAGCAGCACCGAGCCGCCGACGGCGTGCTGCGCCAGCCACGGGTGGCTGCGCAGCGAGATCCGGCCGCCGAGCAGCAGGCCTGCGCCGTCCGGGAGTTCGGTGGCCCCGCCGAGCAGCGGGTGTCCGGTGCCGGCCAGGCCGCCGGCGCCGGCCTCGGCGGCGCCCGCGGGCTGCTCGAGCCAGTGCCGGGTGCGCTGGAAGGGGTAGGTGGGCAGGTCGGTGCGGGCCGGGCCGGCCGGGAAAGCGGCCTGCCAGTCCACCGCGGCGCCGTGCAGGTGCAGCCGGGCCAGGGCCTCGGTGACACCCTCCCGCTCGGGCCGGCCGGACCGCAGGGCGGCGGCGAGCACGCGGGGGGCCGCACCCTCCGGGTCCTGCGCGGCCAGGCTCTCCTCGGCGAGCGCGGTGAGCACCGGCCCGGCGCCGAGCTCCAGGTAGGCGGTGACGCCCAGGCGGTGCAGGGTGCGCACCCCGTCGTGGAAGCGGACCGCCTCACGGATGTGCCGCACCCAGTAGTCGGGGCTGCGCAGCTCCTCGGCGGTGGCCACCTCGCCGGTCAGGTTGGAGATCACCGGGATCCGGGGGGCCTGGTACTCCAGCCCCTCGGCGACGGCCCGGAACTCGGCCAGCACCGCGTCCATCTGCGGGGAGTGGAAGGCCCGCCCGACCTGGAGCAGCTTGGTACGCCGCCCGCGGGCCCGCCAGGCCTCGGCGAGCCGGCGCACCTCGGCGCCGTCGCCGGAGATCACCACCGAGGAGGGGCCGTTGACGGCGGCGAGCGACACCGCCGGGCCGAGCTCGGGCGCCACCTCGGCCTCGGTGGCGCCGATGGCGGCCATCGCGCCGCCGGCCGGCAGCGACTCCATCAGCCGCCCGCGCGCGGCGACCAGGGTGACGGCGTCGGGCAGCGGGAGCACCCCGGCCAGGTGGGCGGCGCTCAACTCGCCGACCGAGTGGCCGATCAGCTGGTCGGGGCGCAGCCCGTACGCGGCGGCGAGCCGGTGCAGGGCGACGTGCAGGGTGAACAGCGCGGGCTGGGTGTAGGCCGTGGTGTCGAGCAGTGCGGCGTCCTCGGTGCCCGGGTCGGCGAACATCACCCGGGTGAGCGGGACGGCCCGCCCGGCGGCGGCGGCCCCGGTGTCGAACAGCGCGGCGGTCTCGTCCACGGCGGCGGCGAACACCGGCTCCGCGGCGTACAGTTCGCGGCCCGCACCGGGGCGCTGGCTGCCCTGTCCCGAGTACAGGAAGGCGGTGCGCACCGAGCGCGCGGCGGTGCCCCGCAGCAGGCCGGGGGCCTCCCGGCCCTCGGCCAGGGCGCGCAGCCCGGCGTCGGGGTCGCCGAGCACGGCGGCCCGGTGCTCGAACTGGGTCCGGGTGGTGGCGAGCGCCTGCCCGAGCCCGCTGCCCGCGCCGGGCCCGGCGAGCGGGAGCAGGCGCTCGGCCTGGGCCCGCAGGGCCTGCTCGGTGCGGGCGGAGAGCAGCAGCGGCTCGGGCCGCGGTGCCCGGCTCACCGCGGGCCGCGGTGCGCTCGGGTCCTGCGGCGGGGCCTCCAGGATCAGGTGGGCGTTGGTGCCGCTGATGCCGAACGAGGAGACCGCGGCCCGGCGCGGGCGGCCGGTGCTGGGCCATGGGGTGACGCCGTCCAGCAGCCGGACACTGCCGGAGCTCCAGTCCACGTGCGGGGAGGGCGCGTCCAGGTGCAGGGTGGCGGGCAGCTCGCCGTGGTGCAGCGCCTGCACCAGCTTGATCACGCCGGTGACGCCGGCGGCCGCCTGGGTGTGGCCGAGGTTGGACTTCGCCGAGCCGATCAGCAGCGGCTGTTCGCGGTCCTGCCCGTAGGCGGCGATCAGCGCCTGCGCCTCGATCGGGTCACCGAGCGCGGTGCCGGTGCCGTGCGCCTCCACCGCGTCCACCTCGCCGGGGGCCAGCCCGGCCTGGGCCAGGGCCTGCCGGATGACCCGTTCCTGGGCCGGTCCGTTGGGGGCGGTCAGGCCGTTGGAGGCGCCGTCCTGGTTGACCGCGGAGCCGCGGATCAGCGCGAGCACCCGGTGGCCGAGCCGCCGGGCGTCGGAGAGGCGCTCCAGCAGCACCAGCCCGACGCCCTCGGCCCAGGCGGTGCCGTCCGCCGCGGCGGCGAACGGCTTGCAGCGCCCGTCGGGTGCCAGACCCCGCTGGCGGCTGAACTCGGTGAACATGCCAGGGGTGGACATCACGGTCACGCCGCCCGCCAGGGCGAGGTCGCACTCACCGCCGCGCAGCGACTGGGCGGCCAGGTGGATCGCCACCAGCGACGAGGAGCAGGCGGTGTCGACCGTGATCGCCGGCCCTTCCAGGCCCAGCGTGTAGGCCAGCCGACCGGAGGCGACCGAGCTGAGCGTGCCGGTCAGGGCGTGGCCCTCGGAGCCGGCCGGGGTCTCGTGCAGGCGCGGCCCGTAGTCCTGCGGCATGGCGCCGACGAACACCCCGGTCCGGCTGCCGCGCAGGGCGGCAGGCAGCAGGCCGGCCCGTTCGGTGAGCTCCCAGGCTGCCTCCAGCAGCAGCCGCTGCTGCGGGTCCATGGCCGCCGCCTCGCGCGGGGCGAGGCCGAAGAACGCGCCGTCGAAGGAGTCCGCGTCGTACAGGAAGCCGCCCTGGCGGGTGTACGAGCTGCCGGGCCGCTCGCCGTCCGGGTCGTAGAGGGCGTCCAAGTCCCAGCCCCGGTTGCCGGGGAACGGGCCGATCGCGTCCCGGCCCTCGCGCAGCAGCTCCCACAGCTGCTCCGGGCTGTCGGCGCCGCCGGGCCAGCGGCCGCTGAGCGCGACCACCGCGATCGGGTCGTCCTGCTCCGGCGCACCGGTCCGCGCCTCGGGCCCGGGCTGCCGGTCGCTCCGCTCCCCGGCGGCCGGCGCGGCCAGGTGGGCCGCGACGGCGCGCGGGGTGGGCCGGTCGAAGGTCAGGGTGGACGGCAGGACGCGGCCGGTGGCACCGGCCAGGCGGTCGCGGAACTCCACGGCGGCGACCGAGTCGAACCCGAGGTCCTTGAAGGTCAGATCCGGGTCGACGGCCTCCGGCCCGCTCTGCCCGAGCACCAGGGCGGCGCCCGACCGGACGAGGGTCAGCGCCTCCTCCTCGGTCCAGCCGGCCGGGGTGCCGATGGCGGGCGCGGGGTCGGCCGCGGGGTCGGTGGCGGGGCCGCTGACGGGCAGCGGTGCGGTGGTGCCGTCAAGCCAGAGCCGCCGCCGCTGGAAGGCGTAGGTCGGCAGCGGTACGTGCCCGCCGCGCTCGCCGTCCCGAGCCCGCCAGTCCACCGTGCCGCCCCGGACGTGCAGTTCGGCGAGCGCGGTGCGGAACTGGCCGAGGCCGCCGTGGTCGCGGCGCAGAGTCCCGGTGACGGCGGCCGCGCCGTCGGTGATCTGGGCGAGGCCGACGGTCAGCACCGGGTGGGCGCTGCTCTCCACGAAGCCGCGGTGCCCGTCGGCGAGGGCGGCCCGGACCGCGCTCTCCAGCTGCACGGTGCCGCGCAGGTTGCGGTACCAGTAGTCGGCGGTCAGTTCGGTGGTGTCCAGCAGGCCGCCGGTGACGGTGGAGTAGAAGGCCGCGGCGCCGCGGCGCGGGCGGATCCCGGCGAGCAGGGCGGGCAGGGTCGAGCTCAGCGGCTCCACCTGCGGGGAGTGGGAGGCGTAGTCGACCGGCACCAGCCGGGCCCGGACGTCCTCGGTCCGGTACCGCTCGACCAGTTCCTCGACCGCCACCCGGTCGCCGGAGACCACGGTGGCGGCGGGGCCGTTGACGGCGGCGACGCCGATCCGGCCGGACCAGCGGTCGAGCCGCTCGGCGACCTGCTCGACGGGCAGCGGCACGGCGGCCATCGCGCCCCGCCCGGAGCCGCCGAGCCCGGCGATGGCCTGCGAGCGCAGCGCCACCACGGCGGCGGCGTCCGCCAGGGTGAGGGCCCCGGCCACGTAGGCGGCGGCGATCTCGCCCTGGGAGTGGCCGATCACCGCGTCGGGCCGGACGCCGTTCGCCCGCCACAGGGCGGCCAGCGCGACCATGACGGCGAACAGGGCGGGCTGGACCACGTCCACCCGGTCCAGGCCGGGCGCGCCAGCGGCGCCGCGCAGCACCGCGGTCAGCGACCAGTCGACGTGCGGGGCGAGCGCCTGCTCGCAGGCGGCCAGCTCGGCGGCGAACACCGGTGCGGTGTCGAGCAGTTCGGCGGCCATGGCGTCCCACTGCGAGCCCTGCCCGGGGAACACCAGCACGGTGCCGCCGCCGGCCTGTGCCCGGCCCTGGACCAGGCCGGCCGCCTGCCCGCCCCCGGCCAGGGCGGCCAGCCCGGCGAGCAGCTCCCCGCGGTCGGCGCCGGTGACGGCGGCGCGGTGCTCGAAGTGGGTCCTGGTGGTGGCGAGCGCGGACCCGATCGCGGCCGGGTCGAGGTCGGTCCGCCGCTCGGCGAACTCCCTCAGCCTGGCTGCCTGTTCGCGCAGCGCCGCCGGGCTGCGACCGGACAGCGGCCACAGCTCGGGCCCCTCCGCCGGCGCGGGGGCCGTGGCAGGGGCGGCGGCGGGGGCCGCGGGGGCGGCGGTGACCACCACGTGCGCGTTGGTGCCGCCGACGCCGAACGAGCTCACCCCGGCGACCGGCGCCCGCCCGCCCCCGGGCCAGGGCCCGGATCCGGTGCGCACCCGCAGCCCGAGCCGCTCGAACGGGATGTCGGGGTTGGGCGTACCGAAGTTGAGGCTGGCCGGCAGCCGGCGGTGGTGCACCGCGAGCACGGTCTTCAGCAGCCCGACGATGCCGGAAGCACCCTCCAGGTGGCCCACGTTGGTCTTGGCCGACCCGACCAGCAGCGGCGCGTCGGCCGGGCGGCCCGCGCCGAGCGCGGCCCCGAGCGCGCTCGCCTCGATCGGGTCGCCGACCCGGGTGCCGGTGCCGTGCAGCTCCACGTAGCCGACCCGCTCGGGCGCGACGCCGGCCCGGCGCAGCGCCCGGCGCACCACCTCCGCCTGCGCGGCCGCGTTCGGCACCGTCAGGCCGTCGGTGGCGCCGTCGCTGTTGACCGCACTGCCGAGCAGCACCGCGTACACCCGGTCGCCGTCCGCGAGCGCCCGCACCAGCGGCTTGAGCACCAGGACCACGCCGCCCTCGCCCCGGGCGTAGCCGTTGGCCCGGGCGTCGAAGGTGAAGCAGCGGTCGTCCGGGGAGAGCGCGCCGAAGCGCTCCACGGCCAGGGTGGAGTCCGGGGCCAGGTTCAGGTTGACCCCGGCCACCAGCGCCTGGTCGGCCTCCCCCGAGCGCAGGCTCTCCACCGCGAGGTGGACGGCCACCAGCGAGGAGGACTGGGCCGAGTCCACGGTGAAGCTCGGTCCGCGCAGGTCGAGCGCGTACGAGACCCGGTTGGCGATGATGCCCCGGTTCAGGCCGGTGAGGGTGTGGCGGGAGATCGCTCCGGTGCGGGCGGCCAGCGCCGCGTAGTCGCCGCCGATCGCGCCGACGAACACCCCGGCCCGGCTGCCGGCCAGCGCGGCGGGCACCACCCCGGCGTCCTCCAGCGCCTCCCAGGCCAGTTCCAGCACCAGGCGCTGCTGCGGGTCGGCGGCGGCCGCCTCGGCCGGGGAGATCCCGAAGAACTCGGGGTCGAACCGGTCGACCTGGTCGAGGTAGCCGCCCGGCCGGGGCCGCTCCCCCTCGGCGAAGCGCCCGGGCGGGGCCGCCCCCACCGCGCTCGCCCCGGAGTCGAGCAGCCGCCAGAACGCCTCCGGGTCCGCCGCACCGGGCAGCCGGCAGGAGGCACCGACCACGGCCACCGCCTCCGGAGAGCCGGCGTCGGGCACGGACGGGTCGAAGGATTCCGCCATGGTGGGGTCCACTCCTGAGGGCCGGGGTCGTCGCTGTGCCCCCAGCGTTGCGCGGCACCCCGCCCGGCCGGGCCCCTAGGCAACCCCTGTCGTACCCCTAGCCGCGAGTGCGAGCTCGGGGTCGTTGGAGGCCTCGCCACCGTGGACGACGGCGGCCAGGTCGACCCGGCGGCGGACGCCGAGCTTGCGGTACACCCGGGTCAGGTGCTGCTCCACGGTGCTCACGGTGATGTAGAGCTTCCGGGCGATCTCCCGGTTCGACAGGCCGCGGACCGCGAGTTCGGCGACCCGGCGCTCGGCGTCGGAGAGCCCGGCCAGGTCGGGTTCGGCCGCCGGGACCACGGACAGCGCCGGGGAGCGGCGCAGCCGGCGGTCGGTCTGCCAGGCGCGGCCGGGGTCACCGTCGGTGCGGTGCGCCTCGCTGAGGTCGGCCAGGGCGCCGGCCAGGTCGGCCTCGGCCTCGGCCTCCTCCAGCAGGCCCACGGCCTGCTCCAACAGCCCGGTCCGCGCCGGCCGTTCCCCGGCGGTGGCCCGGATCCACAGCGCCACCCCGCGGATCCGGGACTGCCCCGACGGCCCGAGCCGGGCGAGCTGCTGGTCCGCCAGCGCCGCGGCGGCCTGCGGCCGTCCGAGCGCGAGCTGCGCCCGGGCCGCGCCGAGCCGCCAGGGTGCGATGGCGGGCAGGTGGTCCAGCCCCCACCGGGCCATCGTCTCGCCGCAGGCCCGGAACTCCGCCAGCGCCTCCTGCGGCCGCCCGGTGGCGAGCAGATGGCCGCCGCGCGCGTAGCGGTGGTGCAGGCCGGCCGGAGTCCGCTCCATGCCCCGGGGCACCGTCAGTTCCAGGAAGCGGGCGGCGTCCTGGTGCCGGCCGAGGGCCGTGCGGGCCGCCACCATCGTGGACAGCGGCAGGCCCACCGCCACGCCCCAGGCGTCCGGTGCGACCCGGGCGAACGCCGCCCGGGCGGCCTCGTCCGCCGTCCGCAGATCGCCCTGGCGCAGCGCCGCCTCGGCCCGCAGCGCGGACAGCAGGGCGTGCCGGGTGGTGCCGCAGCGGCTCGCGGCGCGCTCCGCCGGCGGGCCGTACCAGCGCACCGCCCGGTCGGCCCGGTCGGCGTAGAGCAGCACCGTCAGCGCGGCGGTGAGCGCCTCGGTGCTGCCGCGGCCGCCCGGGTGTCCGTCCCGCAGGATGGCCTCCGCGCGGATCACGGCCGCACCTGGTTCGACGGTGCCGGCCAGCAGCGAGGCCAGCAGCCGCATCCCGCCGTCCCGCCCGCCGTCGGCGGCCCCGCCCTCCTCCCCGGGCCCGGCGGCCGGGGCCGAGGTCCGCGCGGCCAGGGACGGGTACCAGTACGCGAGCCAGCCGCGCAGTCCCGCACCGGCGCGCTGCTCGCCGAGCTTGCGCTGCGCGGCCTCGAAGCGCTCCAGGGCGGCCAGTCCCTCGTCCGGGCGGCCCTGCCAGAAGAGGTGGCGGATCGACTTCAGCTCGTGCCGCTTCGCGTCGCTGCCGTCCAGCACCGTCCCGGGCAGGGACGGTACGCAGCGGAACGTCACGGCCTCGGGCGACGTGCCGGCGGTCGGGGTCACGGCCGCGGCCGCCGGGGCGTCATCGGCGGACGGGAGCAGGACGGGCGCGACCACGACGGGCGGGGGCGCGGCGGACCGGGGCGCGGCGGGCGGGAGCACCGTGGGCGGCGGGCCCGGTGGTCCGGCGTCCGGAGAGGGTGACCACGGTGTCCGCAGGTAGCCCTCGGCCGCCCGGACGTGCCCGGCCACCGTGCGGGGCTCGGCGCCGGCCGCCCGTAGCAGCTGCGCCGCCCGCTCGTGCAGGCTGGCCAGTTCGGCCGGCCGCATGGCGGCCAGCAGGTCCCCGGCGGCGCTCGGGTGGCGGAAGCCGCCGCCCCGGAACAGCCCCGCCGCGTTCAGCAGGTACAGCGCCCGCGGGAGCGAGTCGGCGGGCAGCAGCAGCAGTTCGGCCAGCAGGCCGGGGGTGGCACCGGGGCCCAGCACCGCCACGCCGCGGGCATGGCGCAGCGCGAGCGGGTCGATGCGGTGCAGGCAGTGCATCAGCCCGCGCCGGTAGCCCTCGCCGACGGTCAGGATGGCCGGTGCACCGGCCCGCTCGTGATCGTCCATCAAGGCGTGCACCAGCAGCGGGTTTCCACCGGTCAGCTCGTGCGCCTCGGCGGCCAGCCCGGCGGCCGCCGGGTCGGGGAACCGGCGCCGGAACAGCTCCGCGACCAGCTCGGCGGGGAGCACCTCAAGCCTGATCTGCCGGTGGTGCGGCTGGCGGGCCAGCTCGACCTCGAAGAACGGGTTCGGCGGCGTCATGGTCTCCCGGGTGCTGAGGACGGTCAGCACGGCCGCGTTCCTGGTCCGGCGGACCAGGTAGAGGAGGAACTCCAGCGACTGCGGGTCGGCGTCCTGCCGGTCGTCGACCGCGATCAGCACCGGGGTGCGGCCCGCGAGCGTCCGGACCAGGCCGAACAGCCCCTCCAGGGTGGGCTGGCTGAGCCGCCCGTCCAGGCCCTCCGCCACCCCGGGGTGGCGGGCCACCTCGTCGGCGCCCCGGGCGAGCAGGGCCTCCGCCGTGGCGGCCTCCTCCGGATCCAGCGGTGCGCTCTGCAGCAACTGCCGGGCCAGGCCGAGCGGGAAGTCGCGCTCCAGCGGGGATCCGGTGCCCATCAGTACCGTGGCCCCGCGCTCCGCCGCGACGTCGGCGAAGGCGTACAGCAACTCGCTGCGGCCGCTGCCCACCGAGCCGTGCAGGGCGATCACGGCGCCGTGCCCGGCCTCGCAGTGCTCCAGCGCCTCGTACAGGCGGCGGTACTCGGGCTCGCGCCCGGCGGGCAGCGTGCTCGGAAGGTCGAGCGTGAATGGTGCGGGGGCGAGAGACATCCGTACTCCTGAGGCAGGCGCGCGGAAGGGTGGGCCGCAGGGCTCTCCTGTGCACGCGCGGATCGTGACCGGGCTCGTGTCGGCCGACCGGGCGGCGTACCTCACCGCCCCGCAGGCCGACCGCGGTCAGCGACAGAGGGAACTGGCCCGCCGCAGCAGGTCGATGTCGAGCCTGGCCACGAGCCGCAGTGCTGCCGCCCGACGCCCGAGCGCCCCCTGGTCCACGACCTTCTCCATCCCCGCCCGTTACAGGCACCCACCTGCGCTTGCGGCATGACGCCATGCCACCTGGCTTATCCCCGGGGCACCCCACCGCAGTGTGGGGGTTGCCGGTCAGCCGGCCGGGGCCGTTCGACTGACACTCTTCGCCGACTCGAGTTTAAGAAGACGCTGGTGACACCGTCAATCCAATCGCCCCCTCAACCGGCCCCGGGGAGGCCCGGCTTGCGGGGCGGCGGGCAGGCTCGCAGGCGGCGGCCGCTTGCGGCGACCCGGCCGCGTCACCGTCACCGGCCTGCTGGCAGCGCCCTACGACCCCGGCGCCGAGAGCACCCGCATGGAGTTCGGCCAGGCGGTCGTCGAGGACACCGACGGCCGCGCCTACGTCACCCTGGACGACCTCCACCGGGCCGCGCCCGACCCGCTCGCCTGCCGCGAGGCCGGTCTGCTCACCCACCTCCTCGACGACCACCCCGAGCTCGTCCCGCTCCTGCTGCGCCTCACCGTCCCGGCCGCCGGGCTGACCCGCGCGCTGCCGCTCGCACTGGACCGGTACGGCATCACGCTCCGGCTGGAGTACCCGCAGGCCCGCACCGACGTCCGGCTGCCGTTCCCGACACCGGCGGACGACGCCGACCAGGCCGGCCCGCAGATCCACGCACTGCTGGCCAAGGCCCGCCGACTGTCCCACCGCAACCGCCGGCCGGCCTGAGCACGCGCCGGGCCGTCCAGGTGAAACCCGCGCCCGTCCGGCCGTATGGCCGCGCACCGCCGAGCGAACTAAGGTAAGCCTTGGCTGTCATGGCGGCGCCGCGCCGGCCCGGGTCGGGCCCACCCGATGCCGCCCCGTCGGACCCGGGAGCCCCATGCCGTCCGCACGCACCGTCACCGTCTCGGTCCTCCCGCTCACCGCGCTGCTGCTCGCCACCGCCGGGTGCTCCAGCTCCTCGGGCGGGAGCGGCGGCTCCAGCGGCACGATCAAGGTCACCGCGTCCGACGACGCCTGCCAGGTGTCCACCGGCACCGTCCGGGCCGGCCAGGTCGAGCTGGAGGTCAAGAACACCGGGTCCAAGGTGACCGAGGTCTACATCTACGCCCCCGGCGACAAGATCGTCACCGAGCGGGAGAACATCGGCCCCGGCACCGGCTCCACCCTCACCGCGGAGATCAAGCCCGGTTCGTACGAGATCGCCTGCAAGCCGGGCATGACCGGCGACGGCATCCGCCAGCAGCTCACCGTGACCGGCGGCTCGGCGGCCGCGGCGGCCGCCGACCCACGGCTCGACGCGGCGGTCGCGCAGTACCGCCACTACGTGCAGGAGCAGGCCGACGCCACCGTCCCGGTGGTGGCGCAGTTCGCCGCCGCGGTCAGGGCCGGGGACGTCGCCCGGGCCCAGACCCTGTTCGCGCCCTCCCGGGCCGGCTGGGAGCGCACCGAGCCGGTGGCCGAGAGCTTCGGCGACATCGACCCGAAGACCGACACCCGCGAGGACGGCGTCGAGGCGGGCCAGCAGTGGACCGGCTGGCACCGCCTGGAGAAGTCGCTCTGGGTGAACGGCGCCATCGCCCCCGAGGACCGGACCCTCGCCGACCAGCTGGTCACCGACCTCCAGGACTGGCAGACCCGGGTCGGCACCGCCGACATCACCGCCACCAGCATGGCCAACGGCGCCAAGGAGTTGCTGGACGAGGTCGCCACCGGCAAGGTCACCGGCGAGGAGGACCGCTACAGCCACACCGACCTGTCCGACTTCGCCGCCAACGTGGACGGCGCCAAGGAGGCGTACGACCTGCTCAAGGCGGTAGTCGCCGAGAAGGATCCGCAGCTGGTCCAGACCCTGGACACCGAATTCGCCGACATCCAGGCCCTGCTCGCCAAGTACCGGCAGCCGGACGGCACCTACACCCCGTACGACCAGGTCACCGAGGCGGAGCGGAAGACCTTCTCGGACGCGGTGAACGCGCTCGCCGAACCCCTCTCCCGGCTGGCCGTCGCCGTCGCACCGGCCTCCCCGACACCATAGGGCTCCGGGCCGGTGGACCCCCAGGACGAGGAGACCGGGAGCGCGCAGCGGCGCGAGGCCCGCACCGGGTTGAGCCGGCGGGCCGTGCTCGGCCGGGCCGGCGCCGGAGCGGCCCTCGGCGCGGCCGCCTCCCGGCTCACCCTGACCATCGGCTTCGGCCCGAGCCTGTGCGTGCAGGCCTGCGCGGACGATCCCCAGGTCGCCGTCCACGCGATCCGCGACCTGGCCCGCCTCGGCTTCGGCACCGTCTCGGTGCGCTGGTCCCAGCTGGGCTTCGGCAAGACCTCCTCCACCACCCCCGAGGCGCAGACCCCGCGCAACCTGATGGGCTTCAAGGACGGCACCCGCAACATCGCCGGCACCGACACCGAGGCACTGACCCGGTACGTCCGGGTCGCGCCCGCCGACGGCCCCGACTGGATGGCGGGCGGTGCCTACCTGGTGGCGCGCCGGATCCGGATGCACATCGGGACCTGGGACCACACCCCGGCTGGGCGAGCAGGAGGACATCTTCGGCCGCACCAAGGGCGAGGGCGCCTCCTTCGGCCGCGAGCACGAGCACGCCCCCCCGGACCTGGCCGCGATGCCCGAGGACGCGCACGTCCGCCTCGCCCACCCCGACTCCAACAACGGCGCGACGATCCTGCGCCGCGGCTACTCCTTCACCGACGGTACGGACGGCCTCGGCCGCCTCGACGCGGGGCTGTTCTTCCTGGCCTACCAACGCGACACCCGCACCGGGTTCCTGCCCGTCCAGCAGCACCTGGCCGGCACCGAGGCGCTCGGCGAGCACCTGCAGCACGTCGCCTCCGCCCACTTCGCCTGCCCGCCCGGCGTCCACGGCCCGGACGGCTGGTGGGGCCGCACCCTGTTCGGCCAGGCCGGCCCCCATGACCCCCGAGGAGCGCGCGTGTTCGCGAACTACCTGATCGGCCTGCGCGAAGGGCTGGAGGCCAGCCTGATCGTCTGCATCCTGATCGCGTACCTGGTCAAGACCGACCGCAGGGACAGACTCCTGCCGGTCTGGACCGGCATCACCGCCGCCGTGCTGCTCTCCATGGCCTTCGGCGCGATCCTCCAGTACGGCTCCGCCCAGCTGAGCTTCGAGGCGCAGGAGGCGCTCGGCGGGACCTTGTCGATCATCGCGGTCGGCCTGGTCACCTGGATGGTGTTCTGGATGCGCCGCACCGCCCGGTACCTCAAGGCCGAGCTGCAGGGCAGGCTCGACCAGGCGATCGCGCTCGGCACCGTCGCGCTGGTCACCACCGCCTTCCTGGCCGTCGGCCGCGAGGGGCTGGAGACGGCGCTGTTCATCTGGAGCGCCGTCCAGGCCACCGGCGACGGCGTCCGCCCGCTGATCGGCGCCGCCCTCGGTCTGTTGACCGCCGTCGTGCTCGGCTGGCTGTTCTACCGCGGCGCCCTGCGGATCAACCTGGCCAGGTTCTTCACCTGGACCGGCGCCCTGCTGGTGATCGTCGCCGCCGGTGTGCTCGCCTACGGCGTGCACGACCTCCAGGAGGCCGGCTGGCTGCCCGGCCTGCACAACCTCGCCTTCGACATCTCCAGCACCATCCCCAAGGACAGCTGGTACGGCACCCTGCTCAAGGGCATCCTCAACTTCCAGCCCGATCCCACCGTCCTCCAGGTGATCGTCTGGGTCTGCTACCTGGTGCCCGTGCTCTACCTCTTCCTGCGCCGCCCGAGCCCGAAGCCCGCGGCGGTCGTGCGGCCCGCGGAGCACCGCGGCGGGCCGCGGTCCTGATCCGCGCTGTGGCGGCGCCGAAGGCCCTGCGTTCCAATGGGAGGTGCACGCCGCAGGCTCCTGCCGCCTGCCCGGAGCCGCACACCGGCCACCGCGCCGGAGAGAGCGAGACGTCCGATGGACGGCGACGCCGAGGTCATCGAGTTCCTCAACGAGCAGCTCACCGCCGAGCTGACCGCGATCAACCAGTACTTCCTGCACGCCAAGATGCAGGAGCACTTCGGCTGGCCGAAGCTGGCCGCCCACACCCGCGCGGAGTCCTTCGACGAGATGCGGCACGCCGAGATCCTCACCGACCGGATCCTGATGCTCGACGGCCTGCCCAACTACCAGCGCCTCTTCCACGTGCAGATCGGCCAGACCGTCACCGAGATGCTCACCGTGGACCGCACCGTCGAGGTCGAGGCGATCGACCGGCTCCGCCGCGGCATCGCCGTGATGCGCGCCAAGAACGACATCACCTCGGCCAACCTCTTCGAGTCGATCCTCGCCGACGAGGAGGAGCACATCGACTACCTCGACACCCAGCTGGAGCTGGTGGCGAAGCTCGGCGAGCCGCTGTACATCGCGCAGCTCGTGGAGCAGCCCTCCGACTGACCTCGCGGAGCGGCCCGACCGTTCGACGCGAAGACCCCCGCGGCGCGTGTCCCGACGCCGCAGGGGTCTCCTGCCGTCCGGTCAGAACGTGCGCGAGGTGACCCAGGTCGCCTGGCTGGCCGGGTTGTTCAGGTCGAACGTGGTCCCGGACAGGCGCCCGTCCGCGCCCCGGACTCCGGTGTACCGGCCTCGCGCCCCGTTCGACCAACTGATGGTGAAGTGGGCCCTCCACGGCACTCCCGTTCTCCACGGTACCGACCATGTCGCCCTGGACGGCGGAGCCGTAGAGGTTCCCGTTACCGTCCTGCGTCAGGTTGACCGTCAAGAAGGCATTGCTCTGGTAGATGTCCCAGACCCCGGCGGAGATCAGAACCGCGACGGCCGTCGCGGGTGAGGAGCTTGGGCGTGCGGCGTGAAGCGGACATGAGCCCTCCAGGGTGGTCGGCGATCGGCCAGGTGTCAGGCCACGGAGGCTCCGCCGTCGAGGGTGAGCACCGTGCCGGTCGCGTAGCCGTTGCCCAGGAGGTACCGGTAGGCCGCCGCTGCCTCCTCGGGGCTGCCGACGCGCTGCACGGGAAGGCCACTGCCTTGCGCTCGGAGGAAGGCCTCCGGCTCGGCCAGGGTGTTGCCCCAGAGCTCGGTGCGGATCGCGCCGAGGCGGACCGCGTTGACCCGTAGTGGGGCGAGTTCCAGGGCCAGGGCTCGCGTGAGACCCTCGACGGCCGCCGTGATGCTTGCCCCGAGCGAGGCTCCGGGGACGGGCCGGGTGGCGAAGGCGCCGGAGGTGAAGGTGATCGAGCCGCCGGGACGGAGCTGCGGCGTCGCGTACTTCGCGGCGAGCAGGGCACCCCAGAAGCGGCGCTCGAAGAAGGCCCGGGACTCCCCGGCGGTGAGGTCGGCGAGCGGCTTGAGCAGCAGGGACTCGCCCGCCGTGTAGACGAGGTGGTCGAACTCGCCGATCCGGTCGAAGAAGGCGGCGAGCGCGGCCTCGTCGGCGACGTCCAGCCGGATGCCTTCGGCCGAGCCGCCGAGCTTCTTCACCGCCAGGTCGACCCGGTCCTGACTGCTGGAGGCGACGACCACGTTCGAGCCCTGAGTCGCCGCGGCCTGCGCAACGGCGAATCCGATGCCGGAGGTACCACCGATGACGACGACACGCTGGGTGTCTGCTGTGTTGTCCATGGCGAAGACGCTACGTGCCACGACCGGGACGATGAATGGCCAGAAATCTTGAATCTTTGTCTGATCGTCTTGATCTCTGCGCGTTACAGTGAGCGCATGGACGTTCTCAGCGACACGCTCGCGGCCCTGCGCACCGGGCGTCCGTCCGTTGTCCGCACCGACGCGCGAGCGCCGTGGGGTGTGCGCTTCCAGCCCATCGCGGGAGCCGGATTCCACGTCGTCGTCGAAGGACGCTGCCATCTCCTGCCGGTCGGCGGCGATCCGGTGGCCCTTGGTCCCGGCGACGTCGTGTTCCTGCGGCGCGGCACCGATCACGCCATCTGTGACGCCGTCACCAGCGAGCCGGTCGCCTTCGAGCCCGACCGCGTCGACACCTCCTCGCCGATCGGGCGTTTCACCGTCGAGGGCGACGGCGCTCGCAGCGTGCTGGTGTGCGGGGCCTACCACCTCGACATCGACCGGCCGCATCCGCTGCTCGGCGACCTCCCGGAGGTCATCCACCTCCCGGCCGGCCCCGGTCGCCATCCGGAGCTGCGCTCGGCGGTCGACCAGCTCTGCGCCGAGATCCACCGGCCTCGGCCGGGGTCGGACTCGGTGGTCACGGCGCTCGTCGATCTGCTGCTTCTCTATATTCTGCGGTCCTGGTACGCCGAGTTGCCCAGGGAGCAGACGCACGGCTGGGCCTCGGCACTGAACGACCCGTTGATCGCCCCGGCGCTGAAAGCGATCCACGACGACCCGGCACATCCGTGGACCGTCGAATCGCTGGGGAGCCGGGCCGGGCTGTCCCGCGCAGCGTTCGCCCGGCGGTTCACCACGGTGGTCGGCGAGCCGCCGCTCAGCTACCTGACGACGTGGCGGATGGCCACCGCCGCGCGGATGCTGCGCGAGACGGTCGACTCGCTGAGCGCCGTGGCCGAGCGCACCGGCTACACCTCGGAATTCGCGTTCGCGAAGGCCTTCAAGCGGCACTTCGGCGCACCGCCTGGGGCATATCGGCGGGAGCGGCGGACGGCGTCGGCTTCGCTGTCGGTGCCGGTTTGATTCTCCGGATGATGCGGCTCGGCCCGTCCCGAGAACCGGATGACCTGGGGCGGTGGCCTCCTCTCGGCCGACAGGACCCTCGAAAAGTCACCTCGTTACAGGTCGGAACAGACTCTCCACTCGCGACCCGCTGCCGGACACCTAGGGCGAGCGGGTTCCGGAGTTGACGCGCGACCTGGAGGGCCTGCTCGCCGTCGCGCCTGCGGCGCCCCTCACCGACCGGGTGTGAGGGGTGCCAACTGCCGGCTGAGCCTGCGGACCTGGTCGATCGTCCGGGGCTCGGTGCTGCCGCGCGGGGCCGGGACGGGGTGGGCCTCGGGCCCGATCAGCAGGCCGGTCCGGCCGTCGAGCGAGGTGCCGGTGGCGGCGAGCACGGACGGCCTGGCGGCCACCGATGCGGGGCCGGAGGTGGAGCGTTCGAACCTCCGGCGGACCAGCGGCCAGAGCAGCCGCAGCCCCGGCGAGACGATCTTCGGTGAGGTCATGGTGCCGTTGGTCATCTCGGTCGCGGCACCGCCGGGGTCGGCCGCGAAGACCGAAACGCCACTGCCGCGCAGGCGCTCGGCCAGATCCAGGGTGTAGACGAGGTTGGCGAGCTTGGCCCGACCGTACCGGTGGAAGCCGTAGTAGCCCCCCGGCGGCTCGGCGGCATCGAAGCTCCCCTTGGCGAGCCGCACCGCACCCGAGCTGACGTTCACGATCCGGCTCGGCCCGGCGGCCCGGAGCTGCTCCAGCAGCAACTCGGTCAGCAGGTACGGCGAGAGGTGGTTGACGGCGAACGTCGCCTCGATGCCGTCGACGGTGTGCTGCCGCTCCGGGAACATCGCACCGACGTTGTTGACCAGGACCTTCAGCGGCCCCTCGGCCGCCAGCCGCGCGGCGAGCGCCCGCACCTCCTCGAGCGAGGCGAGGTCGGCCGGCTCGAACCGCGGGCCGGCGCCGGTGGCGACCGTCTCGATCCGTTCCAAAGCGCGGGCCCCGCGCTCGGCATCACGGCCGACCACGGTCACCGCGAGCCCGCTCGCCGCCAGTCCCATCGCGGTCTCGAGACCGATTCCCCCGGTGCCCGCCGTCACCACTGCCCGCTGGTCCACAGGTCTGCCCTCCATCGTTCCGCCAGGATAAGCGGATACCTATCCGTTTCGATGAGGGCACGCTAGCACAAGCGGATAGGTATCCGTTTAATCGACCGGGTGCGGCCCGGGGCGGCCGGTCGGACGGTAGGGCTCGACGCGCGGCTATCGGCGCGGGGGGCGCAGGCCTTCCAGCAGGACGCCGAGATAGACCTCGGCGCGGGTGGGGTCGCTGTCGCCGGAGCGCACGGCGTGCTCGATGCCGCACAGCAGCCGGCGCACGTCGTCGGCCTGGATGTCCCGCCGGATGGCGCCCGTGCAACGAGCCCGGTCGAGCAGTTCGGCGACGGCCCGGTCCAGCTCGGCCTTCATCGCCGAGGTCTGCGCCTCGGCATCGCTGGCGGACTCCAGCACGGCCGCGAACCCGGCGTCGTGCAGCGCACGGGCGAGCGTGAACCGCAGCAGGCGGTGCAGGCCGGCAAGGGCGTCCTCGTCGGCGGCCGCGGCCTGCGCCTCGGTGACCAGCTCCTGGAAGCGCTCCGCCGACAGCGCCTCCCGCAGCGCAAGACGGTTCGGGAAGTGCCGGTACACGGTCCCCACACCCACACCGGCGAGCCGGGCGATGGTGTTGAGCTGGAGCGAGTCGTCGCCGGCGGCCAGTTGCTCGCGGGCGACCTGCAACACCCGGGCCCGGTTGCGGGCAGCATCGGACCGCAGCGCTGCCCCCTGCTCGGCCCTCGGTGTCACGGGCCCAGCATATCGGGCCACCGGCGACCGGTCGGCCTACGACCGGTCAGCAGTCGGTCAGCAGGGCCTCGCGCAGTTCGCCGAGGACGCGCTTGAGCACCCGGGAGATGTGCATCTGGGAGTAGCCGAGGAGCTGGCCGATCTCGGCCTGGG